>JANRME010000347.1:0-7089 GCA_033761835.1 Saprospiraceae bacterium
GAGGAGAATGTAAATTCATTGATTGCCCCCAACCTCAAATCCGAATTTGTCATTTTATCCAATGAGGGCATACTTAATCTGATCCTGGATTTGTCGGATGTACATTATGTAGATTCGTCAGGCTTGAGTGCCATATTGACAGCCGACCGCTTGTGGAAGCAGTTGGGGTCTTTCATTTTGACAGGTATTGAACATCCAAACGTCAAAAAATTAATCGAAATCTCTCGCTTAGATACGGTTCTTACGATTATCCCAACCGTAGAGGAATCTATTGATTACGTTTTTATGGAAGAAATCGAGCGGGAACTCAATGTGGACGGGGATGAAGATTGAATTGTAGAAGTTGGAAGAGAGAAGCCAGATGCCAGACTTATTTTTCATTTTCCCAAAGTCTCGCTTCTCTGCTCCGATTTCTGACCTCTTTTAACAAATGCGATTCTCACTTACACTACTCGGCACCAGTTCTGCTATGCCTGTGCCTGGGCGTTTTACATCTGCACAAGTCTTGAATGTCCAGGAACATCTTTACCTCATTGATTGTGGGGAAGGAATGCAAATGCGTATGAGCGATTTTGGTGTAAAACGTAGCAAAATCAACCAGATTTTTATTAGCCATTTGCATGGCGACCATTTTTTCGGACTAATGGGCTTGTTGACTTCTTATGGTCTGAATGATCGAAGACAACCCTTGGAAATATTCTCACCGGCTGGTTTGGAAGAAATGATTCGAGTATTGACCTTGCCTCATGGTGAAGGAGAATTCCAATTTAAACTTATTTTTAATGTATTAGATACTGAAAAACATCAACTTGTATTTGAAGATAAAATTGTTCGTGTTTATAGCATACCACTCAAGCATCGAATACCCACATCCGGCTTCTTATTTGTTGAAAAAGAGCGCCCACGTAGCATTTTGCCTGAGAAAATTGAGCAATACCAAATTCCTTATCAAAAGATTCCAGCGATTAAGCGCGGTGCGGATTTTATTTTGCCGAGTGGAAAAATTATTCCAAATGAAGAGTTGACAACGCCGTCACCCAAACCTCGTTCCTATGCTTACTGCTCGGATACCATGTATAAAGAAGATATTCTGCCAATGATCCAAAACGTTGACTTGCTATACCACGAAGCCACCTTTTTGCAAAAAGATTATGCAAACGCTCTTGAAACGATGCACGCTACCGCCGCTGAAGCCGCTACCATTGCTCAAAAGGCGAATGCAGAAAAGTTGATAATTGCGCATTATTCAACTCGTTATAAGAATATTAACGAATTAGTCACCGAGGCTCAGGCGATTTTTCCAAATACCATCGGCGGCGAGGATGGCATGACTATCGAAGTACCTTTTCGCAAGTAGCAACCGCAATTTTTGAATCGGCTGTGCCATAGTATAAGTACCATTTATCTTTGAACCAAACCAATCCCTCCAAAAAACAAACTTTGTTTACTTGACCAACAAGCTCATAAGGTTTATCGGGCTTGAAGAAATTTTCATCCGTGCGCGCGATTAATTTCACGGGATTTTCTTTGTCAAAAAGCGCTTGCCCGGCACTATAAGTATCTTCCGTCAAGGTCACATCATTAAAAGTTGTTGCATTCATTGAATTGTAAATCAGTAAAATACCTTGTTTCGTAAGCAAAGCAAAAGGCCCGCTTTCCACCAAACGACTATCGAAATAACCTGGACGCGGCGAGAGTACTCGGAGCAAAGAGCCATCCATTTTTTCTACGGCTTGCCAATGAATCAAATCATCCGAATTCGCCATAAACAAATCGGTATCACCCCAATACATCCAATATTTTCCATTAATCTTTTGAGCAACGAAGCGGTTTCCCACTTGCTTACAAACAATTGCGCCTGACTTTGACCAAGCATCGCGGTATTTTTCACTATCCAGAACCAATCCATGTTTTTCCCAATTTTTCAAATCCTGCGAAGAAGCCAAACACAAACGCGCCACTTTTCCATCATAAGCAGTGTAAGTCATAATATAGCGCTCATCCTCGCTTTCCACAATTCGTGGGTCTTCCACGCCGCCTTCCCATTCGTATTTTTCCATAGAATCGTTGTCAGGATAGAAGACAGGTTCTGGCATTTTACTAAAATGAAATCCATCTGTACTTACTGCGAGCCCTAATCTTGATGTACCAGCGTATTTTCCGATAATATCTTCCGCTCTGAAAATCATAAAAATGCTATCGTTGCGCACCACCGTTGCTGGATTGAAAACATCTTTTTGCACCCATTTTACAGCGGTTTGCCGAATAGGACAAGTAAAGATTAGCGTAGAATCAGGAAGCAGAACAGGATTGACGCTGTCTGTTTTTACAAAAGGCAGCAGCGCCCAATCTTTAGAAGAGGATTCCGTGTTTTGAGGAATCTCTTGTTTCTGGCTTGATTCATTTTTGCATTGCACAAAAAAAGCGCACATTCCAAGTATGATGAGGAATTTTTTCATTGAGAAAGCTTGTATGGATTTGATTTTGAATGTTTTACAATTGAAGCATCTCCTCAAGTTTTTTTATTGCCTGCGCTAAGTTATAAAACCTTTATCCACTTGCGCCCTCACCTGATCCTAATTCCGATAATCTTGGTAGATTCTATTTGCCATTTTTAGTCAAAAAACTAATCTTTTGCAGTCTAATTTTTGAATTGACTGAGGTAATTCATACCATTGTTTTAACCTTGAAATACTAAGAAAAAGCGACTAAATTTGCCGTACCGTGTTACGATGATTTGATTATTAGCAAATTGCTATTGATTTAGATGTTTAAGACATATTAAAATTGCGCTTATAAGCGTCTATCAAGAATGGAATCCATTGTTCAAAATAAAGAGATTTGTCTGGCGGTTTTTCCTTTGCGGTGTCTTTCCGATGATCCTGTCATTGAAATGCTTTGCAAAGGGCTGGCAATGGATGTCATCACGGATTTGTCGCGTTTCCGCTCTTTTCAGATTGTTCCGTATGATGTGGCAGAGTATTGGTGTGCCAATGAAAGGGATAGTCCAATGTCGTACGATGTTGATCTCGATTATGTGGTGAAAGGTTTGGTAAGGTATCAGAATGAAAAACTTTATTTTAATATACAGCTCATCAATCCGCAGCAAAATCGCTTGGTATGGGCAGAGAAGTTTAGTGGTTCTTTGGATGAAATATTTCACATCCAGGAAGAAATGGTAGAGAAAATTGTCGTTTCACTTCAATATTCGGTGGATTATGATCTGCTTGCAGAAATTAGAAAAAAACCAATCACTAATTTAAATGCTTATGAATGTTGGCTGCGGGGCTTGCAGGAACTCAAGAAAGGTACACTCGAAGCAGACGAGCAGGCGCGTATGTATTTCCAACAAGCGATGGATATTGATCCTCATTATGCCAGGGCTTATACGGGGATGTCGTTGACCTATTTTAATGAATGGAGTTGTCAGATTTGGGATCGCTGGGAGGTGAGTCAGAACGGTGCGTTTGAATGGGCGCAAAAAGCCCTCGAATTGGATGAAAGAGACCATGTGAGTGCTGCCATTTTAGGGAAGCTCTACTTGTACAGTGGCAATTATGAAAAATCAGAATTTTATTTCCGAAATGCGTTGCGCCTCAATCCCAACGATGCAGAGAATCTTCTGCACATTGCATTGGGCTTTGTTTATCTGGGCTACCTTTCGGAAGCACATCAGTTGTATGAAAAAGTGCAAAAACTGAATCCTATTAGCAGTGATACTTATTATGCTTATGGCACCGTGATTGAATTTGAACTGGGCAATTTTGATGCGGCGATTGCTTTGGTGGAAAAACATCAATTGGGAAAAAACTGGGTCGATTTTCCAGCCTGCGTTGCGGCGGCGTATTATCATAAAGGCGATTTTGTTAAAATGCGCCAGTACTGGCAGTTGTATTTACAGGAATTTTCGCAAAAAATTAATTACGGCGAAGCAGCTGATAACCAAACGGCGCTAAAATGGGTGATGGATGTCAATCCTTTCAAAGGGACTACTAATTTAAAACCGTTCTGGGAATTCATAAGTAATGGCGCATTACCAATGGCTTCCATTGAATCTACCTCAACGCGGATATTTGAGCAAAATATTTTTGCAGAGGAAGGCGGACTTTGGAGCATCTCTTTTGCAGGAAAACAAGCGCAATTGCCTGAATTAAAAGGCTTTCATGATATTGCACGACTACTCGCTGCGCCTAATCAAGCGATTCATTGCACGGAGTTAATGGGAACGCAGGTCATTGAAAAAGGCGAAACGGTCTTTGATGAAAAAGCAAAAAAAGCTTATCAGCAGCGCATTTTGAGTATCCAGCAAGAATTGCAAGAGGCAGAAGCAGCGCACCACCAAGATCGAATCAAAGTCTTGCAGGAAGAATACGATCAATTATTAGACCATCTTTCCAAATCTTTGGGCTTAGGCGGCAAAACGCGTAAAGTCTCCGATAGTATTGACAAAATCCGATCTGCCGTTACCTGGCGCATCCGCAATGCGGTGAAAAAAATAGCCGAAGTACATCCTCAATTGAGCAAACACTTGGAAATCTCTATCAAAACGGGGATTTTCTGTGAATACACTCCAGAATACGAAATCAACTGGAGAACTTAATCTTCGACCTTCGCGCCTCGTACTTTGCGCCTCGTACCTCCAACTTACGATGTAAGTTTTGTCCTTACGCTTATTAGATGAATGAAAATGTGGCGCATTTTATAAACCTGTCTGCCGACAGGCAAGATGTGCTACAATTAATTGAAATCACCCGTAACATAAAACATTATGAAGTTCAACAAACTGATTCTGGGAATCGAGTGGCAGTTATTGCTGCTGCTTGGTTTCTTCCTATCATCAAAACTGAGCATAGCCCAAGGACAATTGCAATTTCCAATTCAAATAATGATTAGCTTTTTCTGAATTAATATCAATGTGGCACATTTCTGAAATGCGCCATACCCACTAACAACCGTTTCACCCGACACTCAAATTTTTTCAAAAAACTAAAATCACTCGAATTATGCCATCACCAATTGAAATTTTGCTCGACCCCATATCGCTCTCTGTCATAGCGATGTATGCTGCACTGATGATCTGGGAAGCCTTATTCCCGGCTCGACCATTACCTTATGTGAAATTCTGGCAAATCAAAGGGATTATTTCGTTCTTTATATTCTTTTATTTATCCTCCTATTTGCCCATGTTTATCAATCCATTATTAGAACCCTATCGTTTGCTGGATCTTACAAGTTTGGGAACGATCGGAGGGGCAGTAGCAGCGGTGTTATTGTATGAATTTGGTTTGTATGTATGGCATCGCAGTATGCACCGCAATAATGCGTTATGGCGCACTTTCCATCAGATGCATCATAGCGCAGAGCGGCTTGATACGTATGGCGCTTTTTTCTTCAGCCCAATGGATATGATCGGTTTTACCATGCTCGGCAGTATTTGTTTTGTATGGATCATTGGTATTTCACCGCAAGCGACTACCGTAGTATTGCTGGTGACCAATTTCTTTAGCGTCTTCCAACACGCCAATATTAAGACGCCGCGGTGGTTGGGGTACATCATTCAGCGACCTGAGAGCCACACCGTACACCACGCCAAAGGCATTCACGGTTTTAATTATTCGGATTTGCCCTTGTTTGATATTTTGTTTGGCACGTTCAACAATCCAGAAAAGTACGAACACGAAACCGGCTTTTACCAAGGTGCTTCCGATAAAATAAGCGAGATGCTTTTATTTAAAGACATTAGCAATGTATCAAAGGACGAGTAAATAGGCAACAACATATTTGAAAACCGAGTGATGGTAGTGTTCTCCGTCACTCGGTTTCTTTTCTTCTTGTCCTTTCTTCTCTCATGTTCTCTGTCTCCCCGTCTCTAAGCCTTTCCATTTCCCAATCATCGTTTCCCATTCATCGGTTTGTCATTATTCAGCTCAACGATGTCGGCACTTTCGCGGTAATCCCCAATTAAATGTTTTGCAAAATACTCTGATCGCAGCCAGAAGAAATATTCGTTCATATCGCCGTAGCCATGTCGTTGGCCAGGGAAAACGAAAAAATCGAAGCGTTTGTTAGCTTTGATTAGAGCATTCGCCATTGTGATGGTATTAGCAGGATGAACGTTGTTGTCGATATCGCCGGTGCAGATAAGTAGTTTACCTTTCAAGTTTTTCGCTAAATCGGAGTTTTTATCAATATCATATTCAAATGTAACGTCACCTTTATCATTTACAATTTCTTTTACGCCATCATGTTTTTCGCTCCACCAACGATTGTAAATATTATTTTCATGATTACCGGAAGAGGAAACTGCCACTTTGAAAAAATCAGGATACACCAACATCGCTGCGGTTGACATAAAACCTCCACCCGAATGCCCAAAAATGCCGACTTTGTTAATGTCAATATAAGAATGCCGCGCCGCCAATTGCTCTGCTGCTGCTTTCTTGTCGGCTAAACCATAATCGCGCAAATTGCCGTAGCCATAGTTATGATACCACTTGGAGCGAGAAGGATGCCCGCCGCGATTACCAATCGTAATCACAATAAAACCAAGCTGCGCCTGGCGATCGGTGCGATCCATGTTCGCAGAAAAAGATTTTCCAACAGCTTCCGTTTGCGGGCCAGGATATACGTATTCAATAATCGGATACTTCATAGTAGAGTCAAAATCAAAAGGTTTGTACATCACGCCATACAAATCGGTGATACCATCATCTGCTTTCACTTTAAAAGGCTCAGGAAAGCGATAGCCAGCAGCAAAAAGTTGCGATAAATCAGATATTTCCAAATCCATAAGTTTTAATCCCTGGCTATCAAATAGTTCAGACTTTGGAGTAGTGTTTACTCTTGAAAAATTATTCACAAAAAACTGCCCCGCATCATTCATATTCACCGCGTGATCGAAATCGCCTCTGTTTAAAAGTTTTAAACCCGTTCCATCAAAATTGATACGATAAAGATGCAAAAAGTAGGGGTCTTCGTTTGCCTCACGCCCATTGGCAGTAAAGTAAAGCACTCGATTTTTCTCATCAATTGCCTCAATATCCTCGCAGTGGAAAGGGCCGGAAGTAATCTGATTTTTCAATTTTCCTT
>JANRME010000348.1:0-24635 GCA_033761835.1 Saprospiraceae bacterium
AAGATGTGCCGCCCTGGGAAATTCTGGCGCTAACCTTCACCAATAAAGCCGCTCGTGAAATGAAGGAACGCATCGCCAAAGTAGTCGGCGACCGTGCAAATCAGGTTTGGGCGGGTACGTTTCACTCCATTTTTGCAAGGATTTTAAGGGTAGAAGCAGATAAAATCGGCTATCCATCAAATTTTACAATTTACGATACCGAGGACACCAAAAGTGTGCTGAATGCTATTATCAAGGAATTGAATCTGGATAAAAATGTATATAATGTTAATGCCATTCGCGCGCGCATTTCTTCTGCCAAAAGCAATTTGATTACACCAAAATTATATGCAGAAAATCAGGAATTAATGGAGCAGGATCGCCTCGCCAAACGCGGCATGACCGCCCAGATTTATGAAAAATACACAGCTCGTTGCAAGCGTTCCGGTGCGATGGATTTCGATGATTTGCTGTATCGTTTGTACGAATTATTGCAAAAAAATCCTGATGGTGTGCTGGATAAATATCGAAAGAAATTTAAATATGTTTTAGTTGATGAATTTCAGGATACGAATTATTTGCAATACGCGATTGTAAAAAAACTGGTGCATTACGACGGTAGCCCCCGAAACATCTGCGTGGTAGGTGATGACGCGCAAAGTATTTACGCTTTCCGGGGTGCAACGATTCAGAATATCCTTGATTTTGAAAATGATTTCAAACCCTATGGTTTTCAGGTATTTAAATTGGAGCAAAATTATCGCTCTACCGAACACATCGTACAGGCTGCTAATGAGGTAATTACATATAATAAAAAACAAATTCAAAAGAAAATTTGGTCAGATAAAGGCATTGGCCAGAAAATTAAAGTTATTAAATCCCTGAACGACAACGAAGAAGGCAAGCGCGTGGCGGATACCATTCTGGAACAAAAAAATCGCTTTCACCTTCGCAATAGCGATATTGCTATTTTGTATCGTACCAATGCGCAATCAAGGATTTTTGAAGAATACCTGCGGCGTTATAATGTGCCTTACCGCGTGTTTGGCGGTTTGTCATTCTACCAAAGAAAAGAAGTAAAAGATTTAATTGCGTATTTACGACTGGCAATCAATCAATTAGACGAAGAAGCCTTGCGTCGGATCATCAATTATCCGCGAAGAAATATCGGGGATGCCAGCGTAGAAAAAATCAGCGCCTTAGCCGGGCAAATGAATCTGCCGATGTGGCAATGCCTGGGCCAAGCGGGTTTAGGCACTCGTACACAAAGCGCGATCAATGATTTCGTGGCGATGATCCATGATTTTGCTGCAAAAGCCAAGACTAATAACGCTTACGACATCGCTGCTTATATTGCGAAACGCTCCGGCTTGATTGATGAATTGAAAAAAGATACTACGATAGAAGGCACGGGCCGCCTGGAAAACGTCAACGCCCTGCTCGATGGGATGAATGCATTTGTGGAGGATGGAGTGCCGCAAGGAACAGGCAACGATGAGGCGGATAAAAGTCTTGCCGCTTATCTGCAAAATATTGCTTTATTTACCGATTTGGATGACAACCAGAGCGGAGATGATCATGTAACGCTTATGTCGGTACACGCTGCAAAGGGTTTGGAATTTAAATCCGTTTTTGTGGCGGGTTTGGAAGAGAGTTTATTCCCGTCTTTTCTTTCAATGGATTCGCCTGATCAATTGGACGAGGAGCGCCGCTTGTTTTATGTTGCGATTACACGTGCCGAAGAGTACCTGACGCTTACTTACGCTACTTCACGCCATCGTTATGGAAAGTCGCGTGACTGCGACCCCAGCCGGTTTCTATCAGAAATTCCGCATCATCACGTAGAAAGCACAACTTCCATCCGATCGTTGTCCAAAGAAAGAGAGGAGACGCCAGTGGCCAAAGTGATGGGCAATTTCGCTCGTACTGCTGTCAAACCTGTTGCCAAGATTGATCCTTCGACCTTTAAAGCCAGTCCGATTGATCAAGTCAAAGTTGGCACAAATATTCTCCATCTTAAGTTTGGCGAAGGCAAAGTACTCAGCATGGACGGCAACAAAGATAATCCTGTAGCTACCATTCATTTCAAAGACATCGAAGAACCGCAAAAGCGAAGGATTATGTTGAAGTATGCAAAGGTGCAGGTGCTGGAGTGAGTCTTTAATTCTGGATAGCCTTTTTTGGCGGATTAGGATTTTTATTTCCTTTTAAAATGCCTTCAATAGAAATATCTTCATCAATATCTTCCCAATGGATGCCTGCGCCATCGCTAATGAAGCGCCAATTAAGTCGTTCAGCGTTCGTGGCTTGTGCCAATCGCCAATACCATTGATAGGGAACTCCAATTTCTCGACCATCTTCCAGCCGAACATAAAAGAGCTCTTGCTCGATGCGTACATCTACTGCAATTGGAATTTGTATTTCAACCGAAGAATTCATACCATTTCTTTTTAAAATTTTCCTGTTCCTCCTCCACTATGTCATCTACTTTTTTCTCGTCCTGTTTAGAAAAATTATACATATATTCCTTTTGAGCTGGTTCGATCCAGTACTTTCCGCGACCTTTTTCTTTTTCAACGTGTACATGAGGAGGTTCGTTCCCTTCGTTACTGTAGAAAAAGAAACGGAAAACCCAGTTTTCGCAAAATAGTTGGCATCCGTTTTGATAACCAAGATAGGCCATTCTTATCAAGAATTCAAAATCCTTTAAAAGCTAAACCATTTTAAAGACATTAAAGAACTAAAGTACGCAAAAATACAGGTGCTGGAGTGAAAGCATTATCAATTCTCCTTTCAGAATTGCTTCAGCAACTCCTTCTGCCTTTGGCTAAAATTAAAAGCTTCAAATAACGTGAGCGAAAGTGCTTCTTCGAGGTTGCCGAAAGCTTTTTGATAGTCTTGCTGGCTGGCGCGAATCACATCGAGGGCTTCTGCCCTACCAAAAACATGGGTAATTTCGGTTTTGGAAGGTTCTCCGGGTAATTGCTTGTAAGTGAGGAAGTAATGGCGTAAGCGATTAACAACTCCGGCGGGGAGTTGGCTCACATCCGTCATATGACCATAGACTTCGTCGTCCTTGAGTACCGCGATGATTTTATCATCGGCTTCGTCGTCATCAATCATGCGCAGCCCGCCGATGGGCATGGCTTGCAGAATGATGTCGCCGTGCGTGATTTCGCGCTCGGTGAGTACGCAGATGTCCAGCGGGTCGTCGTCGCCGATAATACCCGTGCGGCCAGTTTTTTCCATGCAGTATTTGCCAACTTCTTCCTTGCAATAAGTTTGCGGAATAAAGCCATATAATGCCGGTACAATATTGGAGAACTTCTGCGGGCGGTCTATTTTTAAATAACCAGTGAGTTTGTCCACTTCATATTTGACGGTATCTGAGGGAATTACCTCAATAAAAGCAGTCACGACGTCCGGCGCTTTCTCGCCAATCGGAATGCCGTGCCAGGGGTGCGATTTGTAGCGCAACCCAATCATTTTCCATAATTTATTAAAAGATTCAGAACTCATATTTTTGGTTGAAGGGTTGAATAGTTAAAAAGTTGAATGATGATACAAAGCTATGATTTGTTATCAGTTAACGGTGAATCAGGGATTACAATTTCCTCAATAACAAATAAGAATTTTACAATTTCCGATACATAATATGCGCATCGACATAACCTTTTTCAAAATGGTAAAAAGCCTCAGGAATGGTGCCAATGATCTCAAAACCAAGCGATTGCCAGAGATGTACTGCATTTTCATTGGTGCTGATGACCATATTATACTGCATCGCACGGAAGCCCGCTGCTTTTGCAGCTTGTAGAGAATGCTCGCCGAGTTTTCGACCTAAGCCATAATTCCGAAAACGACTATCCACCATATAAGCGGCATTGGCAATGTGTGCGCCGTGTCCGGGCTGATTGGGTTTCACGATGTATGCGCCTGCGATCTCGTCCTCAATTTCAGCGACATATATCAGATTTTCTTCATTGATCCAGGATTTTTCGATTTGCTCGCGGGTGGTGGTATGGTCATAAGAAAAATAAACTTTTTGATCTATCACTTCTTTAAACATTTCCCAAACGCGCAAAAAATCTGCCGGATTTGCTCTTCTTATCATTGTTTTCTCGTATATAACGTGAGAGAAAGAAATAAATTAATTTGTATTTTTCTACTAATCAACTTTTTACGATAAATTTACTTTAACAGGAACAATCGGATAATATACTATTGATTTATATAAAATTCTAAAAGAACTTGTTTTTTAGATTAAAAATAACATATATTTGTACACTATATTCCCCCCGAAGCAGTAGTTGTTCTTAGTCCATGTATTCAAATTGATGACGATCAAAGCAATACATATATTTTAGCATGGATAACTACAAAACCCAGTATAGGAAAGGTTTCTCGTAACTATCACAAAGACAAAGATGCACAAGTTTACAATTTTTACACTGGCCACGGTGGGGCTATGGATGCAACAAACTTTCGCACAACGGGATTATAGCATTTCTCTTCAATCCGGCCCTATTCCTGTTCCTGAGTTTTACCAACCCAGCGACATCAGCGCTCAGATGCTTGCTGCGCACCAATTTAAAGAATATTATTACCTCGTTTTGCAATTTCACGATGTGCCACCTGCCGCACATATCAAAAGCCTGGAATTGATGGGCGTTGAATTGCTCGAATATATTCCACATTATGCATATATCGCTAAAGTGCCTGTCAATATTGATCGGGCGGCGCTCGGTGCGCGTGCGCTTATTACATTAAAACCGGAATACAAACTCAGTCAGGTACTGGCATCCGGGAGTTATCCTGCACACGCGGTCACTACTTCTGGCATTAAAATACAGATTTTTCCATATAAAAGTATCGCAGCGGAAGCCTTGCTGGAAAGCTTGACCCGGAGCGGTTTTGCAGGTGGCGAAATCCAACAAAATAGTCTTGCATTAACAATAGCGCAAGATCGCATAATCGAACTAGCCAAGCATCCGGCGGTGATGCATATTGATTTTCCGATCGCGCCTCCTCAACCTGATGGCTGGACTGCAAGAACTGCGCAACGCCTGAATTTATTGGAGAATGGACCGAATTTAGGCTACGATGGCAAGGGTGTAGCAATCGCCACGGCAGATGATGGTTCTGTGTTTCATGAAGATTTTCGAGGACGAATTACAGATTTTAATAATACCTATGGTGGTACACACGGTGATATGGTAGCGGGAATTTTGGTGGGTGCAGGTAATCTCAATCCTTTGGCAATGGGCATGGCGCCTGGCGCGGATTTGTTTTTATATTCGATTGAAAATTATCCGCATATTGAAAATGCAGCACAAAATTTGCTTCAAAATCGAGTGGTGATTACCTCTACGTCTTACGGTGAAGGCTGTGGCGGTTATTACGATCAATACACCCGACAAGTGGATGCGCAGGTTTTTCAAAACCCGGTTTTGCTTCATGTGTTTTCCGCAGGAAATAGCGGTGATGAGTCTTGCAGCAATTATGGCAATTTTTTAGCTCCTGATGGTGGGCGATTTGGCAATCTTACAGGCGGTCGGAAAGCTTTTAAAAATGGGATTACCGTTGGTAATGTTGGCTACGACGATCACGTGATTACATCCAGTAGTCGCGGCCCCACGCAAGATGGTCGCATCAAACCCGACATCATGGCCCATGGGCAGGGCAATCTATCTACCGATCAGAATAATGGCTATCAATATGGTGGCGGAACTTCAGCAGCAGCGCCAAGTTTGGCAGGTACGGCAGCTTTACTATATCAAGCTTATCGAGAATTGAATGGCAATCAAGACCCGTCATCCGCGCTTATCAAAGCGGCTATGCTTAATACCGCTGATGATCTCGGCAACGCCGGTCCAGACTATATCACAGGTTGGGGTAGGGTACACGCGGGGCGTGCGTTAGAAACGCTTCGTTATAATTGGTTTACGAATGGTTCGGTGGCGCATAATGCAACCCAAACGCACAATCTCACCATCCCTGAAAAGGTACAGCAAGTAAGGGTTATGATTTATTGGACAGACCCAGAAGGTGTGCCTTTGGCAGGGAAATCCTTGGTAAATGATCTCGACCTTTCGATTCAATCGCCTTTAGGTGAAAGCTACCAACCCTGGGTATTGAGTAAAGCGCTGCATAGAGATAGTCTCAATAAACCTGCGTATCGAGGTCTTGACAAAGTGAATAATGTCGAACAAATTACTTTGGATAACCCATCGGCAGGCACTTATTCCATTAAAGTCAAAGGGCATCTCGTACCGAAAGGGCCACAAAATTACGTTATCGTTTTCTATTTCCTTCAGAATGAATTGTCTATGACGTATCCTAATGGCGGCGAGGGCTTTGTTCCTGGCGAAACCGAAGTGATTCGTTGGGATGCTTTTGGCAATTCTGGTACATTTTCTTTGGAATATTCAGCAAACGAAGGGGCTACCTGGCAAGCCATTGCTAGTAATATTGCAGGCCATTTGCGGCATTACGATTGGCAAGTGCCTAATATGAATACGAATAAAATGCGCATTCGCGTAAAGCGCAATGGCAAAAGCGCAGAATCTGCGAATCCTTTCTGCATTATGGCATTGCCCGATTTTAATTTTTTCTACGTAGCTCCTGGCACGGCGGCAGTGCGTTGGCGTAAAGTCGCGGGCGCTAATTTGTACGATGTATATGCACTCGGCAATAAATACATGGATTTGATTGGCACCACCAGCGATACGAGTTTGAATTTTAACATCGCTAATTGGCAAGGCAACTGGTACAGTGTTCGAGCCCGAAACACCAACGGCGCCGCGGGTCGAAGAGCAAACGCCAAGTGGTATCAACATCGCCCCTGCGAAGCTAATTTGACTTTGAAACTGATGTTTGACTTATATCCCAGCGAGACGTATTGGGATATTAAAGATTCGGCTGGTCGCGTCTGGGCATCCGGCGGGCCTTATTTTGGCGTTACACCCAATTCTACCGAAATCATCAATATTTGCTTGCCTTACGGATGTTATAATCTGAATATTTACGACCGGTATAGCGACGGAATGTGTTGCGGAAATGGTCAGGGAAGTTATTTACTCAGCAATGAAGCTGGTACTGCGTTGGCTTCCGGCGGGCAATTTAATGATTTGAAAACCAATGCTTTTTGCGTAGATCAAAATACTGTCAATGCGCCTTTGATCGTGCAGTTCAATAATGTAATAAACGCATCTTGCTTTAGTGAGCAAAACGGCGCGGCCACGGCAACGGCCTCAGGTGGCACTGGCAATTACACTTATGCTTGGAGCAATGGCACAACAGGCGCTTCTGCAAATGGACTTCGCGCTGGCACATACAGCGTGACGGTATCGGATGGTAGAAATCAGATTACGACAAGTGTCACCATTAGCCAACCTTCCAAGATCAATGTGCAGTTGACGCCCCGAAGCAGTTCCTGTTCTGAAAATAATACCAATTCAGTGACGTCAAGCGTCAGTGGTGGCACAGCGCCTTACACCTATCGTTGGAGCAACGGCAGTCAGGCAGCATCTATTTCCAATATAAATCCTGGCAGCTATTACCTCACGGTCACGGATGCCAATGGTTGTACCCAAATAGCTTTTGCTAATTTACAGCCTACTGCCCCCATAAATCTTAGCCTTTCGGCAAAAAATATCACTTGCTACGGCGCGAATGACGGCTCGGCCACTGCCAATATTAGCGGAGGATCGCCGCCGTATTCTTATGCCTGGAGCTCCGGTAGTACAAATGCAACTGCGACCGGGCTTGGGCAGGCGATTCACGCAGTGACGGTCACGGATGCTCAAGGTTGTCAGGCTACGGCCGCGGTGAATATTTTTGCACCATCGGCAATCAATGTTTCTTATATCGCTACCCCAGCTTTGGGTGCAAATAATGGCGCGATCAATCTTTCGGTGAATGGTGGCACACCAGGCTATTCCTTTAAATGGTCAAACGGCGCAACCACAGAGGATTTGAGTAATCTGGCTTCAGGAGCCTACACCGTCACAATTACAGATAGTAAAAATTGTAATGTGATTCAATCGATTCGAGTAGAATATCAAAGCCCCACCGATTGCAGTGCACGCGGTAGCAGTACGCGGTTTGAATGGATCGAAAGTGTCGTGATTGCAGGATTAACAAATAGCAGCGGGAATAATAATGGCTATGGGAATTTTACAAATTTGACTCAAAATCTTAATGCCGGGAGCAGCTATCCGGTCGTATTGACGCCAGCCTATGCTGCTTCTGCGTTTCGAGAGTTTTGGCGTATCTGGTTGGATGTCAATCAGGATGGTGATTTTGCAGACGCAGGTGAGGAAATTTTTGTTGCCGATGGTTTTATAGGAAGTATCAGCGGAACGCTTCGGATACCGGCACATACACTTTCAGGCGCAACCAAAATGCGCGTAGCCATGCGCTACGGCACGCCACCATTGCCTTGTGGCACATTTGCTTATGGCGAAGTAGAGGATTATAGCGTGTTTATCGTCAGTGGAAGCAATATAAATGCGGATTTAGTTAGTGCCAGGAGTAATGAAATTCTCTCTTTGGGAACAACTGCAGCGACAAACGCAGAGATATTTCCAAATCCTGCAGGATTAGAAACAAAGCTTCGCTATTATAGTCGAACGAATAATACTTTAGAAATATTTGTCGTAGATGCCTTGGGGCGTTCGCGGTTTCAAAAAGCGATCGAAGTGACGGAAGGTTGGAATGATTTTTCTTTAAATGTAGAACAATGGAAAACAGGTATTTACATATTAAAAGGAAAAAACGCCGAAGAATATTTTGAAAAACAATTGATCATTAGCCGATAAAAAATAAGATTTGTACAACTGGCTTTCAAGAGAAAATGTTATCTAATCGCGTTTCCAAAAGGAAGCTGGAATTTGTCGAATGAAAGCCCTTAGTCTCCCTGCGTCTAATCGCGCGCAATTGATTGCTTCGCTGCTGGTGTTTATCAGCGCTATTTGCTTTGCGGCTAAGGCCGTGCTGGTCAAGCTCGCTTACCAATTTGATATTGATACAATTTCTATGCTGGCTTTGCGGATGATTTTCTCGCTGCCATTTTTTATAGTAATTGCAATATATTCTAACCGAAAAGCGAAGCAACGAGAACAAACACCGATCACAGGGCGCGATTTGCTTAAAATTGCGGGGCTTGGATTGTTGGGTTATTACTTTGCCAGTATGTTTGATTTTATGGGATTGCAATATATCTCTGCCGGGCTGGAACGCTTGATTTTATTCATTTATCCGACTTTAGTTGTTATTATTTCCTTTTTCCTGTTCAAAAAACGCATCACAAAGGCACAAGGCTGGGCTTTGGGGCTGACCTATTTTGGGATTACGATTGCCTTTCTGGAAAACCTGCTTCATGGAACAAATGCAAATTTCTTATTAGGCGTATTTTATGTATTTCTAAGCGCTTTTGTATTTGCGTTCTATTTAATAGGTGGGAGTAATGTCATCCCACGCTTCGGCACCTGGCGCTTCACTTCGCTGGCAATGATTTCTGCGAGCATTGCTATTTTGATTCATCATGGCATCACCCTTCAGTGGCGCTTGTGGCATTATCCAATGGAATTGTACGGCTTGATTTTTCTGATGGCGATTATCGCAACGGTATTGCCTTCGTTTTTGGTAGCAGAAGGATTGCGGGTCATTGGGTCGAGTAATACTTCCATTATCAGCAGTTTTTCGCCGGTGGCTACTATTATCATGGCTAATTTTATCCTCGGCGAGCAATTTGGCTGGCTGCAATGGTTTGGCACTTTTTTAGTGATCGGCGGGGTGTTGTTGACAAGTTTGCAGAAAAAATAGCTATAAGCGAAAAGCTGCAAGCAAGATTATACTTAAAATTTATGCTCAGCGATACATTTCAATTCACCTCTGTTCATTTCAGATAAAATTCTTCTTTACAAAAAAGAGCAGCAAGGCATTTACCGTATGTGGATGTCGAAAAAATCCTGATTTCCAGCGTTGAAAAACCTCTGTCACAGGCATCAATTCCACTCTCAGGTCTTCTCCCATATCTAAATGAAGTTCATGTGTTTGTTCCACATTTTCAGCGAGATAATGATGAATTCGATTAGTCATAAACACTGGATTAGAAGCAATATTACCAAGATAAGCCCAATGCTCGCCAGAATAACCCGTTTCTTCTCGAAGCTCACGGAGCGCCGCTTCATTATGGTTTTCGCCAGGATCGACAATACCGCCGGGCAGTTCCAGCATATTTTCACTTGTACCAAACCGAAATTGATTCACAAACAAGATTTGCTGGTCATTCGTAACAGCTACAATATTTGCAGCATCAGGGCCTTCCAGCACGACCATTTTTTGGGTGAGACCATTGCGCGGATTTTTCATCAAATCGAAGCGTGCGCTAAATAATTTCAAATCGCCTAATCGCTCAGAGCTGACACGCTCCCAGTATGCTGGTTGTTCGGACATCTTCAAATTTGCTTTTGCGAAAAATACAAAACCGGACTTGCCTGGAAGCAATATCCGGTTTTAAATTATACTTTTTTATCAAGTATTATTTATCGTCAAGGATAGCATCGTCAATGATTTCATCGCCGTCGCCGTCTAAGTCTTCAAATCCAGGCACAGTACCATCTTTCTTCTTTGGCTTCTGATCATCAGGCAGTTGCATGAGTTCCAATTTATCATCGGTTTTAGGATCAGGATTGCCTTTACCGTGATAGTCGCCTTCCGCATAGCGTTTTGCTTTATCAAAAAAACTATCGAATCCGCCCAGCGTGCTGCCCGCGCTCTTGTCGGCGGCCTTTGCTTTTGCTTCGGCTTGTTGTTTCAAAGCTTCGGCTTCTTTGGTCATTTCTTCCAAGGATTCTTTTTCGGCTTCCTGCTGCGCTTTTTCGATTAAATCACTTGCCTTATCCCAGAGTTTGGAGCCTGCTTCCTTAGCGCGGTCAAAAGTTTCGCCGCCTTTTTCCATGATTTTTGCACCCAAATCCTCCGCTACATCTTTGAGTTTATCACCCAATTCGGCAGATTTTTCAAATACTTTGCCACCAATTTCTTCAGCAGTTTTCAAGACTTTCTCTCCTGTTTTGCTCACAAAATCATCTGGCTTTTCCTCTGGTTCGGTAGTTTCTTGTTTGATATTTTCGGTTTCATCTTTTATTTCATCAAAAATGCTATCTCCGTAAGCTGTGGATTGCTCTTCTGTATTGGTTTCAGCGGAAACTGTGCTTTTTTGCTCATCTTTTTCAGCAGCATTCCAGAATTTATCGGTGAAATCATCCACTTTTTCCTTGGCTTTTTCATACAATTCGCTAGCTTTTTCAGAAGCTTGATCGTAGAACTCACCCGCTCTATCTGACGCTTTTTCGATAAATTCTCCTGATTTTTCTACGAATTCTTCGCCAAATTCCTTGCCGGTTTCCACCGCTTTATTGACAGCAGATTTGGCGACCGCTTTTTTGGCAAATAATAGTTTTCGGAAATCACTGAGTATGCTCATTTTATTGAAGGATTGAGTTATTGAATGAATGGTTGATTGAATTGTGATGAATTTTCTCAAAATATACACATAAAATGCTTTCTGCAAAAGTTTTTTCGTCAAATACCTCCACATCAAGACACCCACTCCCCTTCCACTGGCCGATCTTTGATATTCAAAAAACGTTCGACTTCCTGCTCGACATAGCGAGCCTGCTCTTGGTTTTTCAAGCCTCTGATAATTCGCACCCGCTTATCGGGATTACTTTTTAATACGGCTCTTACTGCATAAGCAAAATTGGGCTGATTATTGGTGCGGCTTTCCACATATTTATCAATAAAAAGCTGATCGATATCACTCACCATTTCATGCCGATCCGGGTAAAAAGGCATTTTGAACGGCCGATGTTGAATGTTTAATTCTTGATGATTCACTCGAATATAAGTTGTATTAAATAAAATACTCAAAGTATAATACAATAAAGACAAACCGACCAACAGGTGCAGGCTGATAAACAACAAAATAATCCATTCACCTTGCGTAAGCGCAATAATGATAAAAGGAATCAAAATCGCATTCCAGAAAATGGTGAAAAAGATGAAAAAACCGGCATTAGAAGTCTTGCGCCAAATAATTTCAATGTTCAATTCACTCAGGTAACTCATGGCATCGACGCCCGGCGGCAGTGGTACTTCGGGGCGATGGCGCTCCACCTGCTTCAGCATTGTATCAAATCCAAAAAGCGTATGGCATTGGCTGCACTTGGCGATTAGCTTGTCAATATTGACATCTTCGGCTCGAATGGAAGCACCGCAGTTGGGGCATTCCAAATGTATTTGCATAACTTTTTTCGGCAAATTACGAAAGTTTTATTGAATGCACTCAAACCTTTTTATCTTCGAGCGGTTTGCAAAAATTGATTTTTATGGTAATCAAACCTCAATCCTGAAAAATGCAATACACTATCCTTGGAAATACCGACCTAAAAGTAAGCAAGATTTGCCTCGGAACAATGACTTTTGGCGAGCAAAATACCGAAGCAGAAGGGCACGAGCAAATGGATTACGCAGTAGCTCAGGGTATTAACTTTTTCGATGCTGCTGAAATGTACTCCATACCGCCGCGGCCCGAAACGCAGGGCAGCACCGAACGCATTGTCGGCACTTGGTTGAAGCAGCGCGGAGGCCGGGATAAAGTGATTATCGCAACCAAGATCGTCGGGCCGGGTAATGCGTTTTTACATATTCGGAATCCCTTACATATCAATCGGGAGCAGATTTTTCAGGCCATTGACGGTAGTTTGAAGCGCCTGCAAACCGATTATGTTGATTTGTACCAAATTCACTGGCCCGAGCGGAATAATAATCGCTTTGGTAAATTAGGATATGAATACGACCCGAATGATCCCTGGCAAGAAAATTTGCTGGAAGTATTGCAAACGATGGATGATTTGATAAAAGCCGGTAAAATCAGGCATTTTGGTGTATCCAACGAAACGCCCTGGGGCTTGATGCGCTTTATTTATCTTGCTAAAATGCACGGTTTAACGCATTGCGTAAGCATACAAAATCCTTATAATTTATTGAATCGAAGTTTTGAAATTGGCTTAGCGGAAATCGCCTTGCGAGAACAATCGAGCCTGTTGGCCTACTCGCCGCTGGGTTTTGGAAAACTCTCTGGAAAATACCTAAAAGGGATGGATGAGCCCAACACGCGGCTCAATAAATTCAAGCAATACACGCGCTACAACAGCCCGGAAGCGGAAGAAGCCATCAAGCGCTATGTGGCCATAGCGGAGGAACATGGATTGAGTCCTGCGCAAATGGCTTTGGCTTTTGTAACTTCCAGCCCTTTTGTTACCAGCAATATCATTGGGGCAACCACAATGGTGCAATTGCGCGAAAACATTGATAGCATTCACGTAGCATTATCAAAAGATGTGTTAGGTGAGATTAACGCGGTACATCGGTCAATTCCTAATCCAGCGCCTTAATTTTTGGTAAATAAATAATGATTTTAGATTCGAATAATACTATATTTGATAATATTTTTTTAACTTTAAGGATGTAAAATCCTTCATAGTCATTGACTCAGCTACCCCTTTCATTAAATCTAAAGAACCCACGTATTGTTAATTTCCCAAATGGAATCATTTGAAGGGATTTGATATAAGTTTCTATTACATCCATCTTATAAAAGAATGAAAAAACCTAAGGACCACCTTTATAGGTTGGTTATTTCCATGACACCGCCGGAAAAGCGTTATTTCAAAATTCACTTTGGACAAATAGAAAGTGTATTGACTAAATTATTTGATATAGTCAATCATCTAACGGAATACGACGAAGAATTTGTAAAAACCCAACTCCACCCGACCGCCGCTAAAAACCTTAAGGTTCATAAAATTCAGCTCGCCGAACTTTTACTCAAATCACTTACGCTTTTTCATAGTCAAAAAAGTGTGTATAGTAAAATCCGAATGGGCTTAGAAGAAGTGGACTTGCTCATAGATAAAGAACTCTACGAAATGGCGACGGATCGCCTTTCAAAACTTAAAAAACTTTGCCTTGAATATCAAGAATATGCTTATTTGATAGAAGTTATTAATCGGGATTTCCGCTTAAATCATATCCGATATGATAAAATTGGTCAGTCACAATTACCTATTTTTGAAGAATTAAAAAGCGCCATTGAGCATTTGCACGAGCAATTTCGCTTCGCGGAGTTGGGCAATCGGGTGTTGGACATAAAGAGAAAGCAAGAATTGAGTGGCTTTTCCGAAGAAGAAATCGAATATTCCCGGCGATTATTGGCAAGTGATTTTTTGCAAAAAGAAAACGAACCGCGCTCGTTTCGAGCCAGGCTATCGCGCAATACATTGCTTACATTTTTGCATGATATACATGATAATCGAGAAAAATCGCTTTATTATCGGCTGAATAGCGTGACGCTTTTTCGGGAGCATCCTGATTATGCACGTCATCATTCCTTTGATTTTCTTGGTACTTTGCGCAATTTGGTCAATCTTTATCTTAAGGAAAATCTTTACGAAGAAACGCGATTGGTTATTAAAGAAGCGATTGATTTTGGAGAAAAATATAAAATCCACCGCGAACAATTGGTTTATTTTCATTATTCGGAACTCGTCATTGAATATAATTTAGGAAATTTCGAAAGCATTACAAAGAATATCGAGCCAAAAATAATAAAACACCTGGAGCATTATGATATTTCGGAGGATCGAATTGGAATTATTACTTTTTTGTACTTGGCTATTACACATTTGGTGCTTGAAAATCATATACAAACACAGGACTTTCTGAGGCAATTGCTGAAAGCGCCCAATGATTTACAGGATTACTTTATAGAAGTATTTACACTGGTAGAATTAATTTCTCATTATGAAAGTAATGAACATATTTTATTACATAATATTCTGAATACCAAAAACCGCCAATTAAAAAAACGAGGAGGAAATAGTATTTTTTATAAAGAAATATTAAAGTTTTTCAAAAAATTGATAGATCAACCTTATCATAGCGCTGAACTGGCGCAAGCGTTTTTGGCAAAATTGGAAAAGATGAATAGTGAAAAAGTACTTGGTATGTTTTTTTATTTCAAATTGAACCTTTGGTTAAAGGCTGTCGCTCAGCGATATACACTGTCAGAAGCATTTGCTTTAGAACAAAAAGCCTGAGGTAAATACCCCAGGCAACTGATTTTGTGTTTATTTGTAGAATATTTGATAAATCATACAAATTAACAAATCTTAATCAAATACAAAGGAATAACAAATATTTTAATATTTTCAGGTGTTTTTTTCTAAAAGTTAATCGTTTAAATCAAAATATAAATTAATATATCCTTCTAGAAATATCCTTTCCAAGATATAAATGAGCATCACCACTTCGCTAAATGGTTAAGTTTTAAGTTCTTTGTACCAAAGAAAAAACCATGCAACTCAAGCAAATTCAGCATCAACTATCTGTTTATAAGGACTTTATGAAATCGCCGAAATCCGACATTCGATTATACGCATGGGAATCGCAACGTATTTTTCAAAGCAACTGGGATATGGAGGCAAAAGACTTTGGCGAAATGTATGACCGTAGCCTGGAAAACGCTCAAACTCGTCGCCTTTGGAAGCGCGAAAACTACGAGCCCAAGCGCCTGATGCTTAATTTTATTGCTTTGGAGCCGGAAATGGTGCGTCAAGCCTTCCAGGATTTGTTCAACGAAGAAAAGGACATCGAAGCACGCGTAGATCGCTTTGTTTTTTATTGTGATGAATTATTAAATGCCTATAAAGAAAAATATCCACTTTCGGTGGAAAACAATCATTATCATGGTGATAACTATGCAATAATTTCTTTATATTTAGCTTTTCAGTACCCTAATATTTACACTTTATACGATCATGATGCTTTTATAATATTATTACAAAAACTCGGCAGCCCCGACATCCCAAAAGCTGCTGATTTTGGGCGCTTTTGCAAAGTGATGCGCACTTTATACAATTTTATACAAAAAGACGCTGAATTATTAAATCTACATCATAAACGCCTTGATCCTCGCCGACATTTTATGGAGGAGAGCCTGCTGGTGGTCTGGGATTTCTATCAATTCTGTGCACATTCCACTTAAAACGATTGTACAACCAAATTTTATAGTCCTTAGTCTATTATTCTTGGCAATGCCCGATCAATAGGGGTATTTTCGATTCCGATTCATCTTGTTCCTGAAATCATCCGACTATGACCGAGAATACTCGATTGACCAACCGCCTCGATGTGGTGGACGCCTTGCGCGGCTTTTCGCTGGCAGGCATTGTGATTGTTCACTTTCTGGAGCAGTACGTTGGCGCACCGACGCCCCATTCGGCAGGCGCTTATACCATGCAAAATGTCCTTGATCCGATTCTGGAGGGTATTTTCAGTTTTTTTATTCGCGGCAAATTTTTTGCGCTATTTTCATTTTTGTTTGGCTTGAGCTTTGCGATCCAAATGGAGAGAGGCGAATTCCGCGCTGGCGGCGACTTTCGACTGCGCTTTGCCTGGCGTTTGTTAATTTTATTTATCATTGGCTTTATTCACCATTTATTATATCGAGGTGATATTCTCACGGTGTACGCCTTGCTGGGCCTGCCTTTGATCTTATTTCATAAAATTCCCGATCGCTGGGTATTTATTATTACAATATTATTATTTATCGGGTTGCCAAGAATTTTGATGCAAGTCACTGGTTATGAACCATTTCACGCATATATCCCCGATTGGCAATCGCAAGAGGAAAATCCGCTTGTCGTCAGCTATTGGAACGCTTTAAAATCAGGCACTTTGATAGATGTTGCTCGAAGCAATGCCACCGAAGGTTTTCTTATGAAAATGGGATTTCAGTTTGGGCAGTCATCGAGAGGTTATCAAACCTTCGCCTGGTTTTTGCTGGGAATGCTGGCCGGTCGGCGGCGTTATTTTGAAAATATAGAAGTAAATAAAATATTCACTAAGAAAGTATTTAAATGGAGTATTATTATATTTTTTAGTCTTTTTGTAATAGCGGCTATTATATTTGGATTATTTGGTAAATATATTCCTCAATCATTACAAATGCCAATTGGAATGACGGTGTACGACCTTTCCAATATTGCGATGACATTCTTTTTTATTACTGCTTTTATGCTGTTATTCAGCAAAGAACGCTGGCAAAAAAGATTAAATGTGTTTGCGCCCTATGGACGTATGGCACTTACCAATTATGTGATGCAAACCGTGGTTGGAGTGATTATTTTATTCGGCTATGGCTTTAGTCTATTGGCAGAAGTAGGAAGTACGATTACTTTGTTGATTGCATTGATAGTATGTGCTTTACAAATCTGGATTAGTAAAATATGGTTGCAATATTATAATTATGGCCCACTGGAATGGTTCTGGCGTTCGTTGACTTGGTTCAAATGGCAATCCTGGCGAAAGCGAGAAAAATTAAGCCCTGCGTAGAAATTCAGACAGGATTTTCGGCAACTGTTCCAAATGCTCCGTACTTTAGTAGCGCTGTCTAGAAATGCTATGGAAAAAATCATCGTTGCCGCTAAATCTGATAATAACGTCATCGGTAGAAATGGCGATGTCCCTTGGCATCTGCCTGCCGATTTGGCGTTTTTTGAACACACCATTTCCGATGGCTGGCTGCTCTCCGGGCGGCGCTCCTACGAATCGGCTCAGGGTGATTTTATTTTTAAAAAAGGCCGAAAAACAATTATTATTACAAGACAAAAAGATTATAAAGCGCCCGATGCTATCATTGCAAATGCTGTAATAGAAGGCATTGAAAAAGCAGCAACGGCAGGCGCTCCAAAACTTTATATCCTCGGTGGCGGCGAGATTTACACCCAAGCATTGAATCTTGCAGACAAGCTAATTATCACTGAAATTCATACCATTATAAAGGATGGTGATACTTATTTCCCAGAGATTGATCTTGAAAAATGGCGCGAAACGAGTCGTGAAAGCCACTCCAAAGATGCTGAAAACCCTTATGATTATTCTTTTGTAATTTGGAAACAACGCTAAAGCTATTGGTAAAGTGCTGAAATTGAATTAAGTTTGTCACAAATCAAACGATAGTATGAAACGCCTAAAAATCCTGTCCGCAATTCTAATTGCTTCAATTTTATTTTCTTGCCAAAGAGAGCCGCAAACTTATGATTTAATCATTCGCAACGCCATGATTTATGACGGTTCTGGCAATGCTCCAATGAAAGGTGATATTGCAATAAACGCCGACACAATCGCCTCAATCGGTGATTTGAAAAAGGATAAAGGCAAACAGGAATTGGACGCTCAAGGCATGGCACTCAGTCCTGGTTTTATCAACATGCTCAGTTGGGCAACGGAAAGTTTGCTCGTGGACGGTCGCGGCATGAGTGACATCAAGCAGGGCGTGACGCTCGAAGTAATGGGCGAAGGCTTTTCGATGGGACCTTTGACCGAAGAAATGCGTCAGGGCTTGATTGCTTCGCAAGGTGATTTAAAATTCGATATTCCCTGGACGACTTTGGGTGGGTATTTGCAACACCTTGAAAATAAAGGCGTTTCGCCAAATGTAGCTTCATTTGCTGGTGCAACAACCTTTCGGATTCACGAAATTGGCTACGAAGATCGTCCCCCAACTCCTGAGGAATTGGAACGTATGAAAACCCTCGCTCGTCAGGCAATGGAAGAAGGGGCTTTGGGCATCGGCTCCTCCTTGATTTACGCACCTGCTTTCTATGCCAAAACCGACGAACTAATTGAATTATGCAAAGTCGCCAGCGAATACGGCGGAATGTATATCACTCATATGCGCAGCGAGGGCAATCGCCTGCTGGAAGCGGTGGATGAGGTGATTCAAATTGCCACTCAAGCCAATCTGCCTGCTGAAATTTATCATTTGAAAGCCGGTGGACAAAGCAACTGGCCGAAAATGGATCAAGTGATTACTAAAATTGACAGCGCCCGCGCCGCTGGCATCCACATTACCACCGATATGTACACTTATGTAGCAGGCGCAACAGGCTTGGATGCTTCGATGCCGCCCTGGGTGCAGGAAGGTGGCTACGACGAATGGGCTAAACGCCTCAAAGACCCTACTATCCGTGCCAAAGTAGCTGCTGAGATGAAAACGGATGCGCAAGATTGGGAAAACCTCTACTTCTCGGCAGGAACTGCGGAAAACCTGCTTTTGGTAGAATTCAAAAACGAAGCTTTGAAGCAATATACCGGCAAAACCCTTGCTGAAGTGGCCAAGCTCAGAGGCAAAAGCCCAGAAGAAACCGCGATGGATTTGGTGATTGAAGATGGCACGCGAGTAGGAACCGTTTATTTTTTGATGTCGGAAGATAATGTCAAAAAGCAAATCAAACTGCCCTATATGAGTTTTGGCTCGGATGCGGGGGCTCCAGCAGCAGAAGGCGATTTTCTAAAATCCAGCACACATCCGCGCACTTACGGCAACTTCGCTCGTCTTTTGGGCAAATACGTTCGAGATGAAAAGGTACTCCCATTGGAAGAAGCGATTTATAAACTCACTGCGCTTTCGGCAGAAAAATTAAAAATTCAGAAACGTGGATTGCTTAAGCCAGGCTACTATGCAGACATCGTTATTTTTGATCCGAATACGATTCAGGATCACGCCACTTTTGAAAAACCGCACCAATACGCGTCAGGCGTTCAGCATGTTTTTGTGAATGGCGTGCAAGTATTGAAAGATGGCGAGCACACAGGCGCTACGCCGGGACGGTTTGTGCGAGGACCAGGATTTAAAAAGGATTGACTACCGACTATTTAACTAAAAGAAAACTTTGCAAACGCTCCAATTCATCGGTGTTGAGTAAATCTACGCCGATTTCTTTAAGTTTTTTCCAGACTTTCTCTTGCTCCGGGCTGGCCCAAAGGCGTACTTTCTGACCATTGGCGTGAGCCGCGTTCACCCAATTCTGGAGTTTTTCTAATTCCTCTTTTTTGATCTTCCCTTTTCCGCGCCAATGCAAGTGATTATTATAATTGTCGCTGATAACGGGCATAAAATGCGCATCATATTTCCCAATATCGTCAGGACGGCCATCGATTGCTACCATCCTAAAAGCTTCCTTATGAACGGTTTCTATTGGGCGAGCGCCGGACAAAAAAATCGTCACCGCGCCTTGTTTTTTCTGACCATTTTTATAACTCGTCAATATTTCCGCATAGTTTTCCAGTTGTTTTTTTAAAACCGAGTATGTACCCTCCCCGTCGGCTTTGATGTCGATCATTAAATAAAATTCCCCGGTGTAATTCGGGTAAACTTTGCCCCCGTTTTGTTGTGCAATTTCTTGTAAAGGCTTTAAATACAGGGCTTCCAGCGTTTTATCCTTGCTCTTAGAGGAAGGTTTATTATGAGATACATACAATTCACCATCTATCAAATGCACATCTGCTTCCACGCTGGTGAAGCCATGCGCCAAAGCATCCAGCAGCGGTCGCGTGTGCTCGTAGTCGTTATGCGCGTGCGCATTGGGCAAAGGCTTTATCTGGCTGTAAATATTATTCGCAAAAAGCAAAAATAATAATGTTAGGAGTCGCATTTTATACAATTTACTCTTTTTATTTAATTTTTTAGCTCGTTTATGTAAAATTTTACCCTTAGCAACGTAAAGCTTTACCCCTGTCAACCTAAAATTTTAGGTTCGTTTTGCAAAATTTTACCTCATTGACCTAAAAATTTAGGTTTACCTTGCAAAATTTTACCCTGATAACTTAAAATTTTAAACAGATAACGTAAAGGTTTAGCCTACTTACGTAAAATTTTAAGCATCGGTTTACCAAGTCTTTAAGATTTGGTAAATCTGTTTTTGAACAATCTCAATCTTTCAAATACCATATTTTGGTATTTAAATCATCCGCACCCTGACGCGCCACGGCTTCCTGATAACTTCTTGCATTCAATGATTGCTCGATGCGTGGATACGGAAAACGCACTGGAATCTGGTCGTTATTTTGGTTGCTTTCGGCGGGTAGTAACTCAGGGTTGCGCGTGCGGCGCCAGTCAAACCAAGCCTCCAGCCCTTGCATATACAAAGCAATCCATTTTTGAAAACCGATTTGCTTCAGCTTTTCTTCGCTCGGGCCGCTATAATTTGCTAAGCCTCCACTCAAATACTTTTCAGGATTCAAACCATAATATGTAAAGGAAGCTGCAATGCCCTGGCGATAAAATTTGTCCGCAGCGCCAGTAATCATGCCTCTTTCAGCAGCTTCCGCCAACAAGAATTGTAATTCCGAATAAGTCATCATCACGCCTTTGGCAGCCTGCAAGCCATTCGGCAAAATAGCATCTTCGTAAAATGGCCGCCCGATGCGCGACTGATGTTCCAATCCGCCATTATAAGCCAGCGCTTCGTTATCAGGCAAGCCATTGGGAATGCCCGCGTATTGTGGCCGATCCGCGTTTTCGGTAGCCGGCGTTGGGCGATAAAAAATATCCAACCGTTCGTCTTCATATTCACTCATCAATTCGAGCAAGCCTTTGCTGGCGCGGAATTCATTGAAATTTCCTGTTTTTAAAATATGTATCGGAAACTGATCAGGTGGCGTGCTGCGATAGTTGAAAACGGCGTTGTCACTATTGCTTTCAAAAATAGGTGTAGAATCGGGATTATTTGTAATAGCTTGTAAATCAGCGCTTACATCCATTTTTCCAGAGATGCGAATCAAGTATCGGATGCGCAGCGAATTGGCAAGTTTACGCCATTTTTGTACATCGCCGAGGTAGAGTACATCGCCATTTACGGTGTTTCCAGTACTATCCAAGAGTTCATTGGCTTCTTTTAAATCCTGCAAAATCCCTTGATAAATCTGCTCTTGCGGGTCGTATTTTGGATAATTGATCCCTTCTTTAGCTTTAATCGCTTCAGAATAAGGCACATCGCCGTAGCAATCGGTCGCCAATGAAAACAGCCAGGCGCGCAGCACCAAAGCAATACCTTTGTAATTATCCTCGCCGGAGGCTTCGCTCAAAGTAATGATATTCTGCACATCTCGGAGATTGTCGTACACTGCATTCCAGATGACATCGCGCTCCGTCCACACATAGCGATCAGGAGCTACATTCTGACATTTAGCGGTGTGCTGAATGACCAAACTTCCTATATTCCAGCTTTCCAGCGTCAGCGCGTTCATCGCGTCGCGTATGATTTGCGGCAGCAACAGCTCAGGTGTCGCTTCGGTGGAGGCGTTAGGATTGGTGCTAATTTCATCCAGTTTGTCCTGGCAGGAAAAAATGGAAAGTAGGAGGATTATTATAATGGTATTTTTTATTGATTTCATGCGTTGTTGTTTATATGCTGATCTGGTGATGTAGTGATTTGGTGATCTTGGAAATAGGTTGAAATGTGTTGTCTGGCATCTGGCATCTTTTAATCTGACATCTAATTAGAATTTAAAACTCAAATTAAAGCCGATACCGCGAACCGATGGAATCGCCAGGGATTCAATATTAGGGGTAATAATTCCGCCGGAAAGCGTTGCCGTCTCTGGGTCAATATGTTGCACTTTATCATTCAGAATCAACAAGTTTCTGCCTACGACCGACACCGAAGCATTGCGAATACGTACTTTCCCAAGCAACACATTTGGCAGATTGTAAGTCAGGCGCACTTCGCGCAATTTGATATAGGTCGCGTCAAAGACCATTGCCTCATCAATTGGGCGGCTCAAGGTATAAGAATTGTACCACTCGCGGGCGCTAACTTCCGTCGTGTTTTCAGTAAAACTGCCATCGTCCATTTGCATCACACCTTTGCCAACGATGCCGTTGCCTTCGACTGCAAGATCGTAGCCATCGGCGCGACCAGTAAGCGTTTCGGTGAGTACGCCTTTGGCTAAACCCAATGCTTGCGTACGCGAATACAGCGAGCCGCCGAATCGAATATCAAATAAAACATACAAGCTAAAACCTTTAAACGTAAGGGTAGAATGTAATCCTGCCATCCAGTCTGGATTGTAATTCCCCAGCAAAATCGATTCGTTTGTCGGAATTGGCTTCCCTTCTGAATCATATACAATTTGCCCAACGAATGCACCGGTAGAATCGTAAAACGGACTGCTTGAATCGCTGCTTACGCGTTGATAACCAGTGCCATAAAAATTGCCCAAACGCTCGCCGGGGCGGGCTTCAACAGTGATATAACGGTCCGCCAAAACAAAACTATTTGCGGAAGAATCCTTCGATAAACTCGTGACTTCTCCTCGCCACAGCGCGAAATTCGCGCCTAGTTGCCAACGAAAATTTTGGGTTTCAAAAGGAATCACGGTGAGCATCGCCTCTATCCCCCAGTTTTTCACAGAACCCGCATTCACTATCCTTGAAGTGTAACCCGTTGCCGTGCTTAATGGAATTGCCAGGATTTGGTCATCTGTCGTGCTTTGAAAATAGGTCGCATCCAAACCAAAGCGATTTTTGAAAAAACGAAGGTCGAAGCCGCCTTCCAACGAAGTTGTCATTTCGGGTCGAAGGTCAGATTTTGCCAAATTGGGCGACTCTGAAGAAGTGGGAATGCCCCAAACTGGCGTCTGCGCCATATAAATCGTTTGCAATTGATAAGGATCAGGATCACTGCCTGTGTGGGCATAACTAGCACGCACCTGCGCCAGTGAAAGCAGATCAGATTGGAGGTCAAAAGCATCGCTGATGACAGCGCTCAGGCTACCGGAATAAGACAAAACTCTGCGATTTTCGCGGGACAAGGCACTTAGCCAATCGCTTCGACCAGTCAAATCAAGATAAATGAATTTTTTTAGATTCAAATTTGCAAAAGCATAAGCGCTTTGGATGCGCTTTTCAGATTGGAAATTGTAGGACTCCAAAGGCAAGCGCGAATTGGATAAAGTGAAAATGCCTGGCAAGGTCAATTCTGGCGCACTTAAATCAGAAATCCTCAAATTCTGGTGCATATTGCTTACGCCAAGTCCCGCAAATACACTAAAATTGGGCGAAAATTCTTTCGTGGTATTCAGCAGCAGGTCGCCATTGAGTTCTTCAAAATTAATTTCTTCTTCCCGATAGCCGCCCCGCGAGAATAATTGAGAGCTGAAAGCCCTTTTTCGGGTGCGAAATTCACTGTTCACGTCCGTGCCAAGTCGCGTAAGCAGACTCAACCAGGGCTTGAATTGCCAGGAAAGCGAAGCATTTCCGTACAAGCGGTCTATTTTTTGGCTATTCTCGTTTTCAATTAGCGTGAAATAAGGATTGTTTTGATAATTATAATTAAAATTGAATTGATTTTGCCCACTGCGACCCATTTGCCAATAATCGCGGAGTGCCTCTACATCTATGCTTCGCGGCAAGCTACCATTAAACAAATACATCACATTTTCTGTGCCTTCGCCGAGTGCAGGGCGGTTGTAATTGTCGCCGCGCAAGTAATTGATCGTGGCGCGTGCCTTAATTTTTTCGTTCAATTCGTAGCCGCCGGTCAACGCCAATGAATTGCGCTGCAAGCCAGCATTGGGAAGCGTTCCTTTTTGATTGGCAAAGGTGTAAGACAGGCGAAAATGTCCTTTTTCGTTGCCACCCGAAACCGCAAGATTATGTGCGTGCGTCACGCCCGTTTCAAAGAAATCCTTGACATTATCAGGATAAGCTTGCCAACGGGTTGAGTCAATCGCACCAC
>JANRME010000349.1:0-4847 GCA_033761835.1 Saprospiraceae bacterium
TGGTGATGGGCAATATGGCGGAAACTTATGAATTGTCAAGTATAAAATCCGCTGGCACGCCTTTGTTGAGGGTCATGCGTCCACTCATTATTTTTGCGTCTGGCGCTACGCTTTTGTCCTATTATTGCTCAACCACGCTGATTCCTTTGGCTAATCTGAAATTCGGTTCTCGAATGTACGATGTACAACAGCAAAAACCAGCGTTGCGGCTCGACGAAGGTATTTTCAATGATGATTTTCAGGGATTCTCTATTCATATCGGACAAAAAGGTGGCGATGGCAAAACGATTAAAGATGTTTTGATTTACGATCATAGTGAAAATTCCAAAGGGCAATACAGTCAGATTACCGCCAAAGAAGGCGAAATGTACACGACGCCCGATGGGCAATATTTTGTGATGAATTTAAAAGATGGACATCAATATATTGAAGTAAATCCTTCAGCATCAAGCAGTAATAGTGGCAAATACCCTTTCGTACGAACTGCATTCAAACAATGGACCAAAGTATTCGACATGGGCGAATTTGACCTGAGTCGTACCAATCCGCTGCTTTTTAAGAATAATAAGTCCATGATGAGTATACCCGAGTTAAAACTGGCGATTGATTCGGCGGATATGGATATGGAAGATCGAATATTAAATCACGCAAGGCAAACCAGTTCTTATTTTCATTTTCTCCCGCCAGATAGCGTCTATACTTATGAACAATTAGAAAGCGCTGAAAAACTCGATACGGCTATCAATTCGAAAACTATTTTATATGATGCAGACACTTTTACAAAGCCCAAAAAACAATTGATTCGACCGCCCCAACAGGATTCATCGAAAATAAATGTGAGTCCACACTCACCGCAAGTGCAGAGTGCCTATCATCGTGGTACAGGTGAACAACTAAAGATTGACCCACAAACCGGTGAAAAGATTAAAGATGATGCTGCCGAAAGAACCGAGGCGATATTAAGAAAAAGGCAAGAAGAGGCTGCCCAGAAGTATGCCCCCTTATTAGAAGCTTTGGACTCTATCAAGGCTTTGGACAGTTTAAAAAACTTTGCCGACATTTTCGAAAAATCACAAAGATTGAGGCATTATGATCGCGCTAAAACTTTCATCCTGAGTGTCTTAAATCAATCTGAATCTACCGTGCGTTCCTTGCAAGCGATGCGCGAACAGCGTGTAAAATATAGTTATGAAATGTGGACGAAGTACAGTATTGCTCTGGCTTGTGTGATTTTTGTATTTGTTGGGGCACCGATGGGCGCAATTGTACGCAAAGGAGGCTTTGGTTATCCAATTTTGATTTCCATTATATTCTTTATGATATTTGTTATACTCAGTATTTTTTGCCGAAAAATCGCGGAAGCTTTTGTACTTCCGGCAATGGCCGCAGCTTGGGTTCCTGCAATAATAATGACGCCAATCGGTGTTATCCTCACGCTCAAAGCAATGAATGATTCCAGTTTGCAAATCTCTGAGACAGTAACCAGAATTGTTACCTGGTTCAATAAAAGAAAAATGAAAGCATGAATCGAGCCTATTTTAAGGGTTTACTAAATGAAAACGCCAGGTTTTTTATTTGTTTTATAATATTTTTAATACTGGGCGCAATAACTTTATTTTTCATTCAGCAAGGTGATGAAATCTTTTTTTTTAGTAATCATCGCTCAGCATTTGGTAATCTATTTTTCACTTATTTCACTCGCCTGGGCGAAGGCTTGATTTTTGTAGGATTGACGTTGATCTTTTTATTTGTACGCTATCGCACCGCTATGTTTGTTCCTTTAATGGGTTTAACGGTTATGTTGGTCACATTCCTTTCCAAAAAAGCGTTTTCGCATCCGCGTCCCTGGCTTTATTTTCAGCAATTAAATATTACAGATCAAATTAATTTGGTCGAAGGTGTAGAGGTTCACAGCGGCGCTAATGGATTTCCCTCGGGGCATACGATGGCGGCTTTTGCGCTTTATACTTTCCTGGCACTCATTCTTCCTCAAAAACGCGGCGTAGCGATTTTATTATTTACTACCGCTTTATTAGTAGGCGTTTCCAGGATTTATTTAGTGCAACATTTTTTTAAAGATGTCTATCTCGGTGCTATCATAGGTGTAATAATTGCTGTAATATTTCATTATTTACATCATAAATACCCTAAACGTAATTGGGCGGAAAAATATTTAAAAGCCTAGAAATTCTAAGGTTTTCTAAGCTTTTCAAACAGTTTTATGCTTTTTCTTTCAATTGTTTTTTTAATCTTTCTCGGTCACTGATGCGGATTTGAATATCATGAATGTAATTTTGAGCTTTTTTATTACTAAAATCGGTGTAAGAACGTTGCGCCCATTCCAAAGCGGATTCCAGCAATCCTGCACGCTCGCTGGCTACGGCCATGTTATATGCAGCCTTTCCTGCGGTTTTGCTATCTGCATTAGCGATCACACTGCGCCAGATTTCGGCGGCACGATCCCATTGGTCGGCTTTGGCTAAGCGAGCAGCTTGCTGCATTTGTTCGTCGGCATTTCCTTTTCCTGAATCATAGAAAGTGCGATAAACCGTGATCCATACTGGCGCAATGCGCATACCATATTGGGCGCCAGCATCCTGGCTGATTTTGCGCGTTATGCTTGATTGGCTATAGAGGCGGCGCAGGGCCTTGTCTCTGGTTTCATCGGTTTGGGTGTCATTGGCTTGTGTATTCGTAGTAAATTCATCCAGAATTATTTTGGTTTTCGGATCATAAAATCGCCAACCGATACGCATGGTCATGTCCAGTCGAGCATCGTATTTGATGTCGGTGTATTCCTTGCCATCCTTGTCTTTGCGTTTCTCACGGCGTTCATTATAAGAAATATTATTATCCGTATCGAATGTTTCAATCGTGACCAAAGCATCTGCAGCATAATCGCGACAAATTTTTTCCACTTCCCGCCATTCTAAAGGCGCAGCAAAGCTATTCCCTCCCCTACTTCCGATGAGTTCAATGCCTGTTTGTTTTACATCAAAACGTGGTGTACGGGTCAAAGAATTTGATAATCCTTCCAAAGCAAAGCGCCGCCCTTCGCGGTCTTGCCCAATATCTTCGCCTGTAATCAAGCCTTCCAGAAAGTTTTCAAAACCTTTTTCAGGCTTACTGCGGTCGAGTGTAGCCACCGTTTTGATATGATCCGGAACGACCATTTGGGCGGGTTGCAATACTTGCAAAGGCGTGGTAGAACTGCAAGAGGCAAAAAATAATGCTCCGAGAGCCAGCAGTAAAATAGAAATCTTCCTTGTTTTCATTGGTGTTTACGTTTTGTTTGTTTTTTTAATTAACCGAATAAAAGAACGTATCATCGTCTTAGTTTTGTTGTGCTGATAAAGCCACAATGCCTGGAATTTTAGATGAATAGGATGAAAATAAGGAAATATGCTCATTTCTCAAGGAAATTTGATAGAGAGTTTATTATATCACCTGCAATTTTGTCGTTTGGAAAGTTTCCCTCTTTTTTGCTGTCTTATTTTGGTATCTAAATCCTGTTTTTTAAAATTTGAATAAACGATGAAAAAACTCTTACTGCTCCTGTTGATGGTGACTTTGGGCTATTCTTCACAAGCTCAAAACATTCCAATTGACAAAGCGAATTACGAACTGGCAGCAAAATTTTCGGCTGAACGCATTAGAAAAATGGTCTTTTCGACGCGCGTAGATCCACACTGGCTCAAGAACAGCGAACGCTTCTGGTATGAATACGAAACCAGCGAAGGGAAATTTTATTATATCGTTGATCCCGCAAAACGCAGCAAACGCGCGCTTTTCGACAATGTAAAAATGGCAGCGAATATGTCGCGCTTGACGGGTGATCCTTTTGATGCACAACATTTGGAAATTACGAATTTGAAATTTATCAAAGACGAGACGGCCATTCAGTTTGAAGTAAAAAGTAAGTTGGTTGAAGAAGAAGAAAAGAAAGAAGACGGTGACGAAAACGGCGACTCGCAACAACAACAGCGCCAGCGCAATGCCAAGCCCAAAATGGTGCCCAAAACCTGGTATTTTGAATATGATCTCGGTACGGGGCAGTTGAAATTACTTTCGGATTATGAAAAACCTAAAGCTGACCCGAATTGGGCCGCAATAGCTCCTAATGGCGAATACGCCTTATTCATCAAAAACTACAATCTGTATTGGATGGATAAAGAGAATTTTGAAAAAGCAAAGAAAAATGATAAAGATTCAACGATTGTAGAGCATCAATGGACAACCGATGGTGTAGAATATTACGAATACGGCCGCGGCGATCGCGGTCAAACCAATGTGGATATTGAAAAAAACAAGGATAAACGAAAAGGTGTCACCGTAGCCTGGTCGCCGGATTCAAAGAAATTTGCTTTGATCAAAACGGATGAGCGCAAAGTAAAAGACCTTTGGGTGATTAATTCAGTTGCAAATCCGCGCCCTACTCTGGAAACCTACAAATACGCCATGCCTGGCGAGAAAGAACAGCCACAGTCTGATCTTTTGGTATTTGATTTTGATGCAAAATCGCAAATGGAAGTGCCTGTGGATACTTTCAAAGATCAGACCGTTTCTATTCTAAGAGCGCCTCGCCCGAAAAAAACGCGTGATGACGAGCGCTACGCAAGTCTTTGGTTATCAAAGACAAGCGATAAAATTTATTTCAGTCGCACCAGTCGTGACTTGAAGCGAATCGATATTTGTGTAGCTGATACCAAAACTGGCGCTGTAAAAGTCTTGATTGAAGAGCGTTTGAACACTTATATAGAAACCCGCGAATTAGGATTAGTGAATGGTGGTCAGGAATTGATTCATTGGTCGGAACGCGACGGCTGGGGGCATTTCTATCTCTATGA
>JANRME010000350.1:0-19533 GCA_033761835.1 Saprospiraceae bacterium
CAGCACGATAAAATAGTGATCTACCACGCTATCCGCCAAAGCATAAGCTAAATAATCGCTCCCGCGCTTACGGATGCGCCCGCTGGCAGTACGAATGCGCTCGCGCACAGGGGCAAAAGTATCATCATCTTTTTCCTGAAAAGAGAGTAAAAAATTATGTCCTGCAAAAATGGCGATGTGTTCGGTCTGGGTTTCACGGGTATCACGATCAAATGTAATAGCATGTAATATAATAAAAATTCCATCTTCGTATTCCTCAAACTTCGGCCGTTGTTGCGTATCGAGTACATCCTCCAGGATCAAGGAATGAATATTATATAGCTGACCCAGACGCTCTATTAATGATACATTATGTAAGCCTTTTACATCATACCATGTAATAAAATTATTAAGCTCAGGTGGCGGAAGATCGTCCTTGAGGCTCTTTTCTACCAGATGCTCCTCGCTATATTGAATCATGATCACATTGGAGGCATCTACTTTTTTTTCACCAGTAAAGACAAGCGTTCCAGGCGGCAAGCCAGGATTTCGGATAAGTTGTCTGGTCTTTTTCTTTTTCTTCATTACTTTTTATTACTATACGAAACACGAGGGTCGAGTATTGCATACATGATATCCGCTACTAAAATACCTATCATAGTCAAAACGGCTGAGAGCATCAAAACGGTATAAACGACAGGATAATCGCGGGTGCTGATGGCATCAATCGTTAATTTTCCCATGCCTGGAATATTAAAAATGACTTCAATCACCACAGAACCTGCAATAGCCGCAGGAAAAACCGCTGCAAAAATAGTAATGATCGGGAAAAGCGAATTGCGAAAAGCGTGTTTCCAGATAACTTTGTTTTCGGGTAAGCCTTTGGCACGGGCTGTACGCACAAAATCCTGCTGCAATACATCGAGCATACTACCGCGCATCTGCCGAGAAATAAAGGCTAATGAGGTATAAGTCAAACAAAAAATTGGTAAAACTAAATGTTCGGCTCTCGTTGTAAATTTTTCCCAAAAAGATGCATCCTTCGCTACATTGCCCAAGCCCATCGTCGGAAATAATTCAATACCATATTGTGGTAGCGTCAGGAATATCATGAGCATCGTAGCAATCCAAAAAGTAGGTAATGAATATAAAATAAATAATGTAATTGTTATAATTCGATCCCGAATCGTGTCTTTGCTTACCGCTGAAAATACACCCAATGGAATAGAAAGTAAATAAGCAATTAGAATAGCAGTGCTATTCATAATCAGTGTCCAGAAAATAGCGTCTTTTAATTTATTCGCTACTGGTCGGCTATCATGGTAGGATCGCCCAAAATTGCCTGTTAAAAAATTACTAAACCAATGATGATATTGATTATCAAAGCCGTACCATTTTATATCTGGGATTAATAGTTTATTTGGAGTCGCATTTTCTTTAATATTCATATAAGCATTTTCAAGCTGCGTAAATTGACCTTCTGAAACGCTTGCCAACAGGCTGTCTTGGGCTACTTGATGTTCTAACTTCTTAAAAATACTATGAATTCGATGGTCTTGATATTGAAGATAAAACTCTCGCACATTGCTTCGTACAATGCTTAACTCTTTAAATTGATTTGTATTTGATAAGCTAAATAAAAATAGTTCTAAAGATTGAATATGATGGTAATAATTTTCTATTTCTGACCAATTCCCATATTGGGCCACCAGATTTTGTAATGTTTTACGGCGTTCTTTTAATACAATTTTATATAGTGTATCAGGATATGCTTGCGAAGAAAAACTAAAATAAAATGCCGGTTTATCCAAGCCCCAAAAATGAGCGGTTTCGTGGTAAACAAGCTCCCGATCTCGAATATCAAGCCTTGAATCATCATTGCGATCAATTGGGTCGCCTGGCGCTAATTTGCTCAAGCCAAACGACACTAAAGAAATAATGACGAGTGTAGGAATAAAAATCAATATTCGTTTGAGCACATAACGCAACATGATATCAAATAATTAGATGTGCCACATTTTTTAGGTGCGGCACATTTTTATTATATTCTTATTATACTATTGCACATTTAATTTAAATTCAGTTGGGATGTACCCCGGCGCCATGATCGTTGGCTTGGCGTCAAAACGCTTATGAATCGCCATTGTACCCGTGCGATAGATCATAAAAACCGCGGGTTGTTCATCATAAATGATGCGCTGCAATTTTTCATACAAATCATTACGCGCTTTTTCATCTAAGGTTACACGAATCTGCTCTATCAGTTTATCCGCTTCTGCATTTTGGAAATTATTATGATTATCACCACCAGCAGCGCCTTCAGAATACCAGTCTTGCGTAGGCTCCCATAGCGTCGGCGAGATCGTTCTACCTCCAGATGCCATCTCAAAATTGTTCTGGCGCACATCTTGCATATATACGGTGAATTCTTTAGGCACAATTTCCATATTGATGCCTACTGCTTTTAGATTTCCTTGTGCCAGCAGCAATGCGTTTCGGCCGGTTTCGCTAGTAGAAGCTACATAGCAAGAAAGGTTCAATTCTACTTTTTCACCATTGATCTGCTTATCCACTGTACCGTCGCCATTGCTATCCTTCCAACCAGCTTCTTGCAATAATCGCTTTGCTTCTTCAGGATTGTATGTTATCGGTTTTAATGCTGAATCTATGAAAGGGGCACTTGGGCTAATGGGTACAGCAACTCTCTGAGCCAAACCCTCATATACCGTTTTGATAATCTCGTCCATATTAATAGCATGAGACAAAGCGCGGCGTACCCGCTTATCGGCTAATTTTGGGTTATCATTATTCAAATACAGGCAAGCGTATTGCAGCAGCGGCGGCGTATAAAAATTATAACGTTCCTTTGTGAAAGGCTCTTCTTTCATCGCATTGAAATCTGCGCCAGGAATATCGGTAGATACATCTATATCCTCCGCTTTGATAGCATTTATAGCAGTAGCATCGTCAGGGATAGGCAGGAATTCCATACGCTCTGGCAAGGCAGCTAGGGCAGGATACTCATCTGCGAGTTGATCGCCCCACCAATTCGCTTTTTTGGTGAGTACAACTTTTTGCCCTGTAATCCATTCTTCAAACTGGTACGGCCCGCAGCCTCCGATGTAGCCTTTCTCGCGCGAAAATTTTTCAGAATCAAATTCCGCTGCAAACTGCATAATCTGCTGATTTTTAGACAGAGTTTCTGTTTTTGACGGGTCGGAAAGATCGACGAGGGTAAAGTTTTTCATCAAACCCTGCGGATCGTACAAATATTCCGGCATCACCTGAAAGCTGTTGGCCACCGATTCTGTTCCGAGTATATACTTTTCGTTGGTAAACACCGTGAATTTTTTCGGATTATTCGGATCCACTTGCACATCTTTAATATTTGTCAGATAAGAACGCAGCCGCTCAGCCGGCACTAATGGATTCATGATAGCTTTAAGGCTAAACATATAGTCATTGCCTGTCACTGGCGTTCCATTATCCCATACCGCTTCGTTGTGTATTTCAAAAGTATAAGAAAGCCCTCCTTTCCAGGGTCCATCGGTTATTTCTTGTACAGTTGGCAGTGCCTTAGCCAAATACGGAATGAGTTCAAATGTTTGAGGATCAACCGTCAGCAAATACATATACATTTGATCGGCGATCACGCGTGCGTAGTTACTTGTCATTAGTACAGGATTCAAACGGTCGGGTTCAGCGCGTAAGCGGATAATCACATTGTTGTCGGTGCGTTTGTAATCAACAGTAGCTTGCTTTGGATTTGGTTTACAAGCAGTAAAGGTCAAAGAGCCGAGAATCAATAGGTACAAAAGATTGGAAAAACGATTCATGGGTGGTTGTGGTTTTGGTTTCTGAATAATAATTTAGGATATTAAGATATTGGGATATTGGATAAGGAATTTTAGCTAATCACTTAGTCATTAATTCTTTAGTCTCAATTTGGTCTCTAATTCCCCAAGTCTCTTACTTCCAGTAAAATGCGCTCTAAATTAAACCATTTTATGAATGCAAGGAAAATTTTTGTTACAAATGTCGTACTGAACCATTGTTTTGTTGCTTTGTTTATTGCAAAACAATGAATAAGTGTCACTATCCAATCAAAAAACCATAGTAATCGGCGGCGGCAGCGGGCTTATCGGTCTCCGCCTTAGTAAAATGCTCCAAGAAAGCGGTTATCGCGTTTTACATTTGAGCCGAAGGGCGAATCCGAATGCCATTTTTCCAGCTTTTGCCTGGGATTTGGATAAAGGCACCATTGATGAAGAGGCCGTAGCTCAAGCCGATTATATTATCAACCTCGCAGGGGCGGGTATTGCCGACAAGCCATGGACTTCCCAACGCAAGCGCGTCATCATTGAAAGTCGCGTAAAAAGTACCCGACTTCTGCTTCAAACTTTTGAAAAATTAGGCAAAAAACCTAAAGCTTACCTTTCCAGCACAGCCATTGGAATCTATGGAAATACAGGCGAAAATTTGGCACAAGAATTCGATCCACCAGGCACGGGTTTTCTCGCAGAAAGCTGCATCACTTGGGAAAAAGCGATTGATGAAGTAGCAATTACAGGCGTTCGTACTGTTGGGCTGCGCATCGGCATAGTACTTTCGACTAAAGGTGGCGCTTTGGAGAAATTTTTGATTCCATTAAATTTTTTTACTGCCGCTTATTTTGGAAAAGGCAAGCAATGGTATTCCTGGATTCACCTTGACGATGCGTGCCGGATGTTTTTGTTTGCGATTGAAAATGAACAAATGCAAGGATATTATAATGCAGTTGCGCCTCATCCTGAACGGAATAAAAACTTTACGCAACAAATCGTGAAAGCTTTGGGGAAGCCGGCGCTTATTATGTCGATACCAGATTTTGTTATGCGTTTGGTGATCGGAGAAATGGCGGACACGGTGTTAAACAGCAGCAGAATTTCATCCGCAAAGATAGAAGCTGCCGGATTTACATTTCAATTTCCCAAACTTCAAGAGGCCTTGAAAAACCTTTTGAAAAAGTAACTCCGTTTGACAAACGGAGTTACTTTTAATCTTTAAACACTTCAATTTCGTGGGTTTCCACCACCAAATCCGTGAATTTTCCTTTAAAACGAGTCGCTTTTACGATGTGGTTGTCAATCCAGTGATAATTGCCGCCGCGTGGTTTGCAAAAAAGAATAGCATGGTATTTGAAATCATTTTTGCGCAGCCATTCTTCGGTTACAATGCGGTGTTCTTCGGTTCTGGAAGTAAAAAAAGTAATAACATGCCCCTCATCGTACCACTTATTGATGATCCTCAAAGCGTCGGGGTAAGGCAAGCAAGTGGCCATACGCTCCGGCTCTTCATTCGGAATGTCATCGCAGATCGTACCATCAATGTCAATCAAAAAATTCTTTGTACCATTCATCAGCTTTTGTCTGATCCTCTCCACTTTTTCTTTGTAGGTTTCTGTCAACTTGGTTTGTTTGTCAACACTCATAATTGTTTTTGCATTTTTCCAAAAGAAAGCTCAAAGTTAGCGTAAAATTTACAAAAAGTCTATTCCGAAGTGATAAAAGCCAGAAGTTTAAGGAATTTTTAAATCGGCTTTACGATGAATTAACAATTAAAAAAGCAGCAGAATTGAGACTACAAACAAGCCCATTCATTATTAAATCAAAAAGTAATATATTCCGTAGGATCCACTGGTATGCCCTTGTTCCAAAGCTCAAAATGCAAATGCGGCCCGCTGCTGAGTGTCCCTGTATTGCCAATGATCGCCACCGCTTCGCCAGAGCGCACAAAACTTCCTACGAATTTCAGCAATACAGAGTTGTGCTTGTAAAAAGTGATAGTATTATTAGAATGTTGAATACCAATGGTGTAGCCAGTTTCCTGCGTCCAATCCGAGAAAAAAACGTAGCCGTCCATCGCTGCTTTGATCGCGGTGTTTTTAGGTGCGAGAATATCCACTCCATAATGTTTTTTATCAGGCATAAAAACAGCGCTAATCTCACCGGTCACCGGCGGGGAAAAATACATTTGTTCTAATGGTACATCGCGGGGTGATAAATTGGCAGTGCGCGTACTTTTGGCGATTGCCCCAATTTCCGTAATTTCTACTTCTTCTCGCAATTGCTGATCTTCCTCTGTTTTTCCAACTTCCACCATCGAACTATCTTTAAGAAAATCTTTGGCAGGTGGCACTTCGTCAACGGTTTGCACATCTTGTACCAACATTTTGCGGAAACTTTCCGAATAGGTGCGTTGTGCAGCTAATTCTTTTTCCAAATCTTGCACCTCCCGATAGAGTTGATAGAGCTCGCGGTCGTTGCTGCCGCCCCCAACATAGCCTGGGATATAGCGCTTCAAAGGGGTATACGCAATGCTGATTGTCACCAACACAGCCGTCAATACGATCAGCGTACTGAGCATAATATACACATTGAGCAAGGTAAGGCGATAATACGCGACCTCTTCGAAGGTTTCGTCATTCATAATGACCAAACGATAGGTATTTTGGAGTCTTTCTTTGGTGCGCGTCCACCAGTTTTGCGCTTGTTCGCTTCCTTTCGGCATATTTTTTAAATTGTAAAAAAACAACTTTTTCCAAATCAACCTCTGACTCTTGGCACTGTCCTTCTCTGTTAATTATCCTCCGTTGTACACTATAAATTGCGTTTTTTCGATTTGAAGTCTATGGAGGAAAAGCCTTATCTTTGCTTTTTGCAATTTGCAAAATTAAGAGATTATAACGAAGCAAAGCGGCTTTGTAGCATTTTTAACCCTGGTTTTGTCATTTTTTAACATAAAGACTATCGCTTTGAAACACGTAAATAAAGCGTACTTACTGCTGGCAATTATCGGCTTATCTGTTGCTTGTACTACTCAAAAGCGACGCGACGACCTGTCGCCTCTTGGCAAGCTTTACCACAATACGACCGCCAAGTACAACGGCTATTTTAATGCCAATGAGATTATGATCGCCACTTTTGCGCAATTGGATTCGCAGTATCAGGACAATTACAATCAGATCCTGAGTATGTATCCTTACCTGGAAAATGAAAATCCGCAAGGAATATATCCGCAGATGGATACGGCGATCAAAAAAGTCTCAGTGGTCGTAAATTTGCATCGTCCCAGCCAGTGGACCGATGATTGTTATTTGTTGGTGGGGCAAGCGCAGTTTTTAAAACAAGACTATGAATCTGCCGAGGCGACTTTCAAATATATGCTCAATGAATTCGATCCAAAAGTAGCAAAAAAACCAAGCGCCAAGGATCGCTCTAAAAACACCGCCAAAAGTGTAGCCGAAAAAAAAGCAGACTTAAAAGAAGCTCAGAAAGAGCGTGAATTAACTGCGAAGGAGAAAAAACGAGAGCAAAATCGGCTGCGAAAAGAACGCGAAAAACGGGCTAAGGAAATCAAAAAAGAACGCGCCCGCTACAGCAAAGCTGTAAAAAGAGCACGCAAGAAAGGGCTTCCGCCGCCCAAGCGCCCCGGTGCCTCTACTCAAAATACCGAAACCAAACCAGAAGAGCAACCCGCAGAGAAAACGCCGCCGCCTAATTCGGAAGGCGAAAAAAAAGATTCTAAAAAGAATAAAAAAGATAAAAAGGACGAAAAACCCGAAGAGCCAACAGAAGAAGCAGGACCGGAGAATTATTTTTTGAAGCATCGCCCCGTATATCAGGATGCTAAGCTCTGGTTGGCAAAAACCTTCATCGAGCGCGATAATTACGATGGCGCACAACGCCTTATTACTCAGTTAAATGATGATCCCAATACACTTGACATCATCCGCCAAGATTTGATGGCGCTGCAAGCTTATCTGCTTTTGAAACAAAATCAAGATGAATTAGCCATTTCGCCTTTGGAGCAAGCCGTAGCAAGCGCTGACAAACGTACCGATAAAGCCCGTTATGCTTTTATCCTGGCGCAATTGCAACAGCAGGCTGGCAATAGTGATGCGGCTTATGCCAATTTTGAAAAGGTATTGAAATTGACCAACGATTATGAAATGGAGTTCAATGCCAAGATGAATATGGCGCAGAACGCTTGGGCGAGTGGCCGCGGTAGCGCCGAAGACGCCGTTGCCAACCTGAACCAAATGATTAAAGACGAGAAAAACACAGAATATAAAGACCAAATTTATTATGCCCTTGCCAATATAGCCCTGAAGGCTGGCGACCGCACAACTGCTATTGAAAACTTGATTCTCTCCTTGGAAAATAGCAAGAATAATAATTCCCAAAAGTTAGAAAGCAGCCTCAAACTGGCGCAACTATATTATGAAGATGAGGATTTCGTACCCGCAAAACAATATTTCGACATCGCTTTGCAAGCCATGCCGGATACCGACAAGCGCTTCAAAGAGGTGGAACGATTGAGTAAAAACCTGACCGATATTGCCAAAAACCTTGAAATCATTGCCTTACAGGATAGTTTGTTGCGTATCGCCCAAATGAGCGAAGATGAAAAGAAGGAATTTGCGGCCAAGCTCAAAAAACAACTCGAAGAGCAGCGCGCTGCTGAACAGGCACAATTGGTGAATGAACAAGTAGGCAATAAGCAAGTAGCCGATTCTCGATCTATCAGTACGCCAGCATTGCAAAAGGAGAGTTCCTTCTTTGCATACAACGACCGCGCCTTAAAACAAGGTAAGCGTGATTTCCAGCGCAAATGGGGCAACCGTCCTTTGAGTGATAATTGGCGTCGTTCTACGCAACAGTCGGCATCATCTTTGGATGAAGGCGCAGCATCTGACACCGTTGCAACAGTGGCTTCCGTGAGTGATGAAGAAATTGAAAACTTTTTGAAAGGAGTACCCAAAACCGAGGCCGAACTTACGATTGTTCATATCAAAATCCGTGAAGCGATGATGGCGTTGGGTAGATTGTATCGGGATCGCCTCCAAAACAACGAAAAATCTATCGAAATTCTGGAAGAATTAAACCGACGCTACCCAGCAAGTAATGAAGAATTGGATTCCTGGTATTATTTATATCTGGCACATAAAGACTTAACTCAAAATGCAGAAGCCAAAACCTACGCGGATAAAATTGTTGCCAAATATCCTAATTCGACCTACGCCAAAGTCATCCAGGACCCAAGTTATATCGTTGAGGTACAAAACGAAGAAAACAAAATTATTAAATATTATAACGACGCTTATGCAGCTTTTGCAAGAGGGGAATATCAATATGCCTTCAGCCAAAGCAACGCGGCGCGAGAGAAATTCGGTGCTACAAATCCCCTACAGCCAAAATTCGCCTTGCTCAGTGCCATGAGTACCGGCAATTTGAAAGGAAAAGATGCTTATGTTTCCGCATTGAATGAGGTGATTGCCAAATATCCGAATACGGAAGAACAAAAATATGCACGGGAAGTACTGCGTTTGCTGGGTGCATCTACAGGAACCTTGCCAGGGCAGCAGAAGATTGAAACCGATCAGTTTGAAGTACAAAATGACCAGGTGCATTCGGTCATCGTGGTGCTGGAAGATGTAGCCTCGTTGAATGATTGCCGGAATGCGGTGTCGGATTACAACAAAAAATACCATGATCCTGACAAACTGCGCGTGACGGATGTGATTTTGCCGAGTGGCGAAACCAAAACGCCGCTCATCGTGGTGCGCCGTTTCAAAAATAAAGATGATGCTTTAAAATATATCACCGGCATCGAAAAAAACGCGAAGGATTTTATTCCGTCGAAATTTACTTACGAGATTTATGCTATTTCGCAAACCAATTATGGTAAGTTATTCGCTACGGTGAAGAGCGTAGAAGTATATAAGACGTTTTATGATGCGAATTACAAGTAAATTAGAATTGCGGAACGAGGGATGAAGTTTGATGAATCCAACAACCCTCATTCCGCAATTATTCTCTCAGGAAAATCAATTCATCTCTTTTCGACAATTTTACCATCACCGCTGGTTCGTTAGTAGATTTTTCATTCTGGCGATATTTTACTACAAAATCCACGCCCTCAATAATTTCTGAGCTAATCGCACCAAAATTGATCGGAAAGGTCAAATCTCCTACGCTGGCAAAGGAGGCCAAAAGAGGCTTGCCATGCTCGGCAATGAGTGAGCGGCAAAACTCATCCTGAACCAAACGGATCGCGGCCGCACCGTCGGGGAAAGTAGCATTAGAAGGCAGGTTGCGCGGCCGATCAAATACCACCGTAAGCGGTCGCATATGGTAGAGTAATAAAGTTTCTATTTTAGGGTGTAAATGTTCTACATAATCCTTGAGCATTTGAATAGAATCAACCAAAATTTCAAAGCTTCTGGCGGTAGTTCTCTGTTTAATATTGTGTACTTTCTCTACAGCCTGGGGGTTTGTCGCGTCGCATCCGATACTCCAGATGGTATCAGTCGGATAAAGAATGACTCCGCCGTTCCGTAAGATCGCCAAAGCCCCCTTGATATCGTACTCCTGCACCATACGAATCTTTTCGTTTGTATAGGTCGTCATAAATCCGAGATTTAACTTGGTAGTCGTTTACACAGTACAATTGGTCGAGGTATCGGGTTGCACGATTCATTGTCAGCGCATGGAAATTTCCACGACTGTCAGCCATTGTACGAACCCTTATTAAATTAATGATAAATTGCCTCATCTAAAATAACAAAGTTTATTTTGGGGGTATTTAAAAAGAACGAAAGCCCCTGACAAACTATTTTCTCGGCAATCATATTGTTTGAAAGCCTTAATAAACTTGAGTAACGCAGTCTAACATCGGAATATTATGGGGCTATTATTTTTTTTGTACGCTTACTATCAGAAGCGACAAAATAAAGCATCTATTTAAATGCGTTTACAAAAGATTGAAAGATATTCACACCGACAACTACACGGAAATGATGCAACAAACGAACTGTCTGAAGCTTGCAGGCATACTATTGGGAATTATTTTTTCTTTTTATGCGGAGGCTCGTCATATCATCGGAGGGGTGATCACTTATGAGTGTAAAGGAAATGGTAGATATGATTTTGAATTAAAAATGTATCGGGATTGCTTTTGTACTAATTGCGCCAATTTTGACCCGGAGGCGTTCATCGCTGTTTATGAATGTAACGGCGGTGCTTGTAATAATTTAAATCAGAATGGTTTTGTACAAAGGATGAATGTTCGACTCGGCACCATTCGGCAAATCAATGCGCCGGACTATCCCTGCCTGATTCCGCCCAATGTTTGCGTGGAAGAAGCCACTTATAATTTCACATTAAACTTGCCCGTATCCACCAAAAGCTATCATATTTCTTACCAGCGCTGCTGCCGTAATATTACGATCAACAATATTATTAATCCGCAAGGTTCTGGCGCAACTTATACCATTGAAATTACGCCCGAAGCGCAGCAAGCTTGTAATAGCAGTCCAAAATTCAATGATTTTCCACCGATTGTGGTTTGCGCAGGCGCTAATTTAGAATATGACCACTCCGCCACCGATCCTGATGGCGATCAGTTAGTGTATGAGTTTTGCACGCCTTTGCTGGGTGGTGGTCCCATCACTGATGATCCTTTGTTGTTCTCTTCCTGCGCAGGTGCTTATCCAAATCCAGCCTGTCCGCCGCCTTATGATTTTGTCACCTTCCTAGCTCCAAATTACACACCGGGTGCGCCTTTGGGTTTTTCAAAGAATACGGGGCAAAGCGTGATTAAAATTGATCCTAATACTGGACTGATAACTGGCATACCCGAAGTGCAAGGGCAGTTTGTCGTAGGCGTATGCGTGTCAGAATATAGGAATGGCGTGCTGTTAAGCAAAGTTTTTCGAGATTTTCAGTTCAATGTAGCCAGTTGCGATCCGCAGGTTTTTGCCAAAGTAAAAGCCGATGAGGTGATTGACGGACAACAGTATTTTATCAATTCCTGTGGTATCACAGATGTTACCATTCAAAATGAGAGTTTTTTGCAACAGTTTATAAAGACTTTTGAATGGCGATTTACTATTAATAATCAAGTACAAACATATAATCAATGGAGTCCAACTGTAACCTTTCCCGGTGAAGGTAATTACATTGGGCAATTATTACTAAATCCTGGTACGGACTGTGGTGATACGGCTACGGTTTTCGTGAATGTTTTCCCCTCAATTGATGCCGATTTTGAATTTGACTATGATACCTGTGTGGCCGGCCCTACACAATTTATGGACCTAAGTGTAACTGGTAGTGGTCAGATAATAAATTGGAGTTGGCAATTTGGTGATGGCGATAGCTCTAATATTAAAAATCCCAATCATATTTATAAAATTCCTGGCGATATTCCAGTTTCGCTTACGGTGACTGATAAAAATAAATGCAAAGACACAGAAATTAAGATAATCCCTTATTTCCCCGTGCCGGCGCTGTTGGTCATTGCACCCAGTGAATTCTTGGGCTGCGTACCTGCCAACATCTTTTTTAATAACCTTTCCTACCCCATTGATGAGACTTATGATATTAACTGGGATTTTGGTGATGGTGGCTCCAGCGGCGACATCAGTCCAACCCATATTTATGAAAATTCTGGCACTTTCACTGTTTCGGTAGATATTACTTCCCCGATTGGCTGTACAACGGATACTACTTTCAATAATCTGATCACTGTGCTGCCTTCACCCGAAGCCAATTTTAGATTTGCGCCCGCACAACCTAGCAATATTGAACCAACGGTATATTTCACCGATTTGTCGCAAAGAGCCATTCGATGGTTTTGGGATTTTGGCAATGGTGCAACTTCTACGCAACAAAATCCTTCTTACACTTACCGCGACACCGGCGTTTACGAGGTTAAACAAATTGTAACGCACCCAAGTGGCTGCATGGATACGCTGATTCAAATTCTTGATGTGCGTCCGGAGGTGCGTTATCACCTACCTAATGCCTTTACCCCAAACGGCGACGCACTCAACGATACTTATTTTGGAGTAGGTATCATGGAGGGCGCGACTAATTTTCAAATGGCGATTTGGAATCGTTGGGGTGAAATGATTTTTGAATCGAGCGACCCAAATGAAGGTTGGAATGGTCGAAAATTCAATACCGGCGTGGATGCGCCGAATGGCGTGTACGTTGTGATTGTCACTTTCCGAGGGCCACGAGGAGAGCCTTTTGAGTTTAAAACCTTTGCAACCCTGATTCGATAAAGCTATGGATGCTATTGTGAATATATCAATAACCAAATCTTTTGCCAGTTGCTAAATTTCTAGCTTTCGATAGCTCATTTTATTACTTTTTAAATTAGATGCACCACTTCATTTAGAATTATAAAATCAATAATATCAAATAGATCAACAGAATCAATAGTATCAATAAATTGAACTAAAAAAGATTTTGAAATCTCACAAAAAGCTGTACCTTTGCATCCGCTAAATTTAAAGATGTTAGGTGTTAGACTTTAGGGCCAGTTTCTTTGCACTTGGTCGTATATTCATTCGATCTCTAGGTCACTTAGTCTCCAAGTCTCCACACTAACCGCTCTTAACAGACTATTCAAACTTTCAAAGCAATGGACGCTATTAAATACGTACACGAACAATTGACGCCCAAGCGCGAGTTTCCTGATTTCCGTTCCGGCGACAATATCGTGGTGAAATACAAAATTATCGAGGGTGATAAAGAGCGGGAGCAAGCTTTCCGGGGTGATGTGATTCAGATCAGCGGCGAAGGTCCTACCAAAACATTCACCGTTCGCAAAATTTCCAATGGTGTCGGTGTGGAGCGCATTTTCCCATTTGCAACACCAACGATCGTGAGCATCGAAGTAACTAAACGCGGTAAAGTGCGTCAGTCGCGCCTGTTCTACTTGCGCAATTTGGTAGGTAAAAAAGCGCGCATCAAAGAACGCAAGTTTATCAAAGAAGACTAATAAAGTTTTTATGAAAACCCCTGTCCGGGCAATGGCAATAAGCTGTTTCCCGGATTTTTTTTTCTGACTCGGCAATTTCTCTAAAAATTCATAGTTTTGGTCGAAACAGCAAGTTTCAATTAAAACCTTATCTTTATCCTCGCACTGGCAATTGAAACCCTGATGTCGAACGAAAAATTTGATGATGTATTCCTCAAATTGCAAGCCGGAGATCGCTCGGCGCTGCGCGTGTTGTTTCATCAGCACCACCCGATGGTATGCAGCGTTATTCATCGTTTTATTCAGGATCATGGCACTGTAGAAGACCTCGCCCAAGAAGTTTTCGTTCGTTTTTGGGAAAAACGTGAACAAATCCAGATCAATTCTTCTTTACAAGCTTATCTGCGCCGCATGGCAATCAACGAAGCGCTTGGTTACTTGCGTCGCAACAAGCATTTGCATGATGAAGAAGTGACCCCACAATTAGCGGATTCCAACTACGATGGCAGCGCCGAAGAACATTATTTGCATAACGAACTGGAACATAGCATCCGCGCTGCAATTGACACATTGCCACCCAAATGCCGCACGGTGTTTCAATTGAGTCGCTTCGAGGAGATGACGTATCAGGAGATTGCCGACCAGATGGGTATTTCGATCAAAACCGTTGAAAATCAGATGGGTAAGGCCTTGCGAATTTTAAGGGAAAAGCTAAAAGGATATTTGAGTATATTCCTGTGATTGGTATAGAAATCAAGGATTGTTAAAAAAGTTATTTTTTTCAAAAAATAATCATTCTAAATAGGGGGTAAAAATTTTATTTGCATCCTTCTATTTGGAAATGGAAATGAAAATGGACGATGCGATTTACATGGAGCTGATAGCCAAGTATCTTTCGGGCAATATTGCTATAGCCGAAAAGAGAACGCTGATGGTTTGGGTGGAAAGTACCCCTGCCAATCGCTCGTTTTTTGAGGAGATGATTCAATTGTGGAGTATTTCCGGTGAATACGAAGAACCATTTGAAACCAACACACCCAAAGCCTGGGATGCATTAGAATCGCGTCTTTTTGGAGCTGATATTGCCGCAATTCCGTTGGTAATGCCCACTACCCCAAAAACGTCTGTGAAAATCATGCGTTTGTCTATAAATAAAGTCATTCTTCGCCTAGCTGCTGTAATTTTGGCGGCGGTTGCTATCAGTATATGGACTTTCGGCGATTTTTTGCAAGATAAAACCGTAGCCATTGAAACAAAACCCCAGGAACGTAAAGAAATTAAACTGCCGGATGGCAGCACTGTTTGGTTGAATGAAAACACCCGATTTTTTTATGAACAGGATTTTACTGAACGTATTGTCAATTTAGAAGGAGAGGCATTTTTTGATGTGACTAAAAAAGACGGAAAATCTTTTACTATTCTGAGTGGGGAGGCATCTACGAAGGTTTTAGGAACAAGCTTTAACGTTCGGGCCTATCCCCAAGAAGACCGCATCGAAGTGACCGTCGCTACCGGAAAAGTGGCTTTAAAAAATATAGAAACTGACAAAGAAGTGCAGCTGAAAGCCAGCCAATCAGGTGTTTTGGAAAAGCCGACCGAAGAAGTGCGCATCGAAGAAGCGGTAAACCTCAATGCAGATGCCTGGAAGACAAAGAAATTGAGGTTTGAAAATGCGCGAATGCAGAAAGTTGTTGAAATGGCAGAACGTTATTATGAAGTGAAAATGATTGCCGAAGATAATATTTTAAATTGTCCGGTGACGATTCCTAAACCAGTGAATTTCCAGAATTTCTTAGCAACGCTGAATTTTATGGATTTTAAAGTAGAACAAAGAGATAGCGTTTATATCATTTCGGGTAATGGATGTAATTAAATACAGGATTGAGGTTTAAGGGATGAAGCCTCAATGTCAAATGAAATAAATGATTTTTGATAAGGACTTAATGATAAAATTTGTGCCTAATGGTCAATGGTTTGCCAAAGGCGTCCCAATGGGAAATTATCAAGGACCAATGAATTAAAACAATCTACATTTTCAACAATCGTAAAACACCACTTTTATGAAAACTGCGCCGCTACTCACAATTCTGTTGGCAGCGCTGACGTTGAGCGTCGGAAGTGCCCAGTCTGTATTACAACAAAAAGTAACGCTCATATACTCCAACGAACGCCTTGGCACGGTGTTGGATGAGATTAGTGACAAATACGCAGTAAATTTTGCTTATAGCAGTCATTTTATTCCTCTGGATGAAAAAGTAAGTGTGAATGCCCGTAATGAAAGCCTTTCCATAGCCTTGGATGAGATTTTTGAACCTTCGGGCGTCGTATATGCGCATATAGGCGGGCAAATTGTTTTGAAAAAAGGCAACCAACCCAAGAAACAAGAGCAATTATCTCAAATCAATACCCTGCCAAAATCTGTCAAGCAGACCAGCCCAGTACACCCACCCAACGAACACGAGCGCTGGCTGATCGAGCAGATGAAGCGCGACCGCGAGGCAACCATTACCATGCTGGAAACACAACCCATACATGAGATTTCCGGTGGCACACAGGCAACTAAAATTGAACAATATCAACTCACTCCTATAATTATTCATGAGCATGAGACCGAGCGTATGGCGCAGGTGTCCATTCTACCATTCATTGGTACAAATATGCTGCAAAGCGCTGAAGTAACCAATAAACTCTCTCTCAACGTATTGTGGGGAGTAAATGGCGGTGTAGATGGCGTGGAAGTCGGAGGTTTTTTCAACCACATCAAAAACGATGTACACGGTGTACAGGTAGCAGGTTTCGGCAACACGGTTGGCGGTAATACGGTGGGTACGCAAGTTAGCGGTTTGTTCAATGTCAACAAAGGCTCGGTGCAAGGTGTGCAAGCGAGCGGTTTGTTCAATGTTTCCGGCGAAACTGATGCGGTACAGGTGGGAGGCTTGTTTAATGTCACAAGGGCTGATTTCGCTGGGGTGCAGGCTTCAGGGTTGTTCAACGTCTCCAAAGGTAAAGCTGATGGCGTACAGGCAAGTAGTTTGTTTAATATTGCCGGTGGCAAAACCAAAGCGCAATTTTCCAGCTTATTTAATGTGGCACATGATGTAGAAATCGCACAGATCAGTTCTTTACTGAACAAAGGGAAAAATGTGAAAGGCTTGCAAATCGGATTGATTAATATCGCGGATTCTACTTCTGGTGTCCCGATTGGCTTATTAAATATTATCAAAAATGGTTATAACCGTGTAGAATTCTCAGCTGGGGATGCCCTGTATGCGAATTTTGCATTGAAACTTGGTGCGCGTTCATTCTATAATATTTTCCATTTTGGCGCACGCTGGGACGATATTACTCTTACTAAAATGACCCCCGACAGCAAAGAACCGATTGAAGAAAGCGGTACGCTGATGAGTTGGGGCTTGGGTTATGGCTTCGGCACCACGATTGGCTTTGGGCCACGCACTTTGATGAATATCGAAGCGGTGACCATCCACGTCAACGAACTCGAAGAATGGACCGAAGAACTCAATTTGCTCAACCAATTGCGCCTTTTGATTGATGTGCGCACCGGCAGGCACACGAGTCTATTCGCTGGCCCCGTGGGCAGCATCATGGTCTCGAAATTGCGTCGCTCCGATTACAATGCTGACGGCTCTATGATTGCGCCTTATACCTTCTACAACAAAACCAGCCCGACCAACGGCAGCAATGTACAAATGTGGGTAGGATTTAATGCGGGAGTGCGGTTTTGAGGCATTTGCTTTGATCTTGAAAATTTCCAAATGATCATCCAAAAAAATAATATCCAGTGCAATATAAGTATTGAGCATCCAAAAAGACTGCTCCTCCATTGATTTGCGCCACATCAAGCCTTGTGCTTGATCAAACTCATTATCAGCGATTTCAATATCAATTGTTTGAATAATTTGTTCTTGAGAACCGATAAACCGATAAATTGCAGCGTCCCTTCTTTTTGAAAACGCGGCCCACTCAGCGGCTTCTCTTTAGAAGGCAAGAGCGAGAAAACAACCAAGCCTGCAAAAGCAATCAATATAATCACCCATGGCAACCAAAGGCGAACGCTTTTTTTAGCTTTTTTATTCGTATTTATCGTTTTTGGCATTTCCAGGGTATTGTTTTACTGCGAAGTAAAATAAATAATACCTTCTTTACAAAATAAATAAGAATAAGAATCAAAATCTTATATGATATTCAAGAGAGATAAGACCGCGAAGTATCAAAAATCACGTGGATTTACAAGCAGAAGTTTTGCAATTTGTTTAAAATCAATTGTTTGTGATCGAATATCACATCTTTATTCTTCGCGGTTTTCAGCAATGTATTATTGCATTTGCTCGGCTACTTCCGAAGGCAGTTTCTCAGCATATTTATCCGAAAGCTTTCGCTTTGGGTTGGCATTGATTTTTAGTACCCGAATGAGTTGCAATTCTTCTAAATCTTGCAACAATTGCAGCGCTTTTTGATGTTTTAATTGTATCAACAGTGCATCCATTGTTGTTTATTTTAATTAAAAACAGTAGCAATTACAGTATAAGTCCATATACAAGTCTGTATCTATTTTTTTAATAAAACATAAAAATTAGTATCTTTAATATATTTCAAACTTTAAATTCTTTATCTTATTAAGCTCAGTTCTCAAATTCTTTTTTTGTTCCAATAAGTTACGCGAATGAACAAGGAAATATAAAGATTTTAATCTTGATAACTTTAAAAAATCATCTATTGATGGATATTGTTCAACATCATTAAGCATTATTGATAGCTGTTCTAAATAGGGTAAATCAAAAAGGCTATCTGGTATATTTTGAACCTCCTGATCTCTAATTGATACATTTTTAAGCTTGATATTTTTATGAAAAAAATCATTCTGCATCTCGCAGTTTTGTGCCTTCAATATATTTAAATTAGGAAAATTCTGAATGGATGGAATAGTAATATTCTCAATGAGTAAATGTTTGAGACTTTTGAATTCTCCGTTTATTATTACCTCATTTATAGGCTGAGATTCTTTAATTGTACTATACAATAATAGGTTTTCCAAGATGGGGATTTTACTTACAGCTTCATTTAGGTAGCTTAAACTATCGGCATATAAGGAAAGTGTTTTTAAGGATTTTAAGTTAGAAATTGAAGTAGGTATTGCGTCATCTTTAACCCTTAAAGTTAACTCTGTTAGATTTTCTAATTTACCAATTGATTCAGGAAGCTTACCAACATTTATTAGCCGGAGTTGCATTCTGTCTATATTAGGCAGATTTTGAAAACTATCAGCTAAAGATGTACATTTGCTACATCTAATATCAAGCGAAACTAATCTATTCAATTGGAATAATTTATCTGAAATATATGTTAGGTTACTTGAGCCTATGGAAAGTATTTCTACACCCAAAGTGTCAAACAATTCAAAGGGTATTTCAGTCAATTTATCATCAAATATCTTTACGATTTTTTTTGCATTTTTAAAACGTCTCCGTTGTTTAAATACAGGCTCATAATCCAATGCTTCAAGGGTATCTTTTAATATTATTATACTTGATTTTTTATTTTCGTTATTACTAATTATATTATTATTAGTTAAACCGGGTGGAGGAGGAGGTGGCGGCATTGAATGATATCCATTATAAAATATATTCTCAAATGATCCTATTTCCGCTGGTATATATGTTTTATAAAATTCCACAATTTCTTTTTCACCTAATTTTTGAAATGTCCCATTTTTTATAACCT
>JANRME010000351.1:0-45710 GCA_033761835.1 Saprospiraceae bacterium
GTTTATTCGAGTTTTGGGCATAATTTCGTAAAAACCATGCTGCGTCTGGGCAAGGAACGTCCAGAATTGCGTGTGGTATATGATCAGATTGGTACACCTACTTATGCTCGGGATTTAGCAAGAATAATATTAAATATCATACAAAGAGTAGAAAAAGGCGAAATAGAGCGGACTTTATTGCATCATATTTATAATTATAGTAATGAAGGTGTGACGAGTTGGTATGATTTTGCGAAAGCGATTTTTGAAATGAGTAATATTAATTGCAAAGTAGTCCCTATTGAAACCAAAGATTACCCTACTCCAGCCGCCCGACCGCCTTATAGTGTATTAAATAAATCCAGGATAAAGGACGCCTTTGGTATCGAAATACCGCATTGGCGGGAGAGCTTGAGAGTTTGCTTATCTACGTTTTCTTCAAATAAGTGATTTTAATCAAGAGAATAAGAATAATGATTTTAAATAGCTTTTTCCAACACCAAAAACACCAATTCTTGGGTCATTGCCACTTCAAATTTTTCATTGGGATGATAAGGAACGGTTTCGCCAGTCTGCTGATAGCCGTGACGCTCGTACCAAGCGATCAACTCCGGTCGTAATGAAAATACCGTCATAAAAATAGCGCGGCATCGCTGCTGGCGAGCATGAACGTCGGCAGCTTGAAGCAATTGCTTGCCAATACCTTTGGCTTGTAGCTGCGGCGATACCGAGAGCATACCGAGATAAATTTTATCTTCTTGTTGTTGCAATCGCACACAGCCAATGATTGAGCCTGTTTCATCGGTATATTTTAAAAAAGTAGTATTTGGATCATTCAGGATTTCCAACAAATGATCGTAGTCGGTACGCAAACCCCCGATGAGATCGGCCTCGGTCGTCCAGCCTTGTTTGGAACTTTCGCCTCGATAAGCGCTGTTGATAAGTGCTACCAGTTCAGGAATGTCTTGCTGGAAAGCAGTTGCAATCATTTTTCCTCTGTTTTAAATTAATACCGCCTGCATCAATTCCTCAAAATCATGCGCATCCTTGAATAAATGATCTTTATAACTCGTCACCTGAAACTTGAGTTGATGCGGTTGGTCATTGCGCACACTCATTTCGATGGTAATGTTTCCGTATTTCTGATTGAATTTTCCTTCGCGCTGAAAATCGGGCTTGGGTTTAAGGTAATGACGCTCAATGGTTTCCACCCAATTCGGGCGATTGAAAGTACGGCTATCCGAAATTTGCGTTCGATAATCCAATCCCAATACCTGTTCTTTCAAATAATCGAGCAAATGCGTTATATCGCGGCGGCTGTATTGTGTTTTATAAAAATAAATAACAAAGCCCTTTGAAGAAGGCGTATCCAGAAAATCCATCGCTTCATCAATATCATTGGGTAGCACCCGAAAAATAGCGTACTGATCGTTCAGCCAATCGGTCAAGCGGCGGCGCACCAGCGTAGCCTTCCAATGCTCATAATCAGTTTTTTCTTCTTCGCCACGCTCAATTAACTCGTGTAAATAGGGCTGCGAAGGCGAACTTTCTTCCGATTTTTGGAACAAATTTTTTAAGTAATTCCAGATATCTGCCATGTCGGTGAAATTAAGGTGTTCTTATTAAAATCGGAAAACTATATTTAGTTTATTTGTGTACCCAAAATGTTGAGAATTTAAATTAAGCGTATATATAATACCCCTAATTTATCTAAATTAGCGTCTTCAAAAAAAATAAGATAGCCATGAATATTGCAGTCGTTGGTACCGGATACGTAGGATTAGTTACCGGTACTTGTTTTGCCGAAACAGGCAACGATGTCATTTGCGTAGATATTAACGAGCAGAAAATCGCTCGCCTGCGCAATGGCGAAATCCCCATTTTTGAACCAGGCTTGGATTTGCTCTTTGAGCGCAATACCCGCCAGGGACGCTTAAAATTTACCACCAATCTGGCCGAAGGCATACAAAATGCGGAAATCATTTTTCTGGCATTGCCAACACCGCCGGGCGAAGATGGTTCTGCCGATCTTTCTTACATCCTGGGCGTTGCCGAGCAGTTGTCAGGCATGATTACGGACTATAAAGTGATTATAGATAAAAGTACGGTGCCGGTAGGCACTTCTGAGAAGGTGCACGCCATTATGGCAAAAAAGTTGGACGAACAGCTTTTTGATGTCGTGTCGAATCCGGAGTTTTTAAGAGAAGGCGTAGCCGTAGAAGATTTTATGAAGCCCGATCGGGTAGTGGTAGGTACGCGTTCCGAGCGGGCACAGCGCGTGATGCGCGAGTTGTACGAACCCTTTGTGCGCCAGGGCAATCCTATTATTTTTATGGATGAGCGCTCGGCAGAAATGACGAAATATGCGGCTAATTCTTACCTCGCTACGCGCATTTCCTTTATGAATGAAATCGCCAATTTGTGCGAACTTGCTGGTGCGAATGTGGATATGGTGCGAATGGGCATGGGTAGCGACTCGCGGATTGGGAAGCGCTTTTTGTTTCCCGGCGTAGGTTATGGTGGCAGCTGTTTCCCAAAAGATGTGCAGGCTTTAGCCAAAACCGCAGGCGAATTTGCATACGATTTCAAAATCTTGAAATCGGTGATGAATGTGAATGATATTCAGCGCAGCGTCTTAGCAAAAAAAATCAAAGCATTCTTCAACGGCGATGTGCAAGGTAAAACGGTCGCTTTATGGGGCTTAGCATTCAAGCCTAATACAGATGACATCCGCGAGGCGCCAGCTTTGTATATCATGGATGAATTACTTGAAGCTGGAGCAAGGATCAAGGCCTTTGACCCAGAAGCGATGAATAATATCAAAGCAATTTATGGCGATCGTGTACAACTCACGAGCGATCAATATGAAGCGCTTATAGATGCCGATGTGTTGGCAATTGTCACCGAATGGAATATATTCCGCACACCAAGTTTCAAAGTAATGAAACAATTACTCAAAAGCGCAGCGATATTTGATGGGCGCAATCTGTATGATTTAGAGCGAATGACAGATGAAGGATTTTATTATGAAAGTATTGGAAGAGAAACAATTAAAATATAAGAACCGAATTTTGAAATTCAGATGCTTTACTCGCAATAAAAAAGTTCTGGAAAATTGGAGTAGTGGAAGATTGGAATGCCCTGTATTTCATCATTCCACTACTCCAAAATATAAAGAAGATGCGAAGTAAATTTAATGTAAATTTGTTTTATTTACTTAATTTCTTCCACATCATAAATAAAATAATTGGTGTCACCTTGCCAGGGAAAGGCTTTATAGCGTTCCTTGTAGTGTAGCTTTACTTGCTTGCCTTCGTATTGCTGAAGTTCTTGATACACATCTCTTTTCATAACAGAGAATTCCCAAATATTGCCGATAATCCCGGGTTGCCCATTTGTTTGAAAGCCGCCGAGATTGAGTTGCCCTTCATACGTCTTGAATATGACCCCTTTTCGGGAAATTTTGATCAGCGTACCGGCGCGCGTTCCTTCACTAAATGTCCAACTCATTACCCAAAGATAACCTATAGTGCCAATCACAGCTAAGATGGAGATGCCCAGCAAAATGCGTTTCGTACCACGCCAGGTTTTTTTGACGACTTCCTCTGCGCCTTCTTTTACAACTTGCCCAAATTCGCTCATGTTTTTTGGATTTTATCCTCCAAATTTAATATTATTTGCTTGATATGTTGATGGCTTGGATGGTTGAATTTTGAGAAATTTGATTTTATCAATCTATCAACTTTTCAACCCTTCAGCATTTCAACTATTAATTTTCCATTTAATATTACAGCCACCGCTTGGATATTGGATTTCACTTACCGATTCTCCAGCCAATACTGCATCCAATGCTGCGCGCAAATCCTTGCCTGTCAAAGGGTTATCATTCTTTGGGCGGGCATCGTCCAGGCGGCCGCGATACACTAATATCAAATCTTTATCAAATACATAAAAATCGGGTGTGCAGGCCGCGTCATACGCGCGCGCAATTTCTTGTGTCTCATCGTATAAATAAGGAAAAGGATAGCCGACTTCGGCAGCATGAATTTTCATTTTATCCGGCCCATCCTGGGGATAATTTTCTGCGTCATTCGAGCTAATACCAACAAAACCAACGCCTTTGGCTTGATAATCTTTAGCTATGCGTACAATTTCAGGGTTGACGTGAATAACGTAAGGGCAGTGATTACACAAAAACATCACGACCGTCGCTTTATCAGATGCAATATCTTTTAAGCTAATATTTTTGCCGGAAACGGTGTCCGTGAGTGCAAAATCAGGTGCTTTGGTGCCCAATTCGAGCATAGTAGATTCGGTGAATGCCATAATTTTATAGTTTAGGAGCGTAGGAGTTTAAAAGTTTAGTGGATTGTAAGTTCGTTTGTTTTACAAAAAAAGAAGGCTGTTAGTTCAAAGGTTGGAATTACATTTTTACAAAAGGAACGGATTTAATATGAATATCGGTACTTGCTTTTAGCCAATAAATGCCTTTCGGCAAATCGGCTACTGTAAAAGAAATATCATGTTTTCCGGTGCTTAAATTGCCCGTAAAAATAGATTTGACAAGCTTTCCGGCATTATTGTATAATATTATTCTAATATTTTCATTTTGCAATAAGCGCAAATTAATAAGCGCATTATCCTGAACTGGATTTTGCTGCAAAGCTATTTGCAAAGTCAATAAATCCGGGCGTTTCACAGCGGTTGTTTGCTCTGTTTGAATCAAACCATTGCGTGTATTATTACCTTTATAAGTATTCCAGAGTACGCGATCCGGGCTGTAAGGAACGTTTAAATTATACACATTCAAATAAGTAGAATCGGTGTCAGATGTACCCTGGGTATAAGAAATCACGACCAAATCCATCATGCCATCGCCATTTATATCACCGACATTCGCGCCATTCATGAGCGTCCAGCCGCGCGGGCGCAGTGGGAAGCCTTCTACCTGTCCCGTCTCGTCAAGATTATATGCGTGAATAAAGCCATAGCCATCGGAGCCCAATAAATTGCTTCCGAAAATCAATTCCATTTTTCCGTCATCGTCCACATCCGCAACGGAAATAATACCTTCTTGCCCGCCAGACTCCATGATTGGAAAGCCTTCCAGGCTGTTTGCATCTTTGTCCCAGCCGAAGATGACATCGCCTGCATTAAGCCCAATCGGGCGGCTCATCATAATGGCATCATATTCACCAAATTTTACAACTGAAGGCGTCGAGAATGTCCAATTACCATTGGGTACTGGTATCGGCCAGCCATTTCGGAAGCTGCCATCATGTTGTAATACAAAGAATTGCGGCATATTGCCATGCGTTGCGCCCACGATTTCTTTTTTGCCATCCTGGTCTAAGTCAATAATGATAGGCGATTGATAGCTATAGCGCTGCCCGTTGGGATTTGTAATTTGTTTCTTGATTTGTCCATTTAGATTTAAAATATATAAAGATTCGGTAGAAGCGACGATAATTTCCATTTCGCCGTCACCATCCAAATCGCCCACAGAAGGTGTCACTGCTGGGGTTCGATCTAATGTATAAGGAAAAAATTGATTATAAGATTGCCCGTTCAATTTTATAATATGAATACGCCCTGCGGGAGCGACGCGCTCACAGGCAATGATTTCCCAAGCCCCGTCATTATTGACATCTGCCAGGGCGGGCGCAAGTAGCATCCAGTTATTATTGAAATTCAAAGGAAAGTTGGGTAAATCCTGTCCGGTTTTATCAAAAACATATAAGCGCCCTGATTCATTTGTTCCGCCCGTCAATTGCACAATTTCAGGAAGCCCATCGTTATTCATATCCGCCACGGAAGGCGGGTAGGTCGCCGCGCCAGTCAAGGGTTTTGACCAAAGTAAAGTATCATTTTTATATGCAAAAAGTGTGCGGTTGGTCGCCAAAAGAATTTCTTCAGTGCCATCACCCGTGAGGTCGGCTAAGGTGGCGTTGCGGAAGTTTTTAAAAGCAGAATGCGCAGTTGTAACTTTCGGAAAACCAGGTAATTGTGAAAAAATATTTTCACGGGATATAATAAAATCAGGAATAGTAGTTTGCTCAATTTTGATGGTAAAATCCTCTTGCACAAGAGCGCGTTGCATCTGGGCCTGTAGACCGGAGCTAAATAAAATTATAATAAAAAGTAAATAAAAAACTTTCGGCATAAGATTTATTTTACAAACATTCCTGGTTGATACCTAATACATATTTTTTTACAATCCCAATAGATGTAGCCGTTTCAGACCCTTTAAATCCTTGAATCATTTCATCTTTGAGCTGCTCTTTTGCCAAAAGCGTCAGTTTTTTTGAAACCGGCATATACGACCAATGCCATTTTTCTTCATTATAGCCATCGGGGCGGTCAGCGCCTTTTGGAGAATAGGGCTGGCAATAGCCGTATTCATGCGCGTGTGCGCGTAGCCATTCATAGACTTTTTTGCCCTCGCCCGACAAGAAATGCGTATCATTCAAGTCGTTCAAATCAATATCCGTACCCCAATGATGACGCGAAGAGCCAGGCATGGAGCTATATTCCAGGATTTTTAGTGCGCGCTTACGCGGATCCGCAATCGTTTTGGAAATATCTTCGTCATCCACGAGCCGAGCGCCCGTCCATTTGGCTTCCCAAATGCCTTTTTGCGACTCGAAATTGCGGGTAGCAGAGATAATTGTGAGTTCGATGCTGTCTTTCAAAGCTGCAGCGTGCATCAGCTTAAACGCTTCATAGGCGTCTTTCCTTAGAAAACGCTCGCCGTTATCGGCATATTTTGCTTCGACGCGTGTAAAATCAGGGTGTTTGGCAGGATCAAATTTTCCCATCAAATATTCAATCGTAAAATCTTCGCCCAAAGAAGGACTTTGATTGATGCGAAGCGGTTCTTCTTTGGCGGTTCGCTCTTTTAATTCTACTTTTTCTATATTTTCATCAGAAACATCAGATGTAACTTTTTGATTATCAGTATTTTTGCAATTTAAAAAAGCAAGTACCATTAAAAGCAAAGTTCCGTATAATAATTTCATAATTGTTGATTTGCATCAGAGATGACACCTCGCAGAGATGCCATCTCCAAATTATTACAGCTTAATGATGGCACAACTCCATGATTTCATGGAAGCGATCGTGTAAAGCAAAAATAGCCTTTTTAACCTCTTCTTCTGACTTACCTTTTTTTACCATTTTGCCCAAAGCCTTGGATTCTTTGGTAAGCAATGTCAAGCTTTTCTTGATTTCCGGCGTGTCGAATTTAGCAGGGGCAGTTGACTTTTTCCAAGCTTGTGCTTTTTGTGCCAATTCGCCGGCACGCGTCATCACAGGCTTCAGGTCGCCTTCCTCCGCAGGGTGAAACGTAGCGGACATCACGGAGTGATACTCGTCCATTTCCTTCCATTCATCGGCTTGTGCTTGCATTGCGAAAGTGCCCAATAGAAGTGCCATTGCAATCAATAAACCCTTCATTTTCATAATGTTGCTAATTGTTTAGTGAAAAAATTTGGTTTACAATTTGATCTCAGGTAATATCGGGAATATTTTGTTTCAAAAATGCGTTTCTGCAAAGATACAGAATTCCCTACCTATTTTAAATTAACCTTCTTTTGCAATTATTAACAATGATTAAGCTTGCCTTTGCCAACCCTTAGGGTTGGATGCTGTTCTTTGTGTTGTAATATAACTAAAAAATTAGGTATGAAAAAATTCTTCACCCGATCCCTATTTCTTGCATTCTTAATGCTACCATTTTTGCTTTTGGCTCAACGCCAGGTTACAATTTACGGCACTTTGCTTTCTGCTAAAGATAACAGCCCTGTTATTTATGCCCATATTTATATTCCCAACACTACTTACGGCGTATATAGCGACGATCAGGGCAATTTTTCTCTGGAAGCCAGGGTTTGGGCATCTTTTGAGTTAGTGATTTCTCATATTGAACATGAAATTACGATTCTGCAAGTGAATGATAATCAGGATAATATTCAAATTGGAACAACACGTTTGCGCCCCAAAGCTTATGATTTAAAAGAAGTCGTCGTCACGGATGATAAAGACTGGAAAAAAAATTATGAGCTATTTGAACGCAATTTTATAGGTACGACGCCTCAGGCAAATCAATGTAAAATTTTGAACAAGTTGGTACTCAATTTTAATTATGATAAAAAAACAAGTAAATTAACAGCTTGGGCTTACGAACCACTTAAGATTGAAAACAGGGATTTAGGCTATCGAATTCGGTATGATTTGGTTTTGTTTGAATTTGATGATCAACGTGGAAACCTTATCTATAAAGGTTTTCCAGCTTTTGAACTTATTCGGGATGCCAGTAAACGCCAACAGCGCCGCTGGGAAAAAAATCGGAAAGAGGCATATCAAGGTTCGGTGATGCATTTTATTAGAAGTTTATATCATAATACTTTAAAAGAAGAAGGTTTTGAATTGAGTGAAATCGTAAAAAAAACAGAGCAATCTGGGAATGTTTTTATGATGCGCATGACCGAAGATCCTATTCATCGGGATGCAGTCATTACACAAGAAGATAGTGCTGAGTTCCTTCGTTTTCAGGCAGATAGCCGCATACAAGTGCGTTACACAGGCGAACCGGAATCAACTGCTTATTTTGAACAGCATCAGCATATAATGCGCTCCAATGTGCAACGTGCTAAATTTCAGACTTCCGGCATTACGTTAGATGCCAATTTTGTGCGCATTTACAGCGACGGACAAGTGCATGATGGGGTAGATATGCTGATAGATGGTTATTTTGCCTGGGAAAAAATAGCAAAAATGCTGCCTTATGATTATATTATGAAGTAACTATTATATTTTAATTATCATATCGCTATAAGAATGTGTTAACAAATCAGATTCTCTAATACCAAGCAATTGCATATAATATTGGCATTGAGATAATAATTCCTGCTCTGCTTTATTATTATTTTCAGCAATTGCCTCGATTTCTATAAAAGAGCCGAGCTTATTTACACGATCGATATGAAATTTTACATTATCAATAAAAAAGATAGCGCGGCGCTTATCCACCACCGCCAGTATGCCCAAAGACTTAGCCAGCAAGGTTTTTAAGGAAGAACCTGGTTGGGATTGATACAATAATACCTCTGATTTTTTCGGGCCGGACTGGTCGTTTCGGCTGTAATGAATCAAGGCGTTTTCGATCGTACCTTCGCGGAGCTTGAGTCGGCCATACGGTACCTGGAAATAGGTATCAATTTGATGATCTTCGCCGATAAAGCGGGCATTCTGATCCAGCAATATTGCGCGAATCCTTTCAGAATCAGTGCATTGGGCTTTGATTTCAATGTTGAGGTGCAGCATGGTGATTTTTGATGCCAAAATACATACACAATTAGATTGGATAAGAAAATTCAATTTAATTTTACTCAAGCTTTCAGATTCTGGCTATTATTGCCGGTTTATTTACTTCCGTGTTACTGGAAACTACCCTCTTGCGTATCCGTGAAAAAATGACCTGGAAATTTGCACTACAAATGGCATTATCCATGTCCTTTCTGACAATGATAGCGATGGAAATAGCTATGAATACTACGGATTTTATGATCGCAGGCGGCAAAGCGATGCTGAGCAGTCCATCCTATTGGTTGGCATTCATACCAGCAGCTTTGGCTGGTTTTATTACATTATTACCATATAATTATTATCAATTAAAAAAATATAATAACGCCTGCCATTGAAAACAGTTGAAAATTGGGACTGTGTATAGCTTTTACAAGCATTCACAGCTATAATGCTTACAGAAAGGTAAGAATTGCTAAACAAAATTAGCAGTGGTGCTAAAGGTTGCTGGTAAAAAGCAGAAATGGGATGGTAGCAGCATACTGAAATTGGGCGTAGTCGCACCACTCAAAAAAAAAATAGCCCTAAAACTCCTCTCCAAGAGCTTTAGGGCATCATATAATTCGGTTATATCAAAAAATTATTCTGCGTCGTCTTTGTCGTCGGTCTCTTCAAACTGACCTTTCAACTGTGAGAATACGTCCAGATCACCGAGCGTTGAACGTTCTACGCTGTCTTGCGTTTTTTTCACTGCTGAGCGGGTCTTCTGTTTCTCTTCATCTTTTTCTTTCTTCACTTCTTCCTCCGCTTCGCGGCGAATGTCTTCCAAGTAGCGTAAGTGCGATACCAGGATGCGCTTATCGTCGCGATTGAATTCGATCACTTTCACAGTTAGTGTTTCTTCTACCTCAGCAAGCGTATTGTCTTCCTTGCGGATATGCTTGATCGGCGCGTAAGCTTCCAGTCCATAAGGCAATTGTACAATCGCTCCGCGGTCGTCGCGGCGCAGAATCGTCGCTTCATGGTAAGAACCAACAGGGAACACTGTTTCGAAAGTATCCCAAGGATTTTCTTCAATTTGTTTGTGTCCAAGCGACAACTTTCGGTTGTCTTTGTCAATATCAAGGATGACGACGTCAATTTTCTCGCTCACTTTCGTGAATTCGGAAGGGTGGTTGAAGCGCTTCGTCCAAGACAAGTCGGAAATATGCACCATACCACCAATACCATCCTGCAATTCTACGAAAACCCCATACGGTGTGAGGTTTTTCACCTCGCCTGTGTGGCGGCTGTTAAGTGGGTAAGTATTTTCGATTTCACTCCAAGGGTCTTTTTGCAATTGCTTAAGACTCAAGGACATCTTGCGCTCTTCGCGATCAATTGTGACTACTTTTGCTTCATGTTCCTGACCAAGTTTGAAGAATTCGCGGGCATTGACCGGCTGGTTGCTCCAAGTCACTTCCGACACGTGGATCAAGCCTTCTACACCTGGCTGGATTTCCAAGAAAGCACCATAGTCTTCGATGTTCACAATCTTACCTTTAACGGTAGAACCTTCTTGAATATCGGCATTCAGTACTTCCCAAGGATGTGGTTGTAATTGCTTCAAGCCCAGCGAGATACGCTTCTTGTTTTCATCAAAATCGAGTACCACCACGTTGATCTTCTGGTTGAGTTGCAATACTTCGCCTGGATGGCTGATGCGACCCCAAGAAATATCGGTGATGTACAAAAGACCATCCACTCCACCCAAATCGAGGAATGCGCCGAAATCGGTGATATTCTTGACCAAACCTTCGAGTACCTGACCTTTTTCAAGACCAGAGATAATCTGCTCGCGCTGCTCGGCGAGGTCGCTTTCGATGAGTGCTTTGTGCGAAACAACAGCGTTCTTAATGGTTTCATTGATTTTCACCACTTTGAACTCCATCGTTTTACCTACGTATGAATCGTAATCAATGATCGGCTTGATGTCAATTTGCGAACCCGGCAAAAAGGTTTCCAACCCACCGGCATCCACGATCAGACCACCTTTGGTTTTGCTGATGACTGTGCCTTTTATCACCGTACCATTTTCGTAAGAATCTACGATGCGTTCCCAAGCGCGCAGCAGCTTGGCTTTGCGACGAGAGAGTACCAACTGACCACGTGCATCTTCTTGTTGTTCTACATATACATCTACCGAGTCGCCAATTTTCAGATCAGGAATATCGCGGAATTCAGAAAGTGGTACCAAACCATCGGATTTGTAATTGATATCAAGCACCACGTCGCCATCATTGATCGAAGTGACGCGACCTGCTACAATTTCATTTTCCAATACAGCGGTCATTGTAGACTCGTATTGCGTAACGTACTTGGCAGCTTCCTCTTTGGAATAGACATGGCCGCGCTTGCTACTCGATGCCCAGTCATAATCATCATGTGCACCGGATGTGGTTTCCACTTCAATCAGCTCCTCAATATCCACCACTTCCACTTCTACCTCTTCTTCATCTCTTTCGATTACTATTTCTTCTGCTTCATCTGCTAATTCTGCAGTCGGTAAAATTTCTGTTGTTTCTGCTGCCTCGATTTCGAGGGCATCATCATCCGGAAGATTTTCTTCATTTTCCTGGATGTCGTCGTTTAAATTTTCTTCTAGCATTGAAAGAATGCTTTTAAAGGTGAACGAATATTTTTTAGCGGGGCAAAGGTATAATTATTTTTTGGAAGAATAAAGCGCGATTTATGATTTTCTTTCAAAATGCGTACTTCCTAACTTTGAGTTTCGTACATTAGAAGAAAAGTTCTTATTTTAACCCCTTGTAAAATGAAAATTTTGTAAAATTCTGTTTTTACAATAAAAACCAGATCAAAAATCAAGGAAAGTATGACCGAACAGCGCCCCTGGCTAAAAAACTACCCAAGCGGTATCCCTGCCAACATCAATATGGAAGAGTACGCAACTGTGGTGCAATTAGTGGATCAATCCTTAAAAAAATACGCCGATAAGCCCGCTTTTTCGTGCATGGGAAAGGAAATGACCTTTGCGCAGATTGATAAATTGTCGCGGAATTTCGGTGCTTACTTACACTCGCGCGGCTTGGAGCCTGGCGACAAGATTGCCATTATGATGCCTAATTTGCTGCAATACCCGATTGCTTTGTTTGGCGCGCTTCGTGCGGGACTGGTAGTGGTGAATACCAATCCTCTGTACACGCCGCGAGAGATGTTGCATCAATTCAATGATTCGGGAGCAAAAGCGATTGTAATTGCGGAGAATTTCGCTGCAAATTTGCAGAAAATTCTACCGGAAACGCAAATCAAAACAATTATCACTACAAGCATCGGTGAGTTGTTGCCTTTTCCTAAAGGACTGATTGTCAATTTTGTAGTGCGCAGCATTAAGAAAATGGTGCCGAAATTTGATATTCCTAATACCGTTTCTTTCCAAGATGCGCTGTCACAGGGTAAAAAATTCACGATCAAATCTTTTCAAAACAACCCAGAGGATGTTATTTTCTTGCAATATACTGGTGGCACGACGGGTGTATCAAAAGGCGCGATGCTGACCAATTATAATATGGTAGCTAATATGCTGCAAATGAAAGCTTGGATGTCGCCTTACCTGAAAGAACCACATAATAAAGACCAGGAAGTGGCGCTTTGTGCACTGCCATTGTACCATATTTTTGCGCTTACGGTCAATTGTTTTGGCATTATGGCAATCGGCGGCATGAACGTACTCGTGACCAATGCCCGAGATATTCCTTCGGTACTGCAAGCGATCAAATCCTATCCAACTTCAGTGATCTCCGGCGTCAATACGTTATTTAATGCCATGATGAACCATGCCGATTTTAAGACCATTGATTTCAGTTCGCTCAAAGTAACGGTGGCGGGCGGTATGGCATTGCAACGCCCGGTGGCAGAGCGGTGGCAGCAATTGACAGGCTGCTTCCTCGCCGAGGGTTATGGCATGACAGAATGCTCGCCGGTGGCTTCAGCAAATCCTTTCGATGCAAAATTAGGACGATTGGGAATGATTGGCTTGCCGATTCCATCTACTGATATGCGTATCGTGGATGAACAAAACAAGGTGATGGACGTAGGTGGTGTCGGTGAAATTCAAATCAAAGGGCCGCAAGTGATGAAAGGCTATTACAATCGCCCGGATGCGACGGCCGAAACGATTGTAGATGGCTGGCTTTGCACGGGCGATATTGGTTCGATGGATGCAGATGGTTTTTTCCGTATCGTGGATCGCAAAAAAGACATGATTCTTGTTTCCGGTTTTAATGTATATCCGAATGAAATTGAGGAAGTTGTAGCAGGGCATCCCAAAGTGTTGGAAGTAGCTGCTGTCGGTATCCCCGATGCCAAATCGGGCGAAGTGGTGAAGCTTTTTGTCGTGAAAAAAGACCATTCGCTTTCTGAGAAAGAAATCGTTGAGTATTGCCGCGAAAATCTGACGGGCTACAAAGTGCCTAAATCAGTTGAGTTTCGGAAGGAATTGCCCAAGACAAACGTCGGAAAAATTCTTCGCCGTGCTTTGCGCGATGAAGCGGTGAAGGCTATATCGTAAAATAGCTTACAAAAAGCGTTATGTATTCTTAAAACAAATTGCTTTTTTGGATATACTATCTGATTTGAGGTCATATTGAAAAATGGACTCCGATGAAAAGTAGATGTACAAGTTGGCTCGTAAGTTTCTTCTCTTTGATCTTGAGTTTGCAATCAGCGTTTGCCCAACACTCGGTCGCTCGACAATGGAATGAAGCATTATTGGGTGCTATTCGCAATGATTTAGCCCGTCCCACGGTGCATGCGCGCAACCTTTTCCATGCTTCCATTGCGATGTATGACGCTTGGGCAGCTTATGATGATCGGGCGGACACTTATTTTTTAGGTAAAACTATAGATAATTTCACCTGCCCTTTCGATGGAATTATCGCTCCTACCGATAAGAAAGCAGCACAGGAGGAAGCCATTAGCTACGCGGCTTATCGTTTATTAGAGCATCGTTTTCGAAATTCACCCGGCGCTGAAACAAGCTTAGCTCGATTAGATTCTTTGATGATGAAATTGGGTTACAACATCTCATTTGTTTCTAAACACTATGCAACCGGCTCTCCTGCTGCGCTTGGTAATTATATTGCAAGCGAGCTTATTAGATTTGGAATGCAGGATAATGCTAATGAGCAAAATGATTATAAAAATCTTTACTATCAACCAATCAATCCGCCTTTAGTGATGGCACTACCTGGTAATCCGAGTATTACCGATCCTAATCATTGGCAACCATTGACACTTACTATTTTTATTGACCAAAATGGCAATTTAATTCCAATCAATACCCCGCCTTTTCTCAGCCCTGAATGGGGAAAGGTAAGCCCCTTTGCGCTGACAGATGAAGACCTTACGATTTACCAGCGCGACAATAAAAAATACTGGGTTTACAATGATCCAGGCGCGCCGCCATATTTGGATACGACTACTGTTGGCGGCTTATCTGAAGAGTACAAATGGAATTTTTCTTTGGTTTCGGCTTGGTCGGGCCAACTTACACCAACGGATAGCGTGATGTGGGACATATCTCCAGCGTCCATTGGCAATATTCAATTGAATCAATACCCAACAACCATCGAAGGTTTGCGCAATTTTTATGACCGTGAAAATGGTGGCGATATTGGCAAAGGACACGACGTCAATCCTGCTACCGGACAATCTTATAGCCCGCAAATTGTACCTCGAGGTGACTACACGCGCGTGCTGGCTGAGTTTTGGGCGGATGGACCCAATTCAGAAACCCCTCCCGGGCACTGGTTTACGATTTTAAATTATGTGAATGATCACCCATTAATTGAGAAAAAATTCCAGGGCATTGGCCCTGTGCTTGATGATTTAGAATGGGATATAAAGGCCTATTTTATACTTGGCGGAGCGGTACACGATGCTGCAGTGTCGGCTTGGGGCATCAAAGGTTGGTACGATTATATCCGTCCTGTGTCAGCGATTCGTTATATGGCGCGGCTGGGGCAAAGCTCAAATTCCAATTTACCTAACTACCATCCTGGAGGCATTCCATTAGTACCCGGATACATTGAGTTAGTGGAAGCAGGCGATCCCTTAGCAGGAAACAATAATGAAAATGTTGGCAAAATTAAATTATATACCTGGCGTGGGCCAAATTATATCCAAAACCCAGCGATCCAAAACGCAGGCGTTGACTGGATTTTAGCAGAGAACTGGTGGCCCTATCAGCGCCCGTCGTTTGTCACGCCGCCTTTTGCAGGCTATATTTCGGGGCATTCTACTTTTTCACGCGCCGCAGCAGAAGTGCTTACCTTGCTCACCGGCGACCCTTATTTTCCGGGCGGGATGGGCGAGTTTTCTGCCAAAAAGAATGAATTCTTAGTCTTTGAAGAAGGTCCGAGCCAGGATTTAATACTCCAATGGGCAACCTATCGCGATGCCTCTGACCAATGTAGTCTTTCGCGCATTTGGGGTGGCATCCATCCACCAGCTGACGATATGCCAGGACGCTTGATTGGTCGAAAAGTAGGCATTAACGCTTTTCATTTTGCAGAGCGTTATTTCAATATTGATAATGACGGCGATGGGTTTCTTAATTATGAGGATTGCGATGATAATAATGCAATGGTGAATCCGAGTGCAACGGAAATAATAGATGGCATGGACGACAACTGCGATGGTTTGGTAGATAATGTCATATCCGATGTAAGCGATTTTGCCCATACAGATGCTCATCTTTTCCCAAATCCGACAATCGAGGATGTAGTAATTCATATTCAAAATGCCGATGTACTCAATGTTCGGCTTTATAATATGGAAGGCAAGCTTTTACAGGAGAAAGCACTTTCATTTTCCAATAACGAAGCGATATTGAATCTACGCAACATTCCGAAAGGGATTTATTTTTTAAACCTTTTTGAACCAAATGGTAAAAAGATTTTGGTGAAAAAACTGGTAAAACTTTAACCGATTTTGGTTCGTAGCAATTCGCCTGCTTTTTGTAATGTTTCTTCTTTTTTTGCAAAACAAAGCCGTATAACTTTATCGTCTCTTTTACTACTATAAAATACGGACACCGGAATAGCGGCCACGCCAAACTCAATGGTCATGCGCTTCGCAAAATCCCTATCGGCTTCATCCGAAATTTGACTATAATCGAATAACTGAAAATAAGTGCCTTTACTTGGAAGAGGCCGCAAGCGCGAGCCTTCCATTACTTTTACTAAGTAATCACGCTTCTGTTGGAAAAAATTATTTAGTACTAAATATTCTTCAGGATTTTGTAAAAAATCTGCCAGCGCATATTGCATCGGTGTATTCACACTGAAAACATTGAATTGATGCACTTTGCGAAACTCCGCCGTTAATGCCGGAGGCGCCACACAATAACCCATTTTCCAGCCCGTATTATGAAAAGTTTTGCCAAAAGAATAAACCGCCAGGCTCCGCTCGCGCAAACCGGGATAACGCAAAACGCTTTGGTGAGACTCACCATCGTAAATTAAATGTTCATAAACTTCGTCACTTAATATTATAATATTAGTATTTTTTACAATATTATATAAAGATTCTAAGTCTTCTTTATTTAAAATTGTACCCGTCGGGTTATGCGGCGTATTAATCATAATCATGCGGGTTTTAGGAGAGAAAAGTCCTTGCACCGCTTGCCAATCCACTTTATATTCAGGCGCTTTTAATTCATAAACAACTGGAATACCGCCATTTACTTCAATAGAAGGTCGATAGGAATCATACGCCGGCTCCAGAATAACCACTTCATCGCCAGGCCGCACGAATGTCGCAATCGCTGTAAACAATGCCTGAGTTGCGCCTGCTGTTACTGTTATTTCATCAGGGTGAATAGAAATATCATATAATGAAGAAACCTTATGCGCAATTTGTTCTCGAAACACAGGCAGGCCGGGCATTGGAGCATATTGATTAAACCCTTTTTGCATATAATAAAATACCAATTCATTGAGTCGCTCCGAAGAAGGAAAATCAGGAAAGCCTTGCGAAAGATTGATCGCTTGATGTTCATTGGCGAGTGCCGACATCACTGTGAAAATATTAGTGCCGACGTTCGGTAATTTTGATTGAACTTGAATATTTGTCATTTTCTATGTTTATGAGTTTAGGAGCTTAATGAGTTGAGAAGTTAATATTTAAAGATCAAATCCGATGTCTTTACGATAATATTTATTCGCAAATTGAATTTTTTCAGCATTTTTATAAGATAATTGTAAAGCTTCTTGAAAATCTTTACCATAGGATGTAATAGCGAGTACGCGCCCACCATTAGAAACGATCTGATTGCCCATACTTTTGGTGCCTGCATGAAACACCATACTGCCCTCCACTTGCTCCAAACCCGTGATCATTTTGCCTTTTTCGTAGGCCTCCGGGTAGCCGCCAGACACCAGGATGACCGTGGCCGCTGCGCGCTCGTCTTCTTCGATTTCGATTTCCGAGAGCCGTCCTTCGCACATCGCCTTCATCAAAGCTACTAAATCGGTTTTCAATCTCGGAAAAACCACTTCGGTTTCCGGATCGCCCATTCTGCAATTGTATTCGATGACGTAAGGATCGCCGTTTACACTAATTAAACCAATAAAAATGAAGCCTTTATAATCTAAATCTGTTTTTTGAATACCTTCGATGGTGCGCTTGATCACACGTTCTTCGACCTTTTGCATCAGAACCTCATCTACAAACGGCGGATGAGAAACCGCGCCCATTCCGCCAGTGTTCGGGCCGGTGTCGCCCTCGCCAATACGCTTATAATCCTTGGCTACAGGCAGGATTTTATAATCTTTTCCATCGGTAATGACAAAAACTGAAAATTCAATTCCTGTTAAAAATTCTTCAATAACTACTTTAGCACTGGCTTCGCCAAATTTTCCGTCGAGCATCTCTCGAAACGCTTGCTGCGCTTCGGTTATCGTGGCACAAATGATAACGCCTTTTCCAGCGGCCAAGCCATCCGCTTTGAGTACGATCGGCAATTTTTGTTGAGCGATATAATTTAATCCGGCATTCAGATCTTCTTTAGAAAATTCGCGGTAAGCGGCAGTTGGAATATCAAATTCCTGCATAAAGCGTTTGGCGTAAGCCTTGCTACCCTCAAGCAGCGCGCCCATTCGGGAGGGCCCAACAATAGCGATATGCTCCACCGACAAATCGTGTTGAAAATAATCATAAATGCCCCGTACCAAAGGCTCTTCAGGCCCGACTACAATCATATCAATTTTTTCGGCGATGGCCAATATTCTAACTGCCTGAAAATCATTGGGATCGACATTAATATTAATACCAAGATCAGTTGTGCCGGCATTACCGGGAGCAATAATCAGTTTTTCGCAAAGGGGGCTTTGTCGCATTTTCCAGGCGAAAGTATGCTCGCGCCCGCCGCTACCGAGGAGTAGAATATTCATGGACGATGTTTTGGCAAAGTTAAAAATGTTATTCGTTATCTGTTATTGGTGTATCGGTTATCGGTGCCAGCTATGTCGTTCCGAAATAATTTATTGTAAGAAGTGCCTGATAAAGATTACAGTTAACAGATAACAAATTTCTTTACCTTTGCAGCGATTTTAGTAAACACTGTTTCAAAACCATTATAGCATTATATCGACTTAATCCATCAATTTTCAGCTTTTTGATAAATGGTCGATGACTAATGATCAATGATATAAAACCGAGGCATGATTACTTATTTAAAAGGCATTATCACTCATAAAACGCCAACTTTCATAGTCGTAGAAGTAAATGGAGTAGGCTACCACGTTCATATTAGTCTGAACACTTATATCAAAGTTGAAAAATTAGAATCGGTCAAAATCCTCACGCAACTCATCATCCGCGAAGATAGCCATACCCTGTACGGCTTTGCCGATGAGGCCGAGCGTACGCTTTTTTTGCATTTGATTTCGGTATCGGGCATTGGCCCATCTACGGCACAATTATTGCTTTCTTCGATGCAACCAGACGAAGTACGGGCTGCCGTGATCGGCGAAAACGATGCGGCATTTGGCAAAGTAAAAGGAATTGGGCCGAAGACTGCGAAGCGCATTATCCTTGATTTGAAAGATAAATTGGTAAAAGAATCAGGCGAAGCGCCCTTAACAATTTTGCCCCAAGACAATACAATTCGGGAGGAGGCGTTATCTGCATTAGTTGCACTGGGATTTTCCAGAATCGAGGTGCAAAAAACACTCAATAAAATTCTGAAGGAGCAACCCGCCGGCACGAACGTAGAAACGTTAATCAAGCTGGCACTCAAGCATTTATCCTGATACAACGCTGGGAAAATATGGCTATCAGCGCCTGCTGAAAAGATATACTATTGCCTAAAATCCGCCCAAAAACTTTAGTTTTAAAAACAGAGCAGGGAGCAGAGATGTCGGATAATTATTGAAAAATCTGACTTCCCATCTCCGATTTCCAACTTCCGAATTCGGATTGCTCTCTTCTAATGTTAAAATTTGATTGTCAGACAAAAAGAAAAAGGTTGCGGCGTTTATGCTGGCATTGGGAGACTTGGTGATCAGGTGGTCAAGTGACTTAGTGATCAAGCGACTCAGAAACCATGAATATATTGAACGTTTCACAGGCTTTAAAGGCCCGATACTAAAACTATGAGTAGAATACTTTTACCCTTCAGCCTCGTCATTGGAATTTTTATTACAGCGCTCAGCGTTCAGGGAGGCAATACGCATCTGGACGATCCTTATGCGCTGGCGATTGTGCAACAAGACACCCTGCCGCCGATCAAAGATCGCACCGGCGATTTTCTGAATTCCGGCCCGCGCAATCCTTTCGATCTGAAAGATCCTAAAAGCGTTGAACAGACGGTAGAATATGATCCTGTGACAGGTCGCTATATCGTCACCGAAAAAATTGGCGATGACTACTTCCGAATGCCGACTTACATGACCTTTGAGGAATATATGGAATATCGGCGCAAGCAGGATATAGATAATTATTTCAAGCAACTCAACGGCGTGAATACCGGCAGCGGTATCAGCGCTTTTGACCCCATTGCCAAAATTGATGTAAAAAGCAGCTTGCTTGATCGTTTGTTCGGCGGAACGGCAGTGGACATCAAACCGCGCGGTAATATTGACCTCACGTTTGGTTTGGATTATCAAAAAGTCGAAAACCCGATACTGCCTATTCGCCAGCAACGACAGGGGCCGCTATTTGATTTTGATATGAATATCCAAATGGATGTGACGGGTAAAATTGGTGAAAAACTCAATCTTTCCACAAGATACAATACCGGCGCTACTTTTAATTTTGACAATCAAATCAAGATTGATTACAACAGCGACCTGTTCAGCGAAGATGAAATTCTGAAAAAAATTGAAGCGGGCAACGTGAGCTTGCCTTTGCGCGGAACGCTCATCCAGGGCGCGCAAAGCTTATTTGGTCTCAAAACCGAGATGCAATTCGGGCATTTGCGCTTGACGACGGTGCTATCTCAACAGAATTCGCAGCGAGAAAATATTCAGGTTCAAAAAGGTAGCCAACTTCAGGAATTTGAAGTAAAAGCCGATGATTACGACGAAAACCGCCATTTCTTTTTTTCCCATTACAACCGCAATACTTTTGAAGAGGCATTGACGAATATGCCTCAAATCAGGAGTTTGTTTAAAATCGAAAACATCGAGGTTTGGATTACCAATAACCGAAACGAGGTGGACAACGTGCGCGACATCATTGCTTTTGCCGACCTCGGCGAACCAAGCAATCTGGTAAGCCCGAATGTAATTAACCCAAATCCGAGCGCACCACGCGACATTGCCGGCCGTTTGTTGCCTGACAACCGCTCCAATGACTTGTATCAAAATTTATTGGGAAACCCAGATACACGCAGCATCGACCAATCGGTTAACGCTTTGCAAAACCAGTTTGGATTACAGCAAGCAAAAGATTTTGAGAAAGTAAGTGCACGTAAACTGCAACCTTCAGAATATACGTTCCATCCGGAATTAGGTTTTATTTCTTTGTCTATCAATGTGCAGCCCAATCAGGTCGTGGGTGTCGCCTTTCAATATTCTTATAATGGTCAGACCTACAAGGTAGGTGAACTATCTCAAAATCAAGAAACAACAAGCCCTGATACCTCACTCAATGTGTTGTTTGTCAAGTTGCTAAAGAGTACGACTCAGCGCACCGACATACCAACCTGGGATTTGATGATGAAAAACGTCTATTCCATTGGGGCATTTGAAGTCAGCCAACAGGATTTTCGCTTGGATGTATTTTATGATGATCCTGGCAAAGGACAGAAGCGATTCCTGCCAGAGAGCGACATTGCGGGTAAGCCATTGCTACGTGTGTTTAATCTTGACAAATTAAACACGCAGGGCGATCCTCAGCCAGATGGGATATTCGACTTTGTACCAGGCGTAACGATCAACCTGAGAAATGGTCGTATCATGTTTCCTGTGCTGGAGCCTTTTGGTTCGGCGCTTCGTCCACAGATTAACAATCCAACTTTGGAGCGTAAATTTGTCTATCAGGAATTATACGATTCGACGCTGTTCTTAGCACGAGAATTTCCAGAGAAAAACCGCTATGTTATCAAAGGTAGCTACAAGTCCAGCGTTTCTTCAGAGATTCGACTTGGCGCGTTTAATATTCCGCCAGGCTCGGTGCGGGTGACTGCCGGTGGGCAATTGCTGAAAGAAGGAGCGGACTACGAAATTGATTATAATATAGGCGTGGTGAGGATTTTGAACGATGCCTTACTGAGTTCAGGCGCGCCAATTAACGTTTCTTTTGAAGACAATACGCTATTTGGTTTCCAAACCAAAACAATGGTAGGGCTTCGGGCGGATTATGAGGTGGATAAAAATTTCACGATAGGTGCTACTTATCTGCATTTGTTTGAACGTCCTTTTACACAAAAAGTAAACATCGGTGAAGACCCTATCAATAACAAGATTTACGGCTTGGATATGAATTTGACGCGAGAAGCCAGTTGGTTGACCAAAATGGTGGACGCGATTCCTTTTATTGATACCAAAGCGCCTTCTTCCATCACGGTGAGTGCAGAAGCAGCGGGACTGAAGCCTGGTCATGCCCGTGCCATCAATCAAAGCAAAAATGAAAAAGAAGGAGTCGTATATCTCGATGATTTTGAAGGAAGTGCGAGCAGTTTTGACTTGCGCCAACCGGTGAACCAGTGGTATCTGGCGAGTGTGCCGCAAAACGATGCCGAAAATCGGAATCCGCTTTTCCCAGAAGCAAATTTGGTCAACGATATTCGATCAGGTGCAAACCGAGCCAAATTGAGTTGGTATTTGATAGATCCCAGCGTGCGAAATAACAGGGATGCGACGAATCCTTACACAAGTTTAGTGCCGCAAGTGGAGGTTTTTCCAAATGTACAATTGCAACCGACCGATCTGCCAAATATCCAAACCCTGGATATGACTTTCTTTCCGCGTGAAAGAGGCCCTTATAATTTTGAAATACCTAATGGATATCCTGGCTTTTCGAAGGGCTTGAGTTTTTTAGGCGATCCCAATCAACCGATCATTCTGAACGACCCAGAGACGCGCTGGGGCGGGATTATGCGTGCTTTGCAAAACAATGATTTTCAGTCTTCTAATATTGAATTCCTTGAATTCTGGATGCTCAGTCCATTCTTAGATGAAAACAATCCACAAAATCCTGCGCTGGATTACGAAGATCGGGAAGGCGAATTGTATATCAACTTGGGAAATATTTCGGAAGATATTCTGCGTGACTCGCGTAAGTTTTTTGAAAATGGTTTGCCAGCGCCCACGAATCCTGATCGCCGTGTGGATGAAACATCCTGGTCGAGAGTGCCGATCGGACAGCAAATTACGCGTGCATTCGACAACGACGCCGAGGCTCGTCGCCAGCAGGACGTAGGTTTGGATGGATTAGATAACGATGCCGAACGAACAAAATTCGCTGATTATCTTGCTCAAATGAGTGCTGCTAATCCAAATGCCTCAACTATTATTGCGCAAGACCCCGCAAACGATGACTACCGCTACTACCGCGATGAAACTTTTTCGGATACCGCAGGAATTTTGCGCCGCTATCGGGATTTCAACAATCCACAGGGCAACTCACGTGAAAACGACGGTTCCCAGTTTGTTTCCTCTTCGACCAATATTCCTGATGCCGAAGATTTGGATCGGGATAATACTTTGAACGAAACCGAATCTTATTTCCAATATAGAATTCCACTTCGCGCGGACCCAACTAATCCTCGTGAGGTTGACATCAGCCAGACGCCGTTTATCACCGACCGTCGTGAAAGTGAGGACGGGCGTCGCGTGTGGTATCGTTTCCGTATTCCATTGAACACCTCCAATCGCTCTGCCGTCGGGGGTATCCGTGATTTCCGCTCAATTCGGTTCATGCGGATGTATATGCACGGCTTCAAAACGCAGACAACCTTGCGTTTTGCTACCCTGGAATTGGTGCGGAATCAGTGGCGGCGTTACCTCCAGGATTTATCAGAAAGTCAAATTGGGATTGACGATTGTGAAAATCCAGCAGAATTTGACGTGGATGCGGTGAATATCGAAGAAAACAGCGGCCGTACGCCTTTTAATTATGTATTGCCCGAAGGCATCCAGCGCGAGCAATCTTTGGGCGTTTTTAATGCTTTGCAAAACGAGCAATCGCTTTCGATGGTAGTACGTGGCCTTTGCGATGGCGAGGACAAAGCAATCTTTAAAAATCTGGATTTCGATATGCGAGTATATGAGCGTCTGCGAATGTTCGTACACGCCGAAGCATTGGATGGGCAACGCATCGAAGATGGCGAATTGAGCGTGTTCGTTCGACTGGGAAGTGATATTAAAAATAATTATTATGAATACGAGATTCCGCTCACCATGTCGGACTCGACCAAACTGAACAGCAATCCTAATTCGGCAGACTATAAATTGGAAGTGTGGAAACCTCAAAACGACTTCGATTTTTCATTTGACCAGTTAAGACAGGTGAAACAAGACCGCAACAATCAATCGTTTTCATTGACCCAAGTATTTTCTGATACAACCGATCAGGGGCATATCATTCGGGTAAAAGGAAATCCCAATATTGGTTACGTAAGAGTAGCGATGGTGGGGATTCGAAATCGAGCGACTTACGATGGGGCGGCCTATAACGCGGAGGTGTGGATCAACGAAATGCGCCTGGTGGGCTTGGACGAACGGGGCGGAGTAGCGGCCATAGCACGAATAGACCTTCAATTGGCTGATTTTGGTAATATTACTGCGGCTGGAAATTACAGTAGTATTGGTTTTGGCGCGCTCGATCAAAAAGTGCAGGAACGAAGCCGCAATGAGCTATTCGGGTATGATTTGGCAGGTAATTTTGAGTTGGGTAAGTTTTTCCCGGAAAAATGGGGCATTCGATTGCCATTCTTGGGTCAAATTTCAAAACAAGTGAAGTCGCCTGAATACGACCCGTATGATCTGGATATTCCTTTGAAACAAAAATTAGAAAACACCGAAACTTCCCCTGCGCGCGATTCTATCCGCGAATTGGCACAGGATGTAACCGACATTAAAAGCTTCAACTTCACCAATGTGCGCAAGGAACGAACCGGCGGCGGTGGCGGCGACCAACAGAAAAAACCAATGCCCTGGGATATTGAGAACTTCAGCGTTTCCTACGGTTATACCGAAACAACGCGGCGCGATCCTATTATCGAATTCGACGAACAAAAACGCTACACCGGCGGCTTGGATTATAATTATTCCTGGAATGGACTTAATATCGAGCCGTTCAAAAAACTCATCAAAGATGATAAGTATTTGAAGTTTTTCAAGGAATTCAATTTTAATCCTTTCCCCAATTCCTTCACTTTCAGCACGCTTTTGGATCGCCGATTCGACCGAACGCGTTATCGTTTCACTGGGTTGGATGACCTGAACAATACTTTTTTCAACAAGCGTTTTACCTGGGATCGGGATTATGGTTTGCAATGGAATTTGAGTAAATCCCTAAATTTCAATTTTAATGCCTTAGCTGCTTCCGTAATTGATGAACCCGACGAACTTTGGATGTTGGAAAACATAGATCGCGCGAATATCAAGCAATTCCGTCGCGATAGTATTTGGAACAATATCAAGGATTTGGGGCGCATGAAAAACTACCGCCACAATTTTACCTTGAGTTATCAATTGCCGATTCGCCACTTGCCCTTTATGGATTGGGTGCAGGCGCGCGCTAGCTATCAGGCTGATTATTCCTGGGCGGCCGCAGCTTTGAACGTGGACAGTCTTGGGAATGTGATTCAAAACAATCAGACCCGCCAACTTTCAGTGGACTTGAACTTCACGAATCTGTACAATAAATTTGATTATCTTAAAAAAATTGATCGCCCTACGCCTGCGGCCAATCCAGCGAATACGCGTACTCGCCCCGGAGCACCTCCAACCCGCCCCGAACCAGCCGATAGCACTAAAAAGAAAAGGGAACGCGGCGAAGGCGAGCCCAGTACTTTAGAAAAGATTTTGATTCGACCTTTGTTATTGCTGCGTAGCGCCCGCTTCAACTACACCGAACGCCTCGGTACCATTGTGCCTGGCTTTACCCCACAAGCGGAATTGCTTGGATTGGGGTCAGGATTTGATGCACCGGGTTGGGGTTTTGTGGCCGGTTTACAGCCTAATATTCGCAATCTCGGCGAGGATCAGTACGGCGGCAGCGAGGACTGGTTATATCAAAACCGGCGTTGGATTTCGGGGAATGTTTTCCTGAATCAACAAGTGGTGCAAGAATACGAGCAAACGATTGAAGGGCGCTTAACATTAGAACCATTCCGCGATTTTCGTATTGACTTGGACGCTAACAAAAAGTATATAGAATCGCATTCCGAATATTTCAAAGTGCTAGAAAATGGCGCTGATTATTCCCATGCTATTCCGCAGGACATTGGTTCGATGGATGTTTCTTTTTATGCTTTAAACACACTTTTCAGTGGCGGTGAAAAAGGCATCAAAGAATTGTTCAACACCTTTGAGAACAATCGGATAGCGGTTTCGCGCAGAATCGGTACTGGGGAACATATTGATCCAGAGCTTGCGAACCAAGGCTATACCAATGGTTACGGCCGGACACAGCAGGATGTACTTGTGCCTGCATTCTTGGCGGCCTATACCGACCAGGATCCCAATTCGATTGAACTGGATGTATTTAAAACCCAACCGGCGCCGAATTGGCGTGTGACGTACAATGGTTTGTCACGCTTACCACTTTTCCAGGAATTGTTCCAGAATTTCAGCCTAACGCATGGCTACAAGTCAACCTTGACAGTCAATCGTTTCAATACAGGTTTGGACTATCTTCGCACCCGCGCCCAAGGTGGTATTAATGAATTGAACGGCAACTTCTATCCACGTCTGGAAATTCCGGAAATTGCCATTCAGGAAGGCTTTCAGCCTTTGTTGGCGATCACAGCTACGCTGAAAAATGGAATGTCAGTCAACTTCGATTATAAAAAATCGCGGACGCTGGCGATGAGTTTTGTTAGCAATCAATTGAGTGAAACGCAGTTAGAAGAAGCCGTTTTTGGCTTTGGCTATTTGTTGCAAAATGTAAATATTGGTTTCCTGACCGGCAGCAAAAATAAACGCAATCAACGTAATCGCAACAATACCAATCAGCCAGAACAACCGCAGCAACCTCAACGCTCTCAGACGCGCCCAGGTGGTGGAGGACAATTGCAAGATCAGGATTTAGATATTCAATTCAACTTTTCTTTGCGCGACGATGTGACTTTCAATCACCTACTTGATCAAGGCGTTGTAGAACCTACACGTGGTAGTTACCAACTGAGGTTCTCGCCGTCAGCAGAATATAAAATCAATCGCCGCTTGTCTTTGCGCTTGTTTTTCGATTATAACCGAACCGTCCCGAAAACTTCTGCGGGTTTCCCGCGCACCGAAGCATCGGGCGGCGTAGTGGTACGATTCCAGTTGCAGTAATCAAAGTAAATGAATGAACCGCCGATAGAGTGCGGTGAAACCTATAAAGTTATCGAACTTTATAGGTTTCTTTTTTAATCAATATTATAAACGATAGAAAAGAACAGGGCTTAGGTGCAAAATTTTGACAGATAAGAGGGTCTAACGATAAGTTGGAATTCAAAAAGACGGACTGTCAATTTTATTGACTTTCGACTATTGAGGAATAAACTGCTCGATTACTTATTGCAGACTTGTTTTTTAATTTTACTTTTGAATAAAATACTTACCGTGTATGAATAAATTGCTCCTCACCTTAATGCTTGGAGTATCCATTTTGCTGGGCGTTTCGGCGCAAAATCCCGCAAAAAAAATACTCGACCACACCGAATTTGATACTTGGAAAGAGATTCAGCAGCCCCAGCTTTCTACCGATGGGCGCTGGGTTGTCTATGAACTCAATCCTGACATTGGTGATGGCAAGCTCTTTATTTACGATGGCAACGCCGGAAAAGACCGCAGCTATGATCGTGGCAAAGGCCCTAAAATCAGTGCTGACAGCCGTTTTGTGGTATTTTCCATCAAACCATTCGATGATACCCTCAAAGCACAGCGCCGCCGCAAGGTGAAAAGAGAGGACTTACCCAAGGATACCCTCGCAATCCTGGATTTGAATAATGGCAATCTGACAAAAATCGCTAATATTCAATCATTTCAATTGCCTGCAAAATGGAATGGATGGCTGGCATATTTGAAAGAACCCGCCGAAACGAAAGCCGATACAACTAAAAAAGAAGACGCCAAAGCGAAAAAATCCAAAAAGGAAAGTCGGGAAAACGGCAGTACCCTCGTGGTGCGCAATTTAAGCAATGGGCAAGAAACCTCGGTTGCTTTTGTGAAAAGCTATGCCCATGCAGAGGAAGGAACAAAATTTACTTTGGTAAGCACTGGCGATGATGCTGATTTCAAACCCGGCGTCTATGTTTTTGATGGTGCGAAAGGCGCATTACAAGCTGTTTTCAACCAAAAAGGCGATTATAAAAACACCGTTTTCGATAAAAAAGGGACGCAATTAGCTTTTATTGCTGATTTGGACACGACAAAAATGCGCATTCGCCCTTATGGTTTGTACCATTGGCAAGAAGGGCAAGCTTCCGCAAAATTAATGGCGAATGACGATGCAAATTTCTTGCCGAAAGGCTGGCGCATCAGCGAAAATGCTACGGTTCGTTTTTCAGAAGATGCTTCCAAATTATATTTTGGCAGTGCACCGCAACCGATTCTGCAAGATACCAGCTTGCTGGATGAAGAAATTGTGAAAGTGGAGGTTTGGGCATATAATGACCCTGTGATGCCGACGGTTCAAAACAATCGGGTCGAGCAAGAGAAAAAACGCTCTTACGAATGCGTGCTGCACGTAGCTGATGGAAAAATAGTGCAATTGGCAACAGAAGACATTCCTGAAATTCAATTGGGTAACGAAGGCAATGCTCCTTTTGTGCTGGGTTATAATGATCGCCCTTACGGCGTGGAACGCACTTGGGAATCCTGGAATAAACGCGATGTGTATTTAATTGATACTCAGACTGGTCAGTCCAAATTAGTTGGTAAAGGAGTTGACGGTTTCACAAGTATTTCACCAAACGCAAAATACGTTTCTTGGTACAGCGAGCCTGACACAGCTTGGTTTGCTTATAACGTTGAAAAAGGTACAACCAAGCAATTAACGAATAATAATATAGCAAAATTTTATAATGAACTAAATGATACACCTGATGAGCCCAATGCCTACGGATTAGCGGCTTGGCTGCAGTATGATGCTGGTATGTTGATCTACGACCGCTACGATATTTGGAGAATAGATCCAAATGGCGACAGTGAACCTGTAAAATTGACCAATGGACGTGCCAAAAAACAGCGCATTCGCTACATCCGCACGGACAGCGAGAGCCGCTTTATTGAATTGGCTGAAAAGATTTTGGTTTCTACATTTGAAGAAACGACCAAAAAAGACGGCTATGCCTGGTTTGACTTATCATATAATAGTTTAACGCAACTGCAATTTGGCGAGTACAGCTATGCAAATCAACCAATTAAAGCAAAAAATGCGGAAAAGTGGGTCTTCACGCGCGAAAACTTCCAGGTCTTCCCGGATTTGCTTTACAGTAGCGATTTGAAAACTTTCAAACAAGTGAGCAATGCCAATCCGCAACAAAAGGATTATCGCTGGGGTACAGCAGAGCTATTCCAATGGACATCGCTTGATGGGGAGCAATTGGACGGCGTTTTGGTGAAGCCTGAAAATTTTGACCCTAAGAAAAAATATCCGATGATCGTTTATTTCTATGAGCGTAGTTCGGATGGTTTGTACCAACACCGTGCGCCGGAGCCGCTGCGTTCGTCGGTCAATTGGTCATTCTATACCAGTCGAGGTTACGTCTTGTTTATCCCTGACATTCCTTACAAAATTGGTTATCCTGGCGAAAGTTGCTATAACGCAGTGATTCCGGGCGTTACTTCGTTAATTGATAAAGGTTTTATTGATCGCGATCGCATTGGCGTACAAGGGCATAGCTGGGGCGGTTATCAAATTGCTTACTTAATCACCAAAACTAATATTTTCAAATGCGCTGAATCCGGAGCGCCTGTTGTGAATATGTTTTCGGCGTATGGTGGTATTCGTTGGGGGACAGGCTTGAGTCGTGCATTCCAGTATGAGCGTTCACAGAGCCGTATCGGCGGCCCGATTTGGGAATATCCTTTACGCTATTTAGAAAATTCGCCTTTGTTTACGCTGGATAAGGTGGAGACGCCCGTCCTGATTATGCATAATGATGAAGACGCTGCTGTGCCCTGGTATCAAGGAATTGAATTTTATAATGCGATGCGTCGCCTCGACAAACCCGCGTGGATGTTGAATTATAATGGTGAACCGCATTGGCCCGTGAAGCGCCAGAATCGCATGGATTTTCAGAAGCGGATGCAACAATTTTTTGATCATTATCTGCTGGATGCACCCAAACCGAAGTGGATGGAGCGCGGCGTACCCGCCATTGAAAAAGGCATTATACAAGGATATGAATTGATGAAAGAATAGAACGAAGCACGAAGTTGGAGGTACGAAGTACGAGATACGAAATCAAAATGATTTGAAACTTCGTACTTCCTACCTCGTACCTCGTACTTCCATCAATGGTTTCCATAATTTTTCTCGCCTGCCTTTATCTCTATCGGCAATATATTTTCTTTGGAAGGCAAAGGACAAGTAGCAAAAGCAGTAAACGCGCACGGCGGATTATAGGCTTTATTAAAATCGAGCATCGTTTTGCCATTGACGTCTGGTTTTGCAGTATATAAAAATCGGCCCGCGCCGTAAGTACTGTCACCATTGGTCGCATCGCCAAATACAAAAAAAAGTTCATCTCCAGCAATAGTAGGATATAATCGATATGTTTGTCCTTGAATATCAAACACAAATGCACCTGGTGATTCCTGCATAGAGACCGTTCCGATTACATCCGCCACTTGAATTTTAAATCCTGGTTCGGCCGGTTCGAGCATGGCTTCTATTCTCCAGTTAGCATCAGTGGGAAAGCGCTCAATCCCTTTGAAAGTAGTCACATTCGGATGTTCCAAATCGCGCAGGCGAACCAAATATTGATCGCCTCTTTGAATAATAAACCAGCGCAAGGTTTGGTGCTGCAATAGAATCGGTTCTTCTGCTTTTGAATTGAAAATCAATAGAGTATCTACTTTTTTATCTTGATTTAATACTAAAATATTGGGTGCAATTTCTACCCGCACCTGCCCGTTTTCCAGGATAAAATTGCCGAGTACCGCGTCGCCTTTTGGGAAAACGACATCATTGGATTTGCCAGCGCCAAAAGTATTCCTGCCTTCTTTCAATCGGAACAGCCCGGCCAGATTGAGCCAGCCATCTTCACTTTTGAGTGAAATTTCCCGCTTCGTTTGCCATTCCTGAATTTCGGCTTCGTAGGTATTTTGAGCATTTATTGGTACCCAAAATAAAAGCATTATAATAATAAAGGGTAATTTTATTTTCATAGCTAATTAATTGTAAAGAATTAATTATAAAAAGTCAGACATAATTATTTATTACAAATTGAAAATCAACTACTTAATTAAAATATATTATATCTATTACAACAAGCGCTAAAATATAACATATCTATAATATTATAGATCCGTATTAATCGTTCGCCAGAGCAAATCGCGCAGTTCATCCAATCCCTGCTGGGCTACCGCCGAAATAAAAATGTAGGGAATGCCTTGCGGCAATTCGGGTTTGAGCAGTTCTTTGAGTTCTTCGTCAATCAAATCGCTTTTGGTAATCGCCAGTACACGAGGTTTATCTAAGAGTTCAGGGTTGTACAATTCCAGCTCGCGCAAGAGGATTTCATATTCATTCTTGATGTTTTCGGCGTCGGATGGAATCATAAATAGCAGGGTCGAGTTGCGTTCGATATGACGCAAAAAACGATGCCCCAAACCTTTGCCGAGGTGCGCATTTTCAATAATCCCAGGAATATCGGCGATCATGAAGGAGCGGCCATCGCGGTATTGAACAATGCCAAGATTAGGAACAATGGTGGTAAATGGGTAGGGTGCGATCTCGGGTTTGGCAGCCGTAAGCACCGAAAGTAAAGTAGATTTGCCTGCATTTGGAAAACCGACCAGTCCAACATCCGCCAGGACTTTCAATTCCAGGATTTTCCATTCTTCCTTGCCAGGCTCGCCGGGCTGCGCATAGCGAGGTGTCTGGTTGGTGGCCGATTTAAAATGGCTATTGCCCAAGCCGCCACGGCCGCCATCGAGCAGGACTCTTTCTTCTTCATCCTCTGTAATTTCAAACAAAAACGCACCGGTTTCGGCGTCTTTGGCTACAGTTCCAAGGGGTACTTCGAGGATCACATCTTCACCATCCGCACCAAATTTATTGCCACTACTGCCTCCTACCCCGCTACCCGCGATCACGTGTTTGCGATATTTGAGCGAAAGCAAAGTCCACAAATTGCGATTGCCACGCAGGATGATATGTCCGCCACGACCACCATCGCCGCCGTCAGGGCCGCCTTTTGGCGTTTTTTTATCTCGATGAAAATGGACAGAACCCGCGCCACCCGCGCCTGAGCGACAGCAAATTTTCACATAATCTACAAAGTTTTGTTCGGCCATTTTTTTGAGATGTCAGATGCCAGATGCCAGACTTTTAAGAATAAATAGTCTTGCTTCTGATTTCTCTGTTCTAATAAAAATAAAAAAGTCATCGCATTTCACAAAACGCAATGACGTTGGATTTAGTTTGCAATAACTCCGAATGAAGTTCAGAGCTACAGATTATCTATTTCATCGCAAAGGCGATTGAAGATTTCTTCAACGCTACCTACCCCATCGATTTTCGTGGATTTTCCTTTAATAGCATAAAAATCAAATACTTGTGACGTTTCGTTTTTATAAATCTGGATGCGATTGCGCACAATATCTTCGTCCAAATCGTCTGTTCTTCCTGAAGTTTTGCCACGATTAAGAATGCGCGCCACGATTTCATCATCGGGTACGTCCAGCATAATCAATTTTGATACTTCGCCGTCTTTTTCTGCTAAAAGCGCGTCTAAAGCTTCTGATTGCGCAATCGTACGGGGAAAACCATCAAAAATATAGCCTCGTACGTCAGGATTGGCTTCTACTTTATTGCGCAGCATTCCAATCGTTACTTCATCCGGTACTAATTCTCCTTTAGCGATATAGCTTTTAGCTGCTTGCCCAAGAGGCGTGTCATTGCTCATTTCGTATCGAAAAAGGTCTCCCGTCGAAATATGTAAAAGCGCGTACTGCTCCACCAACTTTGCAGCCTGTGTACCTTTCCCCGAGCCGGGAGGTCCGAAGAGTATCAAGTTGATCATTCCTGTCGTTTGAAAAATTTGTAATAAATACTTGATGATACCTGCGACGAAGCGAAGATATGTAAAATTGGTGTATAAAACACACTAACAAAAAAAATGGTGCATAGCGTTGGTCGAAAAGGACTGTATGTCTTGACTTTTAGAAGTTGATCCCCTTAGCAAGTAAACTTAAATCCACATTCATTTCCTGCAATTTCTTGCTTTGCTCTAAAAATAACTCGATCTGCCGATTTATATAATCATCAGAAAAGCGGTGCAATACATCTCTAGCTGCATAAATCTTTGGACGCCAGTAGCTTGACTTCATCAGGTCGTCTATCACAACGCCGCGAGAAGTGCTGTGAATAACCTTCAAACCATTCTCGTCATTGGCAAATACCATGGCCACGTGGGAGATGCGGCTTCGCTTACTACGTCGAAAGAAAATCAAATCACCAGGTTTCACCAGATTGAGTTCTACTTTTTTCCCATCGGCAATTTGCGACCGCGAGCAGGTAGAAATATTGACTTCAAAATTGCGCATTACAAAATGAGTAAAACCTGAGCAGTCAAAACCCGTCTGAGGTGCGCGCCCAGCATAACGATAGCGAATACCCAAAAACTCTTTAGCGTAAGTAACCATATCCAGCCGTAGATCAGGCTTGAGCCAATCCAGCTTTGCAATGGTCGTGGAATCAATTTTACGAGCGGCAGTGGAATCACTGAGGGGATGGAAATAATCGGTACTTGCATGAGCGGAAAAAACAAAGCTACAGAACACAAGAATAAGCGCCGACAAGCACCTACAACTACTGTCAGTTGGCATAATCGTTTAGGTTTTGTAAAGAGTCCGATTCTTACTTTAAGGACGCGATTGGAGTACGTCCGTCTATGTTCTATGGGCTTGCTGGGCGCAAGATATAAATTCTATGCTGAAAAATATGCGTTTGAAATGCAGATTTTTTCACATTCTATTTTAAAGTGCTGTTAAACAATGATTTAAATTATTTTTAAAAACAAACTAAGCCCGTCGATTAAGGGTTTGAAATGGTAAAATGATCTCGATCTTGAAGGAAAGCAAAGCGCTGGCGAAACTCCTGTAACGCTTGATAAGACAAGGTAGCGGTAAAAATATCTTCGAGATGGCTGATTTGATATAGCGTTTGCCCGGCATAATCAATTAGCATAGAATCGCCAGAGTGACTGATTTCATTGCCATCATTACCAACGCGATTCACGCCTATTGTATAAGCTAAATTCTCAATGGCACGAGCAGTAAGTAAAGATTTCCAGGCATGGCTGCGGCGTTCCGGGAAATTGGCTACATATAGCAATAAATCATAATTTTGGACATTGCGACTCCACACCGGAAAGCGCAAATCGTAACAAATGAGCGGCAGTATACGCCAACCTTTGAGTTCTACCAGCAATGGCTGCTGCCCTGGTGTATAATGTTGATGCTCATCGGCATAAGTGAAGAGATGTCTTTTATCGTAAGTGCTATAAGTCCCATCGGGGTGCATCCACACCAAGCGATTGTAGTAATGCCCATTTTCTTCGGCTATAAAACTTCCTGTAATGCCCGATTCAAGGATAGCGGCTTTATCCCTGAGCCATTGCATGGTGCGCCCTTGCATATCTTCAGCCAAAGCTGTGGCATTCATACTAAAGCCTGTGCTAAACATTTCGGGGAGGATAATCAAATCGGTTTGACCAGCAAGCGAAGCCAGTTTTTGGTCAAATTGTCTCAAATTCGCCGATTTATCTTCCCAATGCAAAAAGCTTTGAACTAATGTGACGCGCAAATTTTCCATTTCAATACCACAAGAGGCATAAGTGAATACTTACGCCTCTTGCCCGGAATTTATATAAAAATAAAGATAATTTCTATTTCTTTTTAACGTCGGCAGCAGCTGCAGCCTGTTGAGCGCTACGTAATGCACGCGGAATTTCTATCGTAGCAATCGGTGTACCAGGTGCATTGAGAATTTCGATACCTTCACCAGGTTGCACATCGCGGATACGAATGGATTGACCCAACTCCAAGTGCGAAATATCCACTGTTAATTCATCTACCAGTTTTTCCGGCGTCGCTTTGATTTTTACTGTGCGTACTTTTTGCAGCAATTTTCCACCGGATTTGACACCGGGAGATGTGCCTTTAAAGCGAATTGGCACTTCTACTTTTATCGGGCGCTTATCAATCAACAAGAGAAAATCAAGATGTTGAATATCATCGGTTACCGGATTAAATTGCTTGTCCTTCAAAATACATTTGAAGGATTTTCCTTCCACTTCTACTTGAGCAATTTTAAAATCTGGCGAATAAATCAGATGGCGTACATCGCTCAGTGTAGTAGAAAAGTGTACCACTTCTTGCGCACCATACATCACACAAGGGATTAACCCTTCTTTACGGACGGCTTTTGCTCCTTTCTTACCGAGGTCGTTTCTCAACTGACCCTTTATATTAATTACCTGCATGGCTCAATTGCTAATTGATTTGAACTAAAATTCTAAAAAGGCATGCAAAGATAGTGATTCTATTTTGAAAAATCCATTCTTTTTTTTGAAAAAAGTATTATTGTGCGAGAGTACTATGGTATTTTGGTTCGATAGCACTAAAACCTCACCCTCTAAACAAACAGCGCCGTAATCGAACGATGTTCGTGAGTATTGCGAATTGCCTTGGAAAATAGGTCTGCCGTAGGAAGCACCTTTATTTTGTTGGAATGTTTTTTCAAAGGAATCGTGTCGCACACCAATAATTCGGATAATTCTGAATTTTCGACATTATCATAAGCTTTGCCAGAGAGAATTGGGTGGGTACACATTGCGCGTACACTGCGAGCACCTTTTTTTATGATAATATCGGCAGCACGGCATAGAGTACCTGCGGTATCCACGAGGTCATCCACCAAAATTACATCGGCACCATCCACACTACCAATTACGGTCATGCCCGCTACTTCGTTGGCTCGCTCGCGGTATTTATCGCAAATCACTAAATCTTTGGAAAAAGCTTTGGCGTAAGCGCGTGCACGTTTTACCCCGCCCACATCTGGGGAAGCGAAGATGATATTAGAAAGGTCTTGTTGTTCTAAATAAGGAATATAAATCGCATTACTTTGGAGGTGATCCACTGGAATATCGAAAAAGCCCTGAATCTGGTCGGCGTGCAAATCCATCGTCATAATGCGATCTGTGCCAGCCGCTTGCAATAAATTGGCAATCAACTTTGCAGAAATTGGCACGCGAGGCTTGTCTTTGCGATCCTGTCGGGCATAACCAAAATAAGGAATGACCGCTGTGATATAACCCGCTGAAGCACGTTTGGCAGCGTCAATCATCAATAATAACTCCATCAGATTCTCTGCCGGAGGGAAAGTGGATTGTATAAAAAAAACGAAAGCGCCCCGCACAGACTCGTCAATAACAGGCTGCATCTCACCATCGCTAAAGCGATTCAGCTTGATGATACCCAATTCTTGCCCATATTTTCTGGAAATTTCTTCGGCCAGATAAAGCGATTCTGTACCCGAAAACAACTTCACTTCGAGCACTTGGCTAGTATTGTACAGTTCGATACGCCCTGTTTTGCCGTTCATAAAATTTTGCTTTGCCGCAAAGTTAAGAAGATTTAAACAGACCAGCATTTTAATTCCGACAAAGCAAAAATGTTTTTGCAAACGATGTGTTGGACGAAAAATAATGCCTGTTTGTCGAGACAATTATTGTGAAAAAGAGAATTCTGCTTTTTTTGTTTGTTAAAACATCAAATGAACGAAACACTACACTTTTGTTTTAAACCGCATTAAGTTTTGTCCTATGCGCATATTGCTATTGAAAACGGATTGGATTGCCGCTAATTGGAGTGAACAAATATTATGGGGCGTTGCCATAATAGCAAGCTTGCTGTTACTGGTTTTTACGGTGTATAGTTTCTTTTCGGAAGAACCAGAATCGGATTCAAATTCCAATCAACGTAAATCTCTCAAATTAGACGCTCACACTGTCTTAATTTTCTTTGCCGTACTTGGATGGTCCGCAGCGATTGCTGCGCATTTTGAATATACCTTCGCGCAAGCTATTTTATTGGGCGCTTTAGTTGGAGGCGTTCTTGCTTTTTTATCTACTATTTACAGACTTCCATTTTGGACGAGTTCCCAAAATTCAAGACCTATTTTGGACAGCACAGGGAAAGTATTACAACCTATTCCGCCGCATCGAGCTGGTATGGGCAAGATTCACCTTGATATGCGACACTTGCCCACTTCGGTGAACGCAGTCACACATGGCAGGGAATTGCCTGTGGGCGCGCCCGTTCGAGTCGTTGGTATGATTGATAAAAAAACGCTGCTGGTAGAACCTATAGAGGAAGATCAAGATCATCCGTACCCTGGAACGACCGAGTTTTAACTCCGAACCAATTCATGCGCTTCGTACAAAGGATATTTTTCCATAAATTCATTCACTTCGCGGCGCGTTTGGTCAATTAAAGGCTCGTTTGTAGCATTGGTGATGATAGCATCCATCCAATCCACAACTTTCCTACAATCTTCCTCATTAAATCCACGCGTTGTAATGGCAGCCGTACCTACACGAATACCCGAAGTAACCATCGGTGATTCGGTATCAAAAGGAACCATGTTTTTATTAACGGTGATATCGGCTTGTACCAAAGCTTCTTCGGCTACCTTGCCTGTAACGCTTTTACTTCGTAAATCGATCAGCATCAAGTGGTTATCCGTTCCACCGGAAATGACTTTATATCCTTTTTCTACAAAAGCATCGGCCATAGCCGCCGCGTTTTTGATCACTTGCTTCGCGTATTGTTTGAATTCCGGTTGTAATGCTTCATGAAAAGCAATGGCTTTAGCGGCAATCACATGCTCCAGGGGGCCGCCTTGCATTCCAGGAAAGACGCCACTATTGAGGATCGCCGACATTTTTATCAAACCACCTTTTTTGGTAGCACGTCCCCAGGGATTGTCAAAATCTTCGCCCATCATAATGATGCCGCCACGCGGGCCGCGCAAGGTTTTATGTGTTGTAGAAGTAATGATATGGCAATGCTTTACAGGATTATTAAGAAAACCCGCTGCGATCAACCCCGCTGGATGTGCAATATCCGCCAAGAGCAAAGCACCCACTTTATCAGCAATGGCGCGGAAAGCAGCATAATCCCAATCGCGCGCATACGCCGAAGCACCACAGATAATCATTTTAGGCTTCACTTCTAAAGCTTTGGCCTCCACTTTATTCATATCAATAATACCGGTCTCTTCTTCCACGCCATAGAAATGCGCATTATAAACCTTACCGGAATAACTCACAGGAGAACCATGCGAGAGATGCCCGCCGTGTGCCAGATTGAACCCAAGGATATGATCGCCGGGTTGCAATGTTGCCAGATAAACCGCTGCGTTTGCTTGCGAACCAGAATGTGGTTGCACATTCGCGTATTCTACGCCAAACAATTCTTTCAAACGATCAATCGCCAATTGCTCGATCTCATCCACCACTTCACAGCCACCGTAATAGCGCTTGCCAGGATAGCCTTCCGCGTATTTATTGGTCAGGCAAGTACCCGTTGCATCCAGTACCGCCTGGCTGGTGAAATTTTCAGAAGCAATCAGTTCAACGCCTTTGCGTTGACGCTCTAATTCTTTGTTAATCAGGCTAAAAACAAGATTATCCTTCAACATATTCGGTAATTTGAAATTTATACAAACGATTTTCGTTTTTATCTTGTTAAATTCGCTGCAAAGGTACAATATTTCCGATAAGCGAAGCTTTTCTTTCCATAGGAATCCTTTGGATCACAACAATTCCTCCCTGCGCATGGTGTAACTTTACATGATTATTATTGATGACTTTTTGGCACTTTCGTCGTTACAATATTTGTATTCGTCTGCGAAGGTGCACTAAAGCAACTACCCTTTTGTATTTCTTACTAAATTTGGCAAAATTCTATTGGTAATGCAGGAATTAGCAGGATTTAAAGCTCAATCACAACGATTTACGCATTCAATTCAAAAATGTTTCGTTCTCAGAAACGCTTTTGCAAAGGTATTTTTGTTTCATTTATTCTTGTTTGCTTCAATTTTAGGGAAGCTCGATGCAGCGAATACGCGCTATCGCTGTATGTGGCGCGACGACCCGGCGACTACGATGGTGATTGGCTGGGATCAAGTATCAGGCGGAAACCCAATATTGCATTATGACTTGAGCGATCAAGGGCAAAAATCAGAAGCTTATAAATTCTCCCGCAAGCCAGATTTGGTAGCGAATGCTCGCGGCATGAACAATCATTTTGTAAGACTTACAGGACTAAAACCAAACACTGTTTATTATTTTGTAATACGTGATAGCGAAGGCGTCAGCCGTCGAATGTCTTTTAAAACCGCACCAAACCAAGCAACAGAGCGGCTTTCCATCATTTCTGGTGGTGATTCTCGCAATTTCCGCGATGCACGCAAAAGCGCTAACAAATTGGTGAGCAAGCTCCGCCCGCATTTTGTGCTTTTCAATGGGGATATGACTTCTGACGATAGCCCTGCCGAATGGAAAAAATGGCTCGATGATTGGCAAGAAACCATTGGCAATGACGGACGGCTGTTCCCGATTGTGGTGGCACGCGGCAATCATGAGGCTTCCAATGCTTCTTTGGTAGAAGTGTTTGATGTGGTCAATTCTGGCTTGGTCTATGCCTTAAATTTTGGTGGCAATTTGTTGCGGATTTATACATTGAATTCCATGATTCCTTCCGGTGGCGAGCAGCGCGATTGGTTGGAAGCGGATTTGCAAAAAAATGCCTCATTTACCTGGCGCTTTGCGCAATACCATCATTCCATGCGCCCGCATACACGCGAAAAAGAAGAAAAAGATGAATTGGTGCTGAATTGGGCAACGCTTTTTCACAAATACAAAGTGCAATTGGCAATAGAATCGGACTCGCACGTGACCAAATGGACGTATCCGATTCGTCCTTCCAAAGACCCTGGAAACGATGAAAATTTTATCCAGGATGATGAAAACGGCACGGTTTATATCGGCGAAGGCTGTTGGGGCGCGCCTTTGCGCCAGAATGACGATGACAAGACTTGGACGCGTGCCAGCGGTAGCTTTAATCAATTCAACTGGATTTTTGTGGATCGGGATCAAGTGGAAATTCGCACCGTGATGACCGATGTGTCTGCTAATGTTGGTGAAGTGAAAGACGCTAATCTTTTTGAGCCACCCGTAGGGCTTTCGCTCTGGAATCCGCCAACAGGAGATGTGGTGACGCTTTATCGTGAAAAACAATTAATCGCTGCCAATAATAAACCAACTATAGAACCTACACCCGGAAAAGCGTTAGGTGCTGCACCTAAAAACTCGACCGCCGCCAGTAACGGCACTGATGACTGGTCGAACCAACCCAAGCTTCAATGCGATGGCACGGGTAAGGTTTCTCTTCGGTATACACTTAAAAATGCTTGCAATGTGACGATTTTATTATTGAGCGAATCCTTTGCCGTGCTTGATCGCTATACTTTTAATGGGCAAGTCGCCAAAACGCATCTTAAAGATATGGATTTCAGTAAGTTAAAAACCGGTACTTACTTTTTAGTCATCAAAGGCGGCGACGATGTGGTGGGGAAGTATCAATTGATCAGATAGTTGGAGGTTTCAGGTTAGAAGTTTTGACCGTTATAATTGGATTTTTTTAAATAACTGATAAAGCTGCTTATTAATTTTGAAGTGATTTCTAATTCAGCACATAATGATTCAAATTTATACTGTTCGATATAAGCTTGATCAAATACTCTGTAAAGTTGAGAACGTAACTCGCCACAAGAGCCTTTTGCATATAATAGTTGCCATAAAATATGCTTTCCTATTTAGACTTAGAAAAACATTTTGAGTCACATTATTTCCTGAAACCTGAAACTTAAAACTTGTAACCTCCAACATAAAACTAATTGAACGTCGGCAACGCCGAATATTTCTCTACAAATGCCTTCATTTCATCAATCATATCCGGCGAACCCATTGCTATTGTTGCCCTCTGATGCAAATGCGTCACTTCCAAATCCAATACCCGTTGCAACTGACAAGTCATCGCTTTGCCGCCAGCTTGTTCTACGATAAAAGATAAAGGATTGCATTCATACACCAGGCGGAGCTTGCCTTGCGGGTACTTGCGCGTTTGCGGGTAAAGAAAAATGCCACCTTGTAATAAAATTCGGTGAATATCGCTCACCATCGAGCCAATATAACGCAGGCGCAGATTCATATCGGAGCAATGGTCGATATAACGGCGCATTTCTACATCAAATTTTAAATAATACCCTTGATTTACTGAATAATAATTGCCTCGATTGGGAATTTGAATATCGCGGTGCGACAAACAGAATTCACCGATCGAAGGATCAAGCGTAAAGCCATTCACGCCACGCCCCGTGCTATACACCAAAATCGTGGAAGTGCCATACAATACATAGCCTGCAGCTACCAATTCCGAGCCTTTTTGCAAAAAATCCTCCAGCGTACAAGGCCCGTCAGCGTTGCTTTTGCGACGATAAATGCCAAAAATAGTGCCTACCGACACATTCACATCAATATTGGAAGAGCCATCCAAAGGATCGAATACAACGACATATTTAGAAGCCTTGGAGGCCACTGCAGGAATCGGGATAAAATCTTCAAATTCTTCAGAAGCCACGCCGCAGCATTCGCCACTGTTTTTAAGGCATTCGATCAGTTTTTCATTGGCATAAAGATCGAGTTTTTGAACCTCGTCGCCGGTAGCATTGTCTCCGCCAGCCGAGCCAAGAATATTGACCAGTCCAGCTTTGTTGACTTCGCGATTCACGATTTTAGCCGCCACGCCAATATCGCGCAAGAGTCCAGTGAGTTCGCCCGAAGCAAATGGAAAGTCTTTCTGACGATGAATAATAAATTCGTCCAGGGTAATAATTCGGTTCATATTTGGTTATTTAGTTAGCGATGTAGTAATTTTATGATACGGTGATAAAAAATTACAAAATCATTATATCACCACATCATTATATCACTATATCATCACTACAACATCACATCACTATATAAATTCATTCAAAGATAAACACAAAATCGCAATTCAGGAATTCTGCCACTTTCCAACGGGCATTGTCGGTTCAAAATTTTCTATTTTGGTAAATAAATCATCCAAATCGCTTGAAACCAATAGCATTTTGCGGTGAATATCTTTCAAAAATTGTTCTTCGTGCATCTTTTCTAATTGCATTATTAAAGGATCGAAAAATCCATTCACATTCCAAATACCAATCGGGTGCGCCGCTTGACTCAATTGTACCAGCGTCAGCATTTCAAATAATTCGTCCAGCGTGCCGTAGCCACCAGGCAAAGTAATAACGGTATCCGCTCGCTCCGCCATCACCAGTTTGCGCTCTGCCATGCTTTGCACCACTACGAGTTCGGTCAATCCAAGATGACAAACCTCCCGATCCCTTAGAAAATAAGGAATAATGCCTGTCACCTCGCCGCCATGTTCCAGAGCTGCATCGGCCAAAACGCCCATCAATCCTACGTTTCCAGCGCCATACACGAGCCGGATGCCGCGCTGCGCGAGGGATTTGCCGAGTTCATAAGCCGACTTTTCATAAATCGGATTCCTACCTTTACTTGAGCCACAGAAAACAAGCGCAGACTGAATGATCATCTTGATGCAATTATGGATTTTAAAAATAGCCTAAATTATGGATAAAAAAAATAAGTTACTCAAAATCAATATTGAATCAAGCAGCCATCAAATAGTAAGTCTTGCGTAGGCTTTGCCCCATCTTGTACAGCAGCCACAAAGGCACAACGCGGCTTATCAGGCTTACAAAACACTCATAGCTGGCTCACCAGGTACCTGCCTTTGCCATTTTTTATAGGCTTGATACAAAGCATCTTATTTTCTTTAATTTATGGGCATATCGGGTCACTTTTAAGTGTTTTTTGAATGTTGAAACTCAAATTTCCTAATGTCAGCCTTTTACCCCTTATCCGTAATTCACCTTAAGTTTAAGTATTTAAAGTGGATTGAGTACAGAATTTAGCAAAAAATGTATCGAAAAGGAGAATATTTTTTTAATATTTTTCACTCCAACTATTGCTTACAAACAGATATAACGTTATCTTTGCACTCGCCTTTTAAAACAGGCATTTGTGAGGGCGATTAGCTCAGCTGGTTTAGAGCATCTGCCTTACAAGCAGAGGGTCGGCGGTTCGAATCCGTCATCGCCCACTAAAAAAGAGAGCCTTATCAGAATATGGTAAGGCTTTTTCATTTATGCATATCGTTTATAGCCTTTATTCAGCAAAGCTTGATCGGTATTACACAGATTCAATGAGTAATTTGGAAGATCGCTTGCTTTATCATAGGGAAAAAGCTTGTTTATTATTTTTTAGTAATATTCACCTGTTCAATTACAAATTCGCTGCGAGGATGTATGGTTCCCGAGTATTGATGTAGCGATGATCCTTGTCGTTCGTTTAATACTGCTTTTATTTCGGACAGGATGGATAAAGCAATTTCCTCGGCTGTTTCTGCGCCGATGTCGAGTCCGACGGGGCTGTGAATGCAGGCGCGTTGGGGTGCTGTCAAGTGGATGCCTTGCTCTTCGAGTTCTCTAAGCATCCGCTCCAATTTTTTCTTGGGCCCTAGCATACCCAGATAACGAACGTTTCTTTTCGCTAATTGAGGCAACATGGCGAGGTCATAATTATAATTATGCGTCATCAGCACAAAAACGGTCAAATCGTCTATCTCAATTTGGTTGATTACATTTTCTGGCTTGGCGACTAACACTTGACAAGTAGGAGAGAAGCGCTCTTGCTTTGCATAATTGGGCCTGCCATCGATCACCGTTGTTTCCCATCCCAATATATCCGCCATCGCCACTACTGGAATTACATCATTTCCTGCGCCCATCACCACGAGTGAAATCGCGGGTTCTACCAATTCAATGAAGGCGGTTAGATGCTGATTTTCAGTATGATAAGCCCTGAATAAAGATTGCCCATTTTTCAAAACCTGCATTCCATCTTCGATCAAAATATTTTTTAAAGCGGGGATATTTCCTTCGATGCATTCGTCTTTTCGTAAGAGCAAACAAGTACCAGGCTGTACATCTTTTTTACTTTCCAATGAAAACAAAGTAACCAAAACCGCTTTCTCGCGCTTATTTGCAATCTTTTTTAAAAGCTGAATGGGATTATTTAGATCATTTACATGGATCGGTTCGATCAAAACCTGAATAATGCCATTGCAACCAAGCCCTATCCCCAGGGTTGCATCGTCTTCATCCATCGTATCATAAGTCACCAGCATAGATCGTTGTTGCGACATCACCAATAAGGCTTTGCGCAGCGCATCGCCTTCCAGGCAACCACCACTAATAGCACCAGTCAAATATCCATCTTCGGTAATCAACATCCGCGCACCCGGCCGCCGATAGGAAGAACCCTCCACGTGTACCACTGTCGCTAAGGCCATTTGTTTACCTTGTTTTTGCGCTTCCTCATAGGACTGGATAATATCCTTTATTTCCTTCATTACATCTCAGTTTGGAATATTTACTTTATATTTCAAAATTATAACTCGACTTTAATAACTGTTGATATTTTTCATGGTTGAATTCATAAAAATAAGCCCCTTTGCGGGAATTAAATTTATCTTTCTCATCTAATTTTGTTAACACGCCGAGCGAAAATACTTTTCTTCTAAAATTCCTGGAGTCCAAAGGCCGCTGATAAATAGCTTCGTAAAGACTTTGCAGTTGCGGAATTGTAAACTTTTCAGGAAGCAACTCAAAACCAATGGGTTGGTGTTTCGCTTTTTGCCGAAGTTCGATGAGCGCATCTTCCACCATTTTATCGTGATCCAGTACCAATTTGGGTAATTCGTTGAGTTTGTACCAATAAGCCCCGTGTTTTTCTACTAATTCCTTATCCGACTCATCGATTCGTATTAAAGCATATTGCGCGATGGAAATGCATCTGTATCCGTGATCCCGATTGGCTTTGCCGTAAGCTCTTAACTGCTCGAAAAACACATTATCCAGACCCGTTATTTCTTTCAAAATCCTTCTGGCGGCTTCGTCCACATCTTCGTCCAACTCAACAAAACTGCCGATCAGCGACCAGGCGCCTTTGTCCGGCTCAACCCTTCGCCGAAAAATCAATAATTTGAGCTCTCCATTATCAAAACCAAATACAATGCAGTCGGTAGCGACGTACATTTTCTCTTTATGGCTGTAAGCATCCTTCACTATCAAAATAAGTTTACCGAATTTGTTGTCAATAAATTACAAAGAAAAGGTATAAAATTTTTTTGATTAATCTGGTGACTCCAAAGTCATAAGATTAATCAAAAAAAAGACTTTTATTGGTTGAAATGTATGAAAACTATTATACGCTTTCAAAAATTAGGCGCCATGAAATACCCAATCATTTCTATTCAACCATTCTTTATACTATTTTTTCGTCAATTGCACAACGCCAT
>JANRME010000352.1:0-8269 GCA_033761835.1 Saprospiraceae bacterium
ATTTTCGATCAATTGCTTGTATTCCTGCTGTTCCTGTGCCCATTGTGGCGGAAGGTTCACAGCTATTGGCGTCGGTGCTGTAATTGAATTTTGATATGCCCACCAGCCTGCCCCTGCGACCAGCAAAACCGCGACGCTCGCCGCCACGCCCATCCAAAAACCGCGCATGGTTTGCCTGGATGTGTTGATTGGCTTCAAGCCTTGCTGGCGTTGCACTTCCGCCCAAATTTTAGCGCGATCAGGCTGCTCAACGGACTCTAATTCTCCCCGCAATTCCTGTATTCGTTTTTCTAATTTATCCACGATATAATATTTATCATTTATTGAATATGATTCACCAAGTCCCCCTTTCTCCAAGTCTCCCAGTCTCCAAGTCACCTCGTCTCCAATCCTCCAAATCTCAAAGCTTTCAATCGTTCTCGTAATAATTTCTTCGCCCGCATATACTGCGTTTTCGAGGTCGATTCTGTAATGCCCAATGCTTCGGCGATTTCTTTATGCTGCATTCCTTCTATTAAAAATAAATTGAATACAACGCGACAGCCCTCCGGCAATTCTTGAATCGCATAATGAATCGTTTTGGCATCCCAAAGTGGCGCTTCTTCTTCGGCTTCTTCATCTTCCAAATCCGCTACCACATTGAGTTCCACCACTTGAAACTTCTTTTTATTGCGCAAATGCGTCAATGCAGTGGTCACGATAATCCGCTTGATCCAAGCGCCAATGGTGGACTCCCCCCGAAACGTGTGCAACTGCTGAAATACTTTGGCAAAACCCTCCTGCAATACATCTTCCGCCTCCACCGCGCTTGCCATCATGCGGATCGCAGTATTATACATCGCGCCTACGTAACGATCGTACAATTCGTATTGTGCGCGGGGCTTGCCGGCGAGGCATTCTTTTAGCAATTCTTTCTCCGTTATCGTTGCTTGCACGTTTTGTTTCGGGTTTTTTCTATCAAATATCGTAAAATCTCTGAAAAGTCTGGCTGCTCACATCTCTCTTCTCCGTAGGAGTCCTTCGTGACTGGCTTCTCTTATCTGACTTCTGTACAAAAGATGCAAGGATGGTTGGAAAGTTGGAATGGCGTTGAAAATTTTTGTATAAAAATTTGAACCCTATATTTCTTTGATATTTCTTTATCTTTATCAAGAATTTATGTCAAGCAAAAATTGGTTTTGTTATGGATGTTGTAAAAGAATTAGCAAATGAGTTCATCAGACGTGATCTAAGAAGTGTTAAAAATGGTTATCAAAAGCCATTGGAAAGTCTAAGGTATAAATTGTTTGAATTAAATAAGGAAAAGGATAAAATAGAATATCTTGAAATTATCCAAAATCAGCTCGTTACAGACTTAGAAAATCATAGAAAAGAATGTAAACATGAGGGAAATTGTCAATGGTCAAAAAATTACGAGGCTGCAATATATTTTATCAATCAAGAATTAGAAGGATTAGGCATAATTGTTAGCGACGATCTTTTTACAGAGATAGAAAAAAATAAGTATGATACTCAAATTGATGAAATCTTAAAAGAAGTTGAGAAACTGAGGAAAGGGCAAGAAATAATATATGATGATTTAATATCAGAAATTCGTGAACTTAAACAGTTATATTTTTTAAATAAAAAGAATTGGCGGCAACTGTTAATGGGTAAGATAACTGAATTAGTAATAGGAGGGTTAAATCAAGAACTTGCTAATAAAATTATTAGCTCTATTATTCAAGAAGCTCCAAAATTATTGAAATAATTACTTAATCCGCATTTTAATATTATCTAATCTACCCTTCGGAATCGCTGAAATCAGCTTTTTGGCATATTCCGATTGCGGATTTTCATAAATCGCTTCGGCAGGTCCAAACTCTTCGATTTTACCTTGATTCATCACCATCATACGGTCGCTCATCAACTTGACCACCGAGAGGTCGTGCGAGATAAAAATATAGGTAAGTTGTTGCTGTTCTCGGAGTTCCATGAGTAGATTCAACACTTGCGCTTGCACGGACACATCGAGCGCGGACACGCATTCATCACAAACAATAAACTTGGGATTCAAAGCTAAAGCCCGAGCAATGCAAATGCGCTGGCGTTGTCCGCCCGAGAATTCATGGGGGTAGCGGTAAAAATGTTTGTCTTCCAACCCCACCGTTTTTAGCAATTCAAAAGCGCGTTCGCGGCGTTCTGCTTCGTTTTGGCCAATTTTATGAACACGCATCGGTTCTATAATGGCATTACCAATCGTGCCGCGCGGATTGAGCGAGGAATAAGGGTCTTGAAAAATGATCTGCATTTCTTTACGCAGCGGTTGTAGCTCTTTTTCAGAGAGTTGCAATAAATTTCTATCGGCATAATGAATGCTGCCTTCGGTCGCGTCGATCAGACGAAGAATGGTGCGCCCCAACGTGGTTTTGCCGCAGCCGGATTCACCTACTAATCCAAGCGTTTCGCCGGGAAACACATCAAAAGTAACATCGTCAACGGCTTTAATAAAATTTTGAGCCTTGCCTAAAATGCTTTTTCTGCCTGGAAACCAAGTCTTTAAACTTTTAATTTTTAATAAAGGTGATTGCTGTTCGATGTTTTTTAAGCGGGCTTCGGTTTCTTCTTTAGGAATCTTGAGTTTGGCAATTTTTTCGATAAAAGTTTGATCGGCATCATCGAAAAAATCAGCAATCATGGGCAAGCGTCGCATTTTAAAATCCAAGGGCGGCCGACAAGCCAGCAAGCCCTGCGTGTAAGGATGCTGAGGATTTTGAAAAATATCAAATACGCTGCCCTGCTCTACAATTTTGCCCTGGTGCATAACCAATACGCGATCCGCAATCTCAGCGATGACGCCCAAATCATGCGTAATAAACAAAACCGAAGTATTCAGTTCTCGTTTGAGATCATTCATTAATTCCAGGATGGTCTTTTGCACGGTCACATCAAGCGCGGTCGTAGGCTCGTCGGCGATCAAAAGGTCTGGATTGCAGGCCATTGCCATTGCAATCATCACGCGCTGTTTCTGACCTCCCGAAATTTGATGCGGGTAAGTATTGTAAATGCGCTCCGGCTGCGGCAATTGCACTTTGCTAAACAGTTCTAACACAGCGGTTTTGGCAGATTTTGCATCCATATTTCGATGCAAACGGAATACTTCTGCGACTTGTTCTCCGCATTTGAAAACCGGATTCAGCGAAGTCATTGGTTCCTGAAAAATCATCGCCAATTCGTTTCCTCGAAAGCGACGCATCTGATTTTCAGGCAATTGCAATAAATCAATCGCTTCATTTTCTTTTCTATGAAACCAAATTTCTCCGCTTTCCACCTGCGCAGGAGGTGAAGCCAGAAGCCGCATGACGGATAAAGCTGTCACCGATTTACCTGAGCCTGATTCCCCAACAATACCAAGCGTTTCACCGCGAAAAACGTCAAAACTAATACCGTCCACTGCCGTCACAGTGCCTTCGTCTGTTCGGAAAACAGTTTTTAAATTCTTGACTTCCAGTAGTTTTTCGCGGTTTTCTTGATTCACAATTCTTTTGACTTACTTTTTCAATAACAATTCAATCCGATTTTCGGCCACTTTCAAATCCAAATGCTCTACATTCAACAGCCACTCCACCAAAGCATCGCCCAATAATTCGCGTCGCCAGCCATGTTCGAGGCTCGCTGTTAATCCATCGTGTCCATTTTTCAGTTTTCTGATCGCGTTGCGCGGCAGCACAAAAGCTGGCGTCAATCCGCTTTCGATGCATCGATATTTCACTAATAAATACAGCATTTCTTGTAGCAAGTCTTCACGGGGGTCTTCCTCCTCTTCGGTCGGAATTTGTTTGATTAGGTATTTTTCTGCTTCAGAAGGAGGCTGATGAAACATTTCTTCAAAAAGCTGACCATATTGGGAAATGAGCTTATCCGGTAAACGTCGATTGCGAAAAAGCGCTTCTCGTCCGGAAGCAATGCCCCGCACTAATTGCCCCAATAACTTACCCGAGAGCACCATTTCTTTGGAATAATTTTTTTCTTCGGCGGTGCGACGACGCCAGTCCAACAAGCGCATCAGGAATACTTTTTCGCGTTTATTGAGCGATTTCATCAACTCGCTGTTGAGTGCTTCATGGTTAGGGTCTTTGAAATAAAAATCCGGGGATTCGAGTTGCGCAAATTCTTCTTTAGCCCAATTCATGCGCCCTTGTTCTTCTAATTTTTCTGATAATGTTGTCCAAAGATCATACAATGGCATTACATCTTCCAGCGCATAGTCCAATTGCTTCGCTGAGAATGGCCGGGCTTCCCAATCGGTCACCGCATAGCCCTTATCAAGATTGACTTGCAATTCGCTTTCTACCAATTTCCGAAAGGAAATCGGATATTTATACCCAACAAAACCGGCAGCGATCTGCGTGTCGAACACATTTTTGGGTACGGTATCGAAGAGAGAATTCAGCAGCCGGTAATCATTGTCACCGGCATGCGTAATTTTCACAACAGACTCGTTTTCAATCAATTCCAAAAGTGGAATCAAATCATTTACCTTAAATGGGTCGATCAAATAAAGCCCGTGTTCGGTTTTCACTTGCACCAGGCAAAGGCTTGTGACAAAGCGTTTTTCGCCAACAAATTCGGTATCAAAACTCAACCAACTAATGTCTTCGTTTTCGTGTCTAAATTGCTGGAGTCCTTTTTGATCTTCTATAAGTTGAAAATCCAATTTGGTTCTTGACATGTTATGGAATTGTAATTTCTTTTTGCTACGCTCGAAAAATACTAAAGTTTTAATAATTTGCTAAAGCTTTAGCAAAATTCAAATTTATATACTCCAAAAGCGTTACTGTTTTAGGAAAATGCGTCTAAATATAAGTGAACCGTCGGGAAATTGAACGGTTGATCTAATTAGACAGATTCAAATCTATAAAACACCATACAATGAAACGCGCTCTTAAAATTACACTTATCACACTTGGAGTCCTTGTCGTGCTGGTTCTGGGTGCGGCAGTGGCTATCCCTTACTTTTTTAAAGACCAGATTTTAGCAACGATCAAAGAAACAGCGAACGAAAGCCTGAACGCCAAAATGGACTTCAGCGACGTAAGTCTATCTCTTTTTAGGAACTTTCCAAACCTGACGGTAAGAATCTATGATCTTTCGATTGAAAATATAGAACCTTTTGAAGGCATCAAACTCGCGGATGTAAAATCAGCGGATGTGACAGTGGATATTCTATCCGTCATTCGGAATGAAAATCCTTTGAAAATCAAAGGTATCAATGTAAAACAGCCAAAGATAAATGTCTATGTCTTGGAAGATGGGCGTTCCAATTATGATATTGCAAAGCCAAGCACCGATACAACTGCAGAGGAGGCAGAACCCATTGATTTGAGCGCTTTCCGAGCTAATCTCCAAGAATATAGCATCGAAGAAGGTGATATTTTGTACGATGATGAAAGTTTGGGGGCTTACGTTTCGATCAAAGGACTGAATCACAGCGGTTCCGGTGATTTTACGATTGATGTATATGACCTGGACACGGAGACAGAAATTGACTCCTTAACCGTCACTTATGGCGGTATCACTTACCTCAAGCGCGCACATACTGCATTGGATGCGATTTTCAATATTGACCAGAAGAATAGCAAATATACTTTAAAGGAAAATGTATTGAAATTGAATGAGTTGGAATTGAACGCCGATGGGTTTGTGCAATTGGTGGACTCTGTTAATACGGCTATGGATTTGACGTTCTCAACGCCTCAAAATAGTTTCAAGAATTTGCTTTCGATGATCCCGAATGCTTATATCGCGGGCTACGAAAATGTGAAAGCGGACGGTAAATTTGACCTTGGTGGTTGGGTAAAAGGTACTTATAACGGCGATTTAGAGCAATATCCAGCATTTCAAATCAACCTTGGCGTGGATAATGCGAATGTAAAATATCCTGATTTGCCATTAGGCATTACGAATATTAATACCAAAGTGAATGTCAATAGCCCTTCGAGCAATTTTGACGATATGGTAGTGAATGTGCCAAATTTTGCGATGAAATTAGGCAGCAATCCCATTAAAGCTATTTTTAATCTGAAAACGCCGATTTCTGATCCTGATATTGATACCCAAATTGATGGCGTACTCAATCTGAAAGAATTGTCCCAAGCCTTTCCTATGGAAGGTGTCAGCGATTTGAATGGAATCATAGCAGCGAATATCGAAGCGAAAACGCGGCTTTCGTATATCGAAAATCAAGAATATGAACGAGTGAATATGAATGGTGTAGCCGAAATTACCAATCTTACTTATAAAGATGCCGTTTATCCTGCTGTCCGCATCAATAATGCCAAAGCTGCTTTTACGCCGCAAAATGTGCGGGTGGATAATTTCGATGCCAAGCTGGGCAAAAGTGACATCAAAGCGAACGGACGGGTAGACAATATCCTGGCTTATTTCTCGCCGAAAAAAACAATGAAAGGGAGTTTTACCGTGCGTTCCAATTATTTCGATGCGAATGAATGGATGCCACAGGAAGACCCATCGCAGCCAGCATTGCCTACCTCGGAAGAGACCGAAGAAATCGAAATTTTTGATCGTTTTGATTTTACGTTGGATGCGGCCGTTGGCGAAATCGTTTACGATACTTACAATATAAAAAATACAGTGGTGAAAGGCAATATGAAGCCTAATAAACTGGTGGCGCAAGAATTGAGTACTCAAATTGGTAATAGCGATATTCGAGCTTCGGGTACAATTACAAATATGTTTGACTATTTGTTTGATAATCAGACGCTTGGTGGGAATATATCGATTGCTTCTAATTTCCTGGATTTAAATCAGTTTATGACCGAAAGCACTGCTACGCCTGCGTCTCAGCCGACTTCTGGCACAGGCGGTACGACAAGTTCTACCGAAGCCTTGGAACCTATTTTAGTGCCGGAAAATATTGATATTGATGTCAACGCTGATATTAAAAAGTTACTTTATACAAATCTAGAACTAAGCAATATAGAAGGTGGATTATCTGTAGCAAATCAGGCGGTCACGCTGGATAATGTCACTGCAAGCACTTTGGGCGGTAGGATGGCTTTGAGCGGTGGCTACGACACCAAGGATAAGGAAAATCCTGGATTTAGCTTGAAATACGATTTACAGAGTATGGATTTCCAAAAATCGTTCAATGCTTTTAATAGTTTTCAGGTGTTGGCGCCGATTGGACAATTCTTGAAAGGCACTTTCAATACGAGTTTGATTTTGGACGGGAAATTGGGTCAAAATATGATGCCTGATTTTACAACCTTGAGCGCACAGGGTTTCCTGGAAACGCTCAATGCAGTGATTGAAAATTTCAAACCTTTGCAGGCGGTGGGTGATAAGTTAAATCTTGATTATTTCAAGGAAGAATTGAAAATCACCAATACCAAAAACTGGTTCGAACTCAAGAATGGCGCGGTAGAAGTCAAAGAATTTGACTATAAGTACAAGGATATTGATATGAAAATTGCAGGAACGCATAAGATCACGCAGGATATTGATTATATCATCAAAGCAAAAATTCCACGCAAACTGCTTGAAAAAACAGGGATTGGCGCGGCTGCAAGTGCCGGCTATAATCAGTTGAGCAAGGAAGCATCCCGATTTGGCCTGAATTTGAAGCAAAGCGAATTTGTAAATGTGCAATTCAATTTGACGGGCAATATCAAAAATCCGAAAGTAGACATGAAATTGCTGGGCGCTGATGGTGAAAGTGTAGTAGAATCGCCAGCTGAAGCTGCCAAAGATGCAGTAAAGGAAGAAGTAGAATCAAAAATAGAGGAAGGGAAGCAAGCCGTGAAAGAAACTGCTGAAAAAGCAATTGATTCGGTGAAAACGGTGGTCGGGCAAAAAGCAGAAGCGGTGAAGGATTCGCTTGCTAAAAAAGCAGAAGAAGCTTTGAAAGGTAAGGCGGGTTCGATCTTGGATACCACTGCCACTAAAGAAGTCGATAAGATCAAAGAAGAATTGGAGAAATTCAATCCTTTTAAAAAGAAGAAGAAAAACGGAGAAGGAAACGACGGGAATTAAATCAAGGAGTTGTGCCACACTTATAAGTGCGGCACAACTTTATTATTAGAATTTATAATCCACTCTGGCTGTCAAATTTCTTGGACCCTCTAGCAATCCTGGACGTACAGAGTATTCTTTATTAAAAATATTTCCCAGAAGGAAAGAAATTTTTAAATCCTTTGCAAAAGTGTAACTCGCACGCACATTATGCAGCCAAAATCCATTGTCGTTTTCCATACGATAACGCTGCAAG
>JANRME010000353.1:0-4064 GCA_033761835.1 Saprospiraceae bacterium
CCAACATGATCAAGGAACTGGCTGCCGACGGCATCAAGGTTGAAATTTACGACCGCGCCGGGAAAACCATGAAGGTCTATTACGTCGGCGGTGTAACTGCCGACGAACGCGGCACGGTGTTTATGATGGAAGGTTCGGAACAACCCTACGTCGTACACATGCCGGCTTTTGTCGGCCAGCTGCGCATCCATTACCTGCTCACCGAAGACGACTGGCGCGACCGCGCTATTTTCCGCGAAAAACCGGAGGAAATCCAGTCGGTACACATCGAATATCCGCAGCGCAAGAGCGAATCGTTTAAACTGGAAAAAACCGGCGAGGCCCAATACACCGTGCTGCCATTTTACAACACCACCACGCCCATGCGCACCCCGCAAAGAAAGGGCGTTGCCGAGGCGTATCTGGTGCAGTATGAGACTTTGATTGCAGAGGCCTTTGAAACCGAAAATGCACACCGTGATTCGGTGCGCGCCTTGGTGCCATTTGCCATCCTGACCTTGAAAAAAACCGACGGTGTTGAGAAAAAAGTGCGGTTCTGGCCCGTCGAAACCGAACACCGCCGCGACAATGGCGCGGCTTTTATCGTTCGCTATTATGCCGATGTGGACAACAAGGATTTTATGCTCACCCAGGATCGGGTGTTCGGTAAACTGTTCCGGGGCTACAGTTTCTTTTTTGAAGGTGTGCCGGAAAAAGACCGGCTGAAGAATTAGCGGGACGGTCGACGGCTTACGGTGGACGGTAGACGGTGGACGGCTTACGGTGGACGGTAGACGGTGGACGGTGGACGGTGGACGGCTTACGGTGGACGGCTATGCTACAAAAATGCTGCGCACTGCAGTGGCGCCATCCATGAATACGAATGGAAAGAAACCCTGTTTTTTTATCCCCTGCCGGCCAGAGGAAATGTTTGCAATGTGGTCCATTGGCCACCATTTACCTGTTCTATTAAATCTATTTTCTTAAAGGTTAAGCTGTTCGGAAAATCGAAGTTGCAAATTTCCTTGTAAATTTCGTCTGTGCAAGTTGAATTTCTCGGGTGCATTAATGTTATATGTGGTTCTTGTAGCCTTGGATTGTCAAATAGTCCAGTTAGAATTTGTTTGCGCAGGGCTTGAAACTTGACGTTGTCAGGTATTGCTGGTAATAAAACACCTTTCCCGTTGTCAAACCTGGTTACTTTTCCAAACTCAATTTCAATTGCTGTTGTTTCAAGGTTTGATAAATTAAAGATCACCGCTTCTAAATTTTCAATTTCATCTTCTCTGCATAATGTTACGTGGCTTTTAATAAGTTCGCTTTGTTTTGGATTAAACATTTGCCGCACCTTTTCAATAGTGGTAGCATCTTCTTGTTCTACAAATAAGGTAAGTTGTCTGCGAATCAGGTTGGCCACTTTTGTTTGGGGTTAGTGTACTGGAGGCGGGAAAGGCCGGTTTTTCTCGGCATGGCAAGGGGCGGGTTTTAGGTCGCCGGATCAAAGATAGCTTGGTTTTTGGGGCGACAAAGCGGGCGGGGGGATTTATTTCATAATCTGACGCACCGAGTGCATCCATCACCCGATTCCTGGGAGAGCGTTCGCCCTGCGTGTTGGCTGCTCGGCTGTAGGCTGCACAGTGTTGTATGCAGTCCTTTATTACGTGAATCTCGGCGGAAGTATAACTAAATCGTCTAATTGCGAACCATCATTCAACGCTTGATTTATTGCGTTAAAATCAGAACTATGTCTGAGAATGTGCATTAACTTATCTTGTCCAGTTCTGTCAGCAAACCGATGCTTTGCAATCTGTTCGGTCATTACAAATAATTCATTGTCACTGAATTTATGTTCAATGGTGAATTCCCCGTCCTTGTCCGCTGTTAGATAAATATCTGGAAAATTCATATCGCTTAGATACTGTCTACAATAGGCAATGGGGATGAAGCGGTATAAATCAAAAGCTAAGTCCTCATTGTTGAGATGCTTGTGAATTTGATTGATAATTCCCTGCCAATCTGCCTTTGGATTGTTCTCAAATACCTCGATTGCCGTTACAATTTGAGTTTCAATGCTGGAATTAGACGATCGTTCTGAATTACTCTTTTTGAAAAAGTCAAATAATCCCATTTTTTTATCTTTTTGATTGCATACAACGTTACGCTTTACGAATTTGCGACGTTTAGAAAGCAACTTTCGGAAAGCGATTGTTCGATTAGGTATTTATTTAAATAGAGCTTCAAGACCTTTAAATATTGTGTCGACAAAATTGTTTATAGCTCTGCTTATCCAAAAAAACAAAAAAAGCATAAACCCAATCACACAAATGATTAAATGAGTTTGAGTATTCTTTTCTTTTTTTATTATTGAGATAGTTCGGTTTTGTCTTTTTAAAACATTATCAACAAATGAACTAAACGCGGCTTCACTAAATTTACTATCGATGTCAAAAATATCATAGAACTTACCATTGCTTGTATTTGTAATAATTTTCAGCTGCTTGGTAAATATTATAGGTGAGTAAAAAATCTCAAAACCAAAAATACTATTTATATGAGTTTTAGAGTACACTTCATCATATTCCTTTTGGAAAAAGGGCCTATGTTTCTTGGTTGTTTTTAATATGCCGTCCGATTGAATCAAAAAAGACACGCTCTCTGACAATTTGAAAAAATTTATCGAGTTTGTTATCGAGTCAATTAATTCCGGTGACGCACTTCCGTTCTTTTCAGCCTCCTTATATATAATTTGCGTTCCATTTGGGGTCTGGAAATAGTTATACTCTAAGTATAAGCCTATTACAGTCGCTATTAAACCAGCAACCAATCCATGAGATAATATCCTTGTGAGGCTTTTCATGCTTCTTGTTTTTAAGAAATGTAAATTGTGTATTTTATTATGTATGTAAAAACAATGGAAGCCCCATACCAAATTAAAAATGCACTAAATCGATTTCGAGGCGGATATTCACCCCAAAAAACTTTATTTAAAGCGATCTGTGCATAATATACTGAGCCTACTGTAATAGCCATGTCGTCAATCCAACCTATAATTGGAATGATGTCAGGAAGAATATCTACCGGAGAAATTAGATATACTGCCGCAACCACTAAAAATAGAATAGAACCCACACCTTGCTTCAATTGCTTCATGGCAGAGGAGTAAGTTTGAAATCCGATAATTAACCTTATTAACATAAACAAGACTAATGCCCAACCTAAGATTGAGCCTACGTTTTGAGAAAAATACGTTATAATATCTACTTTCATAATGCAAAGGGTAATTGCTGTGCGTGAAAATTTAGTTTTAATCAAATTATAAATCCATTTCTTTAACAGATTCGCCTATGCCTGTAATAAAGAGATAATTTGTACCTGCTCCAATAGCTGCTCCAAGAAATGGAATTAGTCGTCCCGCTGCCCTTGCCCCCATTCGTACCAATAGTTGCTCTGCTATTGTGACCATCACCGATCTCGTCATGATAACCCCGACTTCGACACCAATTGAAATCCCAACAATTTTCATAAATTCTTCAAAATCAATATCATAAGACCCTCTTCGATCATAAATCACACCCAGTGTTACGCGGAATTGCTGAACAACATTATTAATTACATCAGCTGGAATACCTACTATCATAGTAATCGCTCCTCCCATGCCAGAGACAGCACCAGTCATTGCGGCTAACTTTGCGCAATGGCTGATAAATCCGTCAAGCCCCATCTCGTCCACACCTTTTTTTACTCCATACTTATCGATACTTTCAAATGCTTTTTTGAAGCCTTCGTTGGCAAGTTTATCTAAATCCATTTTATTATGATGTATTTTGTTATGATTTCATCGGTTGGCTTGCTGCCGTGCCGCCGTGCGTTGGCTTTGCGGGCTGGCTGTTCGGCGGCATGGACAGCAAGCCGTTGATGGGCGATTTTATAGTTTATCTTCTGCAAACTTTTCAAAATAATCTGTATCTATTTTACTTGAAATCTTTTTTGATGTCAATGTAAGTCCTTTGTCAGTTTTTACTGTTACTGAATTCTCATTCAAATTTAATATTTCTGATGGACCATGATTTTGCATATTGGCGATT
>JANRME010000354.1:0-10201 GCA_033761835.1 Saprospiraceae bacterium
AAAACTCTACACGCCATCGCACAGAAGAAAATCAACATTCCTACATACGAAACTTATGCTCATGTCATCACGAGTTCACTCACAGTGGGTTTTGGCGGCTCGGTTGGGTTGGAAGCACCTATTGTGAGGACGGGCTCTGCGATTGGCTCTAATTTGGCTAATTTATTGCAGGTAGGGCGCAAAAAACAAGCGCTTTTCCTGGCTTGTGGCGCAGCAGCAGGCATGGGTGCTATTTTCAATAGCCCGATTGGCGGCGTGATTTTTGCATTTGAAGTACTACTCGCCGAAGTAGCAATTCATTCTTTTATTCCGCTGCTAATTTCTTCTGCTACCGGCGCGGTGGTTGCCAAATTGCTATATTACGAACAAATTTTCTTTTTGCCTACTGATGGTTGGCGGGTGCAAGCGATTCCTTTTTACTTAATGATTGGCGCTTTATGCGGCTTGGTATCTGTTTATATGATTCGAATCACGATTCGGATGAAAACTTATTTTAGCAAAAAAGATCGTCCTTTGATCCAAGTGGGTTTAGGCGGATTGGCGCTGGGCCTGATGATTTTTCTGATGCCGCCGCTTTTTGGGGAAGGTTATGATACCATTAATAATTTATTACAAGGTAAATATTTAGCATTAGCAGATCGAAGCCCATTTTATAATTTTTTGCAAAATGAATGGCTATTATTATTATTTGCATTATTAATTTTATTTACCAAAGCCTTCGCCACTGCTTTTACAATTGGATTGGGTGGCAACGGTGGCGTATTCGCCCCTTCAATGTTTACCGGCGCGATGCTGGGATTTGTTTTTGCGCATGCAATTAATCTGACTGGTTTGGTCGAATTACGCGAAGCGAATTTTATGGCGGTAGCGATGGGTGGTTTATTAAGTGGCGTATTCAAATCACCGCTCACGGGAATCTTTCTAATAGCCGAAATAACAGGAGGTTACGCTTTATTTGTACCTTTAATGTTGGTTTCAGCGATGGCTTATTTTGTCAGCATTTATTTTGAACCGTACTCCGTTTTTACCACCGAATTGTACCGAAAAGGGTTGTGGGTGCCTGCACACGAGCGCGACCAGCGTATTTTGAAAAATATGTCGGTAGAACCATTGGTAGAAACCAATTTTGGAGCAATAAAGCCAAACTTCACTTTAGGTGAATTTGTGAAAATCATCGCTAAATCAAATCGAAACGTATTTCCAGTAATTGATAAAAATGGCTATTTCAAAGGTATTGTTCTACTCGATGATGTCCGGGAAATAATGTTCGATACCAATTTGTATGATACGACGACCGTTCATGATATTATGCACAACCCGCCCGCCATTGTTGAATTGTACGAGTCAATGGAAAAAGTGATGGATAAATTTGAATTGCATCAGGCTTGGAATTTACCCGTTGTAGACAAAGGACGCTATGTCGGTTTTGTTTCCAAATCTACTATTTTTAATCAATATCGGCAAATGTTGATCGAAAGAAGTAAAGAAACCTGATTTATTTACTTGTTGTTATACTTCTTTTAATACTCTTGAAAGGTGATAAAAAGCATTGAAAATCTCAATTTTTAATGACAACTTAAGCGATCATTTGCTATATTAAGCAATTATTTATCATCAATTATCAATAATATGAACTGGTCATTCAAAATAGCACGCCTGTGGGGCATTAATGTGTATATGCATTGGACGTTTTTGATCCTGCTCGGTTGGATTCTGATTAGTAATTTAAATCAGGGTCAAACCTTTGCGCAAAGCCTTATGGGAGTTGCTTTTATCCTTGTTTTGTTTGGCTGTGTGGTGCTGCATGAGTACGGGCATGCACTTACGGCGCGGCGCTTCGGCATTGTCACTAAAAACATTACTTTATTACCCATCGGTGGTGTCGCGAATATGGAAAAGATGCCCGAAAAACCTATCCAAGAACTATGGGTTGCACTGGCGGGCCCAGCCGTGAATGTGGTCATTGCCATTGGATTATTCGTTTATTTTCAAATTATTGGTGGCTTTCCGAAAGTAGAAGAATTCACAGGCGAGATTACCACCCGCAACTTTTTGTTTAATGTTTTTGTCGTGAATATCGTTTTAGCCTTATTCAATATGATTCCTGCCTTTCCTATGGATGGCGGCCGAGTGCTGCGCGCCTTGTTGGCTATGCGTTATGACCGAGGACAAGCGACCAATATTGCTGCCAAAATCGGACAACTGCTGGCGATTGCCTTTGTCTTTCTGGGCTTTTTCTATAATTTTTGGTGGATATTTATTGGGTTATTTATTTTTCTTGGCGCCGGTGCAGAAGCAAATTTTGAAACGACTCGTTCGGCATTATCCAAATACAAAGTCCACGATGTGTTGATGCGCCAGTTTACAATTTTTCATACTTTTGAAACCATTGAAAAAGCAGTATCTACGCTGCTTGACGGTCAGGAAAAAGAATTTTTGGTAGAGCAGGATAATGAAATCATAGGCATCATCACTCGTGACGAAATCATTCAAGGCTTGCGCGAATTGGGGCAGGCGGCGGCCATCGGGCGCATTGCCAATAAGCAGTTTTACACACTCAGTCCCAATATGCCTTTGCAAGAAGCCTACGAAAAGATGATTCAAGCGGGTGCGAGTATATGTCCTGTAATAGAAAATGGTGCATTAGTCGGGGTGTTAAATATGGAGAATATTACCGAGGTGGTGATGCTGGCAAATGCAGGGTTGGATCAGAAAAGCTTGCTAGAAAAAGGAATAAAGGTTTAAAAAAAATCGAATATTTACTGGGCGCACAAAATTTTTATTTGGAATAATCCATTATTTTGATAAATTATTTTTTAACTTTGCTAAGTTATCAAATGTCTAAACCTTATTTTTGCCTATGGACAAAATCAACTTTCAAAAGTAAGCCCCTTTTAACAACACTAAAAAAGACAGCAGAATTGTTGTTCCCTTAAACCTGGATAAACTTTTCAAAGTCGGCTACCTGTAAATGTCAACCCGTTAAAATGATGCTCGTAACCCCCAAGAACACCAACGAAATGAGACCCATAAGATTGATTCCTCCCGCAATTTTGAAAATCTAAACGTCCACTGATTTTATAAGATTTATTTTACCTGTTAAATATTGTTCATCAGATACAATGTATTCTTGATTTTCAGGCAGAATATCATGGATGATGCCATTCAATATAGCTAATCCAACTGCGCATTTAATTTATTCAAAATCATCAATTAAAAAAAACACTTATGAAAAAGATATTATTTTTAATAACCTGTATCTTATTTGTTACCATTTCTATATATGCTCAAAACACCTTGAATGAGGTGTTTTATCAATCAACGGCAAAAGCTCAGGATGGTAAAATCTTATCAAATCAAGCCCTTAATTTGAAGCTAAATTTAAAGAATATCATTACAAACGAAATATATTATAGCGAAGCCCATCAAGTAAATACGGATCAATTCGGTTTATTTAGTTTGGTTATCGGAGAAGGTAAAACCTTAAGCGGCGATTTTGCTGCTATACCTTGGGGTTCTGGCGCGATTTGGCTGGAAACGCTAGCAGATGCTGGCAATGAGCAAATATTTAGAGAAGTCAAGTTATTTACGGATCCTTCTATTTATAATAATGATATAATTGGGAATGTTGATATAACAAATTTGAATGTTGCAGCAAATGTTCCGCCGTATTGCCTGGGGCCAAGCTGTAGATGTGAAGGAGGAATTTCAGAAATGCAGCTTTATTATCTCGGGCCAGACCCCGTCAATATTGATGTTTATAATAGTTTAGACCTCGTTACTCCCTTTACTTCTCGCACGAATATTACAAATGGCGATTCTATTATAATAAGCGCTGCTACATTATCAAATGGTGTATTTGCTTATTATACTTATTTTAAAGTTACAAATCTTATAACAGGCGATGAATGCATTAATCGTATTTATTCTCAATGCCCTCGCAATGTTTGGCCTGGCTCGCTAAGCGACCTGCAAATATTAGGAAAAAGATATGGGGATATCTTTGTTTATGGCTATACAAGCTCCGCGCAAAATCAGCAATGCGATATTAGTAATATAGAACAAGACTGGAAAGTTGGTGGTAATATTGTCGCTCCTGATAATATGAAATTGGGCACGATTAATAATGAGCCGGTTTCGATTATTACAAATAACCTGGAAAGAGGCGTCATTAGTAAAGATGGTAATTTTGGCTTTGGTACAAATGCGCCGCTTGCGCGAGTACATGTAGGCGGAAACGCAAGAATTACGGACGTTCTGGACGTTTTTGGCGTGACTACTATCCATAATATAACTAATTCTACTAATGTAAATAATGGCGCTTTGGTCGTCAATGGTGGGGTAGGAGTTGGTCTAAATTTAAATATCGGTCAAAATCTTGATGTAACAGGCACTACTTTTCTTCGTAATAATTTGACGGTTGGCGCGAGCGGTCTTACTCGTCTTCAAAACCTGACCGCATCTACCAATAGCAACACGGGGGCGCTGGTCGTAGCCGGAGGTACAGGGATTGGTGGAAATTTGAATGTAGCAGGTATGGGGCATTTTGATGGGAAAGTTACAATTGGCACTAATAATATGCCCATTTTAGTAAATGTTGTTAATACTTCTAATTACTCTTTATTTGTAGCTGATGGCATATTGACAGAGGAAGTATTGGTAAATGTAGGTTGGGCAGATCATGTTTTTAATAAAGATTATCCACTAAAAAAACTGGAAGAAGTAGAAACACATATTCAGGAAAAAGGATATTTACCTGATACGCCTTCGGCTCAGGAAATCGAAGAAAATGGATTAAAACTTGGAGAAGCTACGGTAAATCAGCAAATTAAAATAGAAGAATTGTTTTTATATTTAATTGAATTGAACAAGGAGGTCAAGCAATTAAAGCAGGAAAACAAGCAATTGCAAGCAAAAGTGCAAGAATTGGAGAAACGATAGGCAATTGAGCAATCATTATTTTTTAATCAAATTTTAGGAATCATGAGAGTTATTATTATATTATTACTATTATTATTTACTTACTCTCTCTCGCTAGCTCAAGTCTATCAGGAAATTATTCGTCAAAATGCTGATTTACCTTTTGAGCAAATAGTGGAAAGAGTTGAAAATTATTACAAGGGCAAAGATCAAGGGAAAGGCTCTGGTTACAAGCAGTTTAAAAGATGGGAATATTATAATTCTACTCGCTTGGGCGAGGACGGCAAAATACAAAATGTGCCACGCCGCGTTTTAGATGAGTTCTTGCGCTACAGTAGTATCTATCAGCCACCACCCAATCTCAATCTTGACTGCGAATGGGAATCCGTAGGAGGGAACACCTATCAGCGCTTGACAAGTGGTCGGAATGGAGGGCTCGGAAGAGTGAATGCTATTGTGCTTGATCCTGGTAATTCCAACATCATTTATGCAGGCACTCCAGCAGGAGGGCTTTGGAGAACAGATAATGCCGGAGGCACCTGGACGCCAGGAAGCACTGTATCTAATTGGGTCTCATTGACAGATGGCATACCTGTTATCAGTATTTCGGGGATTGCTATTGATCCTACTTCTCCTAGTACTTCCAGAACGATTTACATCCTTACAGGCGATGGTGACGGCTCAGATAATTCTTCAATAGGCGTGCTAAAATCCTTTGATGGTGGGCAGACCTGGAGTCAAACAGGATTGAGCTGGGGCGTGAGAAATTTTAATTATGGCTACAAATTAGTAATGCATCCTACCGACCCAAATACTTTATTTGCTGCGACCAGCGCCGGATTGTTCAGAACTACAAACGGTGGTATCAATTGGACGCAGGAAATAGCTGGCCAGATTACAGATGTAGAATTTCGCCCTGGTACGCCAGCAACAATGTATGCAGTGAGTGCAACTACTTTCTTTCGATCTACGGATACAGGCGATAATTGGACGCCCATCAATTGCAATATCACGAATACTGGTATCAGATTAGCCATTGCAGTAACGCCAGCCAACGCAAACTATGTGTATGTGCTATCAGGTGGAACTTTGCTTGACGCTATGGGTAATGCTATCGGAGGAACCTATCGTGGCGTTTATCGCTCTACCGACAGTGGTCAATGTTTTCAATTGAGATCTACTACGCCCAATATCTTGGGAGACCAACCAGATGGCACAGGCACCAGACAGCAACCTGGCTATGATCTTACTATTGCTGCTTCTCCCACAGATGCTGAAGAAGTACACGTTGGAGGTATCAATAGCTGGCGCTCTCTTGATGGTGGGCAAAATTGGACAATCACGGCTCGATGGGAGGAACATATAGCCGCCGCAGGAGATTATAATCATGCAGATGTGCACGCGCTCGAATACATTGGCAATACGCTTTATTGTGGTAGCGATGGCGGTGCATATATTTCAACGAATAGGGCAGATGACTGGGTAAATATTTCTCAAGGGCTTATGATTACTCAGTTCTATCGAATTGCTGTTTTCACAGATGATAGTGTGAATTATATAATGGGAGGAACGCAGGATAATGGACTGAATCAATTGAGAGACGCAGGCGCTGGATTCGGCACTATAGAACATTGGGAAGGCGCAGATGGGTTTGAATGTTCAGTGGATGTAGCCAATAATTTTGTTTACGGGGCTACTCAAAATGGCTGTTTAAATCGCTTTTCCTATCCAAGCGGCGCTATGACGAACGTTTCTCCATTTAGTATGCCTTGCGGTGTGGGCGCATGGTTGACGCCTCATACGTTCGATCCTGTGAATAGCGCCATTCTAATGGGTTTTACGGATGTGCAGCGAGGCACCAATAATGGCGGCACCTGGACTAATATTTCTAACGGCAATATTGGCATGGGCTTATGCAGTCATATCGACATTGCACCTTCTGATGATAGCATTATATATGTGTCTAAAGCCACCAGATTATTTAGAACAACCGACGCAGGTGGAAATTGGACAGACATTACGGGAACGCTTCCTGCTACTATGAATAATGTTATTACATATTTTACAATTCATCCCACCGATCCTAATCAAATTTGGGTGACACTGGGCGGATTTATTGAAACTTCGGGCAATGGTTATACTGCCAATAATAAAGTTTTTTATTCTAATAATGCGGGCGTTACCTGGCAAAATATATCAGGCACGCTGCCCAATGTGCCTGCGAATTGCATTATTTATGAAAACGGAAGCAATAATGGCGTTTATGTAGGAATGGACGTGGGCGTTTATTACCGAGATAACAACCTGAGTGACTGGATTTTATTTAGTAATAATTTACCAAATGTTATTATCGCCGAGTTGGATATAAATTATACAACAGGTAAACTTTATGCCGGAACTTTCGGTCGTGGCATTTGGTGTACCGATTTATTTAGCGCTTGCAGTCGCGTATGTCTTGATTGTCCGGTATTTAATGAAATTCAGTCTTTAAATAATACTTACGCTTCCAAAAATTGCATTTACTCTACTTCTTGGGTTTTTGATGATGCCAATATTACATACGAAGCAAAAGATTTTATTAAGCTGGATGGAAATTTTTATGCGGATGGAAGTAAGAATACAAACTTCTTTGCAACGATCAAATCTTGTGCATTGGCAGGAGGGAGCAGTGTTTTTAAGGTGACCAATCAGCGAAAGCTTTCAGGTTATTATATTGGAACGCTTTCAGGTCTATCAACATCGACTTTTAATGAAGAATCGGAGATAGGGAAAACGGCTTTAAAAGTTTATCCTAATCCGTCTCAAAATCTACTGAATATAGAGTTTGAAATGTTACAATCAGGATTAATGGAAATGAATCTTTATGATATTTTGGGTAATAAAGTTCAAGTATTAGAAGCAAAAACGCCTTTTGATAAAACTTTATTAAAACGTTCTTATAATATTCAAAACCTGCCCAACGGCACGTATGTTTTGGAAGCGGTCAGCAATGGGAATAGGTATTTCCAAACAGTTATTAAAACTGGTTCGCAATATTCCGGGCAAAAATAATATTATAATAATGGAGGAAGAATATCAAGTTCTTCCTCCAATACCCTTATTTGTTAGAAAATCTATGATATGATTGGAGGTAAATTAAAAATAAGTTTAATAGGGATATGTTTTTGTATAACGATGAATAGCTGTTCTTCTCAAATCAAAGCCAATCCTTGCGATCCTCCGCCTCCATGTTTGCCGCCGCTCAAGCAATATTTTGGGTTTACTTTTACATATAAAAATAAAAACAGATCTATTTTACCTTTAATATTAGCCGATTCTGATAAAGCAAACTCAAAAAATAATACAATTACCACGATTCTTGTGAACCGTGAAAAAAGAATATATCGTGTAACTTTTTTAAATCCCGAGCAATTGAATTGGCAAAGTGAAGATACCTTTCAATCTTTTTTGGATATGGGGGCTGGAAAATTGGATACGCTTTTTTTTAAAATAAAAGTCGAGCAAATAGATTGTTGTCCGCAACTAATAATCAAGGAGTTATCCTTGAATCAGGAGGTTATTTGCTCGCCGTGCAGCCTAGATCAGCCAATAAAATTTAAAAAAAAATAGCCTTACCTCTTGACAAATATTCTGAGAGGGATTACTTTTGTCGCAAATTTAACCAAAAAGTTAAATTAAAAAATCAAAATACAATGCAAAAAGCCTTGCATCCTTGCTTCGACTTCTTGCATCTTAAAAGACAGGATGACAAAAGATTTATCGACCGAAGAAAAAATTCTGGAAGCCGCTAGACGCGTGTTTCTGCGTGATGGCTATCATGGTGCACGCATGGAGGCAATTGCGAAAGAAGCGAATGTGAATAAAGCGTTATTACATTATTATTTTAGAAGCAAAGAAAAGTTATTTGACTCCATATTTCAGCAAATAAAAGGAGGTTTATTACCTAAGGTTGCAGAGATTTTTAAAGCGGATTTACCTTTATTTGATAAAATCCGACTTTTTGTAGAAAGTTATATCGATTTATTACTAGAAAGCCCGTATGTGCCATTATTTATGATGAATGAAGTTAATAAAGATCCCGAAAATTTTATACAAAAAATGGGAATAATTGAAAAATTACAATCTTTTTTACCTTATTTTATAGTGCAATTACAAGATGAAATAGAAAAAGGTAATATTAAACCCATACATCCCATGCACCTTTTAATGAATACGATGTCTATGTGCGTGTTTCCTTTTCTGGCAAAGCCAATGTTACAAAGGGTATCCGGCATGAGCGACGCGCAGTACATGGACATGATGCGGGAACGTAAAAAAATTATTACAGAATTTGTTATCAGCTCAATTAAAACCTAAAATTTTTTTGACCCTATTTTAACCAAAAAGTTAAATTAAAAAAATAAAATTTCAACGAACCAACCAATGAATACTATCCGCATTTTTCTAATACTTTTGATCAGCACTGTTGGGCTTCGCGCCCAGCAGGCTGCTTTGACGCTGGAGCAATGCTATGACCTGGCGCGCTCGAATTACCCGACGATCAATCAGTTGAATTTACTCGATCAGAGCAACCAACTGCAAATCAAGAACTTGAACAAAAATTACCTGCCAACTTTAGAGTTGAACGCCCAAGCGACCTGGCAATCACAAGTTACCGAATTGCCCATCGATATTCCGATCCAAGGATTTGAAATACCAACTGTTAGCAAAGATCAGTACAAAGCTACGCTCGATCTGCGCCAAACCCTTTGGGATGGCGGCATCACCGCTCATCAAAAAGAGGTTCAAAATGCTGCTACTTTGCTCGAAAAACAACGCACCGAAGTGGATTTATATGGTCTTAAAAGCCGAGTCAACTCACTGTATTTCAGTGTTTTATTAACAGAAGAACAATTGCGATTGAATGGATTATTGCAAGAAAATCTGAAATCGCGCATCCAAAGAGCCGAAGCCTTAGTGGACAACGGCACCGCTACCAAAGCGAATCTCAACACCCTGAAAGCCGAATTGCTCAATGCCGAATCGCAAGCTATTGAAATCAAAGCCAATCGCCGCGCTGCTATTCAATCTTTGAGTTTGCTGCTGAATACTGACATCCCTGAAAATGCATCGTTTGCCAAACCAAATGAAAATCCAATCGCAGTAAACAATCAAATCACCCGACCGGAAATGACGCTTTTTCAATACCAAAATCAATTGATAGCGGCGCAGAGCGATTTGCTTCCAGCGAAAAATATGCCCAAGTTCAGTGTATTTGCGACTGGTGGCTACGGCCGTCCGG
>JANRME010000355.1:0-2805 GCA_033761835.1 Saprospiraceae bacterium
ATAAAATTACGATGGAGCAAGCAATAGCGCAGATTACAATGAAAACAATACCTGCAAAAGATTAAATAATCATTTAGCTGCATAAAGCGCCCGGGTCAGTGGTTTCACTAATCCGGGCTTTTTATTTTCAAACTTTTCAAATGTTAAAAAACTAAAATTGCTTGCAGGTTTTTCTAAATTGAGTAATTTTGTTACTCAAATGATAGAAACATTAATTTCCTCAAAAACGCGTATTAAACTGCTGCTCAAATTCTTTTTGAACAGCAATGCCACTGCCTACCTTCGTAGCCTGGAAAGCGAATTTGGTGAGTCTTCCAATGCAATTCGATTGGAGCTAAATCGCTTCGAAGAAGCTGGAATGTTGGAGTCGCGTTTGGATGGCAATAAGAAAATTTTTCAAGCGAATATCCGTCATCCTTTGTTCAAAGAAGTGCATAATATTTTACTCAAATACGTTGGGTTGGATCGTATTATAGAAGAGGTGATTGAGCGCCTGGGCGAAGTGCAGCAGGTATTTCTGGTGGGTGATTTTTCCAAAGGATTGGATAGTAAGATCATTGATTTAATCTTCGTTGGTAATATTGATAAAAGTTATTTATTGAGTCTGGTGGACAAAGTAGAAGACTTGATCCATCGGAAAATTCGCTACTTGATTTATTCCGACGAAGAAGCGGTGACACTTGATTGGAGTAAGTACAATCCGAAACCGTTACTGCTTTGGTCGAAAGATTGAAAAATCAATATGTACGATGTGACGATAATCGGGGCAGGAATTGTGGGTTTAGCAACGGCCTACCAATTGCTGGCACAAGGGCCGGATTTGAAAATTTGTCTACTTGAAAAAGAAAGTGGCGTAGCACAACATCAGACGGGTCATAACAGCGGGGTGATTCACTCCGGTATCTATTACAAACCCGGCGGGACACGAGCAGTGCATTGCCAACGAGGCTACAAGCGAATGCTTGAATTTGCTGAAAAACAAGGTATTACGTACGATATTTGCGGTAAGGTGATCGTCGCAACGAATGCTGCCGAACAAGCCAGGCTCGATGAGATTTTGCAACGAGGCATCGCCAACGGGATGAAAGGACTCCGAAAAGTCGGACGAGAAGAACTCCTGGAAATCGAACCCTATGCAAAAGGCGGCATGGAAGCGATTTGGGTGCCACAAGCAGGTATTATCAATTATAAAAAAGTAGCAGAGAAATATCTAGAAATCATTGAACAGCGCGGCGCGAACGCTTTTTTTGGTGTAAAAGTGCAACAAATTTTTCAGGGCGACGTAGAATGCGTTGTGACAAGTCAATCCGCAGAAGTGCGGTCGAAAACAGTAGTGAATTGCGCGGGTTTGTATTCCGATAAAGTGGCGAATATGAGCGTTTCGCATCATAATATTCAAATACTACCTTTTCGAGGGGAGTATTACGAACTTATTCCTGAAAAGCAATATTTAGTGCGCAATTTGATTTATCCGACCCCCAATCCGAATTTCCCATTTCTGGGAGTGCATTTTACCAGAATGATTGAGGGCGGTATAGAGGCAGGACCCAACGCGGTGCTGGCATTCAAACGTGAAGGCTACAGCCGCTGGGATTTTGATCGGAAAGAGTTTTTTGAAACTTTGGCATTTCCAGGATTTCGCAAAATTGCAAGTAAATACTGGCGCGACGGATTGGAAGAAATGCGACGCTCTTATTTTAAAGGTGCATTTGTAAAATCGCTGCAAAAACTAATTCCGGAAATACAATCGGAAGATTTGCACCCAGGTGGCGCAGGTGTACGCGCAATGGCCTGTGATGCCGAAGGTAATATAATTGACGATTTTTTGATATTTGAAGATGATAAAGTTATCAATGTCTGCAATGCGCCTTCGCCGGCGGCTACGGCCTCGCTGGCAATTGGTGAAACAATCGCATCAAAAGTGATGAACAGACTTTGAAACCGGCGAAAAGGAGAGGTAGTGCTAAAGGGTTTTTTATACAAAAACGCGCTCAACTTCCTCGACCTTATAAACTAACTTATTATACCCATGGAAAAAACGACCCTACAAATTCAAATGGTAGACCTGCGTACGCAATATCTCAAGCTGAAAGACGAGATTGACGCGGGTATCCAGGAAGTATTGGACACAACGGCTTTTATCAATGGCCCTAAGGTTCAGGAATTTCAACGCAACCTCGAGGCTTATCTCGGTGTAAAGCAAGTCATTCCTTGCGCCAATGGCACAGACGCTTTGCAAATTGCGATGATGGCAGTCGATTTGCAGCCTGGTGACGAAGTGATTGTACCAGCCTTTACTTATGTGGCAACTGCAGAAGTGATTGCCTTGCTGCGCTTGAGACCTGTGATGGTAGATGTTGATCCTGATACATTCAATTTGACTGCGGAAATTGCGGAAGCTGCCATTACGCCGCGCACCAAAGCCATTGTGCCGGTGAATCTATTCGGGCAAAGCTGCGATATAGAGCCAATCATGGCAGTTGCGAAAAAATACAATCTGTGGGTGATCGAAGATAATGCCCAGGCAATTGGTGCAGATTATACATTCAGTGATGGTCGCCAAGTCAAAACCGGCGCAATTGGGCATATTGGTTGCACTTCGTTTTATCCTTCCAAAAACCTTGGCGCTTATGGCGACGGGGGTGCAATTTATACCAACGATGAAGAATTGGGGCGCAAGTGCCGCATGATCGCCAATCATGGTCAGGTGAAGCGCTACTACCATGATATGATCGGTGTCAATTCTCGTCTGGATACGATTCAGGCGGCGATTTTGGATGTAAAATTGAAACATTTGGATGAATA
>JANRME010000356.1:0-19839 GCA_033761835.1 Saprospiraceae bacterium
CAAACTGGCATGGAAATTTATACAGCTCTGCCCATAAATTGGGGGTATAATTTTCATTTGTCAGGTGACAAAATCTACTTCCTTTTTCGACATGGATTTTATGAAGTGGATTTAACGAAACGTAAAGTCATCGCCCGAAAAGATTTTCGCAAAGATGTGCTTGGAGACTTGAGAGATTTACCTGATCCAATATTTGAAAGTAAATATAAAGCCTGGAATGTTTGGCACACAACGATGTATGAGGACTATATCTACTTTACAGGTAAAAAAGATGAACGCAATGCTAAGTTTGCAACGCCTGAATATCTGGGAGCTTTCAACGTAAAGACAATGACGGTAGATTGGGAGTACAAGCTAGAGGATGAAAATCATACTTTCAAATTCAACCCAGTATTCGAGGCTGATCGGTTGTATATACTGGATACTGCGAACAGATTGCATGTTTTTCAAAGAGAATCATAATATTTGTCAAAATCTGAAAAATGATCCAAAATTTGGCATACTTATTGATCTGATTCTCAATAAGAATTAGGTTATAAAAATCTGGAAATTGCTCGTGATTCGTCACGGGCTTTTTTATTGCCAGCCATTGCAAAAGGTTTTTTATTTTTGCGCAACTTTTTTAAGACGATAGAAGCGAGAGGACAGAAGACAAACACCCTAATTTGATCGCTGACTTCTCCAATTTTCCTAATCAAATAAAATGTAAATACAATGATTATTGGTGTTCCAAAAGAAATCAAGGATAACGAAAACCGTGTAGCCCTTACGCCTGCCGGCGCTTTTGAGTTGAACAAGCGCGGGCATAAAGTGTACGTGCAAGCATCGGCTGGCGAAGGAAGCGGCTTTACCGATGAAGAATACAGGGAAGCTGGCGCTGCAATTCTGCCCACTGCTGCCGAAGTATTTGGCATTGCAGAAATGATCATGAAAGTGAAAGAGCCTATTGAGTCAGAATATGACATGATTAAGCCTGAACAACTGGTATTTACGTATTTCCATTTTGCTTCTTATGAACCCTTGACGCACGCGATGATCAAAAGCAAGGCGATTTGTCTGGCCTATGAAACTGTGGAACTCCCTGACCGAAGTTTGCCTTTGCTCGTGCCGATGTCAGAAGTAGCAGGCCGAATGGCTATTCAGGAAGGTGCAAAATATCTGGAAAAACCTATCAAAGGCCGGGGCGTGTTGCTTGGAGGCGTACCAGGTGTACCTCCAGGCAAAGTACTCATACTTGGTGGTGGCATCGTAGGAACGCAAGCGGCTAAGATGGCGGCAGGTTTGGGTGCTCAAGTTATTATTATGGATGTGAATTTATCGCGCCTGCGTTATTTATCAGATATGATGCCTGCAAATGTAATTACCTTATATTCAAATGAATACAATATCAGAAAACATATTAAAGATTCCGATTTAATCGTAGGTGCAGTGTTAATTCCAGGAGCGCTCGCACCGAAACTCATTACTAAGGATATGCTAAAAATGATGCGTCCAGGCACGGTTTTGGTAGATGTGGCGGTAGATCAAGGCGGCTGTATCGAAACTTGTACGCCAACCACCCACGCCAATCCGACTTATATCATTGACGATGTGGTACATTATTGTGTAGCGAATATGCCGGGCGCAGTGCCTTATACTTCCACCATTGCGCTGACCAATGCTACCCTACCCTACGCACTTCAGCTTGCTGATAAAGGTTGGGAAAAAGCTTGCCGCGAAAATGCTTCTTTGAAATTGGGCTTGAATGTATTAAAAGGAAAAGTCGTATATGCAGGCGTTGCCGAAGCATTTAATCTTCCTTTAGAAAACGTAGATCAATTCCTTTAAATATATTAGGTCTGGCGAGTTTTTAAAACCTGCCAGACCTAACATTTACTTTACCTTTTTCAAATCGCCGTCTATATCTTCTACGATGTAGGCATCCTTAAACCCTGCTGCTTTTGCTTCACGCAATACTTGTCGGGCCTCTTCGATGGTGGTGTAAGCAGCCAAATATTTTATAGTCAGGTTGCCACGTTTTTTCTCTTCGATTGTACCCAAGCCACTTATTTTGGAATCATCAAAATTGCGCACATTGCTATATGCTGCCAATTGTATCTTGTATCTTCCGCTTGCCGTTGTTGGCTGCGAAGGCTTAGTGACAGGCGTTTTGGGTGTCAAAGTACCTCCGGTTTGCCCGCCTTCCTCTTCTACAATGAATGAGCCTTTATATCCTTGATTTTTTACAAGGCTTAATACACGTTCCGCATCCGCACGGGTACTAAATACGCCGACCCTAATTTTATACTTCCTATTTTCTTCTTTATAATAAAGATCGCCCAAGTTTTTCAAATCATCGAATCCACTCAAATTCGGTGTTCCTAATGCTGCTACTTGTATCGCATATCCTCTCGGGATATTCACAGATGGATCATTCGTATTAACAAGAGGATCGCGCGCAGTTTGATCGTCTGTAATGACTGCATCCACTGGAATCATCGAAATCACGCCCAGCACATCGCGATCGAAAGTACCGCCAGTACGAACGGTGCGGTTGATGTCTCGATAGCCTTGTCGGGAATAGCGTACTATATAAATGGTATTAGGATTTAAAGCCAACATATAATCGCCACTCAAATTTGACTTCTGCGTCATTTCCGTACTCGTCGTCTGATTGGTTGCTATTACTGTTACATCATCCAATGGCAATCTGGTAGTATAACTTACCACCCTACCCGCATATTCCTCGCCGACACGTGACAACATCACCTGATATTCCCGCTGCTGTTGCACACCGACTGTTGAAAGTAAAATACTTTTGCTAATATATCCGTCCTTACGAATGAGCAGATTACATTCCAAACCTCGCATCGCTTGAAAGGTGTACTCCCCTTTCGAATCGGCTATAAATGCGCCTTCCCCACAAGCCGAAAAATCAACCGTTGCATTAGCCAAAGGCGAACCATCGGCTGCATTCTTAACTTTAATAACTACATTATCGCCAGATTTATAAACACTATACAAATCTTCATTTCCCCTTCCGCCTGGGCGGTTGGATACCAAAAAACCTCGATTTCTAAAGCTATCATAAATAAATCCATAGTCATCACGAGGGGAATTAACACCATTTCCCATGTGAAAAATGCGCGCCCAGCGATTGTTAACCAACTCTGCCCGAAATACATCATATCCGCCCAATCCTTCATGCCAATCAGAAGCAAAATACAAATTCTCCCCATCCACATAAGGTGTTACTTCGTTTCCTGGGGAATTCACTACCGAACCTAAGTTTTGTGGAGCGCTCCAGTTATTGCCTGCGCCAATTCGATAAGAAACGTACAAATCGTATCCGCCGAACCCATCTATACGATTAGAAGAAAAATACAAGGCTTTGCCGTCGGCTGAAAAGCAAGGAAAACCTACCGAAAAATCGCTGCCATTGTATTGAAAAGCTGTCGGATTGATCCAGTCACCGGTAGAACTTAATTCTGCAATTTGAATACTCAGATTCATGCCACTCGAAGCAATATGGCGCGTACCATCTACAAAGTTATTTTGAGTATAAGCCACCCAGCGTCCATCGCGGGTATAAGACACAGGGCCTTCATTAAAGGTATTTTTGGTATCGCTTTTCAAAAAATAAGGCGATTCTAAGTGATTATCACGACCAACACTTGCGATAAAAAGCTGGTTGTTTGCTTTCCCTGTCCAGTTACTACTAGTGCGCTGAATATCCGTCCGTGCCGAAGAAAAGATCACCTGACCATCGCCTAAGAAAGTAGGTCCAAAATCGGAGGCCGAAGAATTCACAAATTCACTCACCACCATAAATTGGGATGGCACATTGGTCTGTCCTTTTGCAAAATTGCAACTTTGTGCATAATGGGTCCCTTCTTCAGGCTGATCTTTGGCATATTCCAAATACCAGCGTCGCGCCTCATCGTATTGCCCTATCGCTTTCAGCACGTGTGCATATTCCAGTTTAGTTTCCGTTTTTACACCTTTTTGCGCCATCGCTCTTACATAATATTTCGCAGCCTCTTCCATTTGATTTAAATGGCGATAGCAATCTGCCAACTTAGATAAAGCCTCTTCATCATTGGGCCGGCGATCCAATGCTTCTTTGTAAGATTGTATGGCGAGATTGTAAGCGTGTAATTCGTATTGTTTATTGGCTTTGCCTAAAGGGCCTTGAAATAATTGAGCGAAAGATGCAAAAGCGAACATCATCGCAGCCACTGTAAGCAAAATAGACTTCCTTGCTCTCATAGTTATAATAGGATTTTATTAATTCATACCTAAAAGTACAGTTTGTTTTAAACAAAATCAAAAAATTGCAAGAATAGCATCAAAAAAATTATATCTTACAACAGCAAAACGTTTATATCATTGTATAAATTGCTCATTATGAAAAAGATATTGATATTTTGCTTCGTTTATATCCTCAGTATAGCGGCTACTTGCAATAAAGCTCAAAATATGGATGATTGCATCGGCGAAAAAAAGGAAGACATGGCTTGCATCGAAATTTATAAGCCCGTTTGCGGTTGCGACGGCAAAACTTATCCTAATGATTGTTATGCGCGCAGGGAAGGCATTAAAAAATGGACAGAAGGGGCTTGTGAGGGAGATTGAGAGAGAGGGGGTGACTTGGTGACTAAGAGATTAAGGGAAATTGATCGAAAGATTCCGTAGTTTTGTGCTTTATGTAATGGAAATATAATGCAACTAAGTGAAATATTTATTTACCCGGTAAAATCCTTAAGGGGTATTTCTTTACAATCTGCAAGATTAGAGCCCCGCGGGTTAGCCTATGATCGCCGTTGGATGCTGATTGATGAAACAGGGCATTTTTTTACTCAACGGGAATTCCCTGAAATGGCGTTGCTTATTACATCTTTGACTGACAAACATTTAATTATAGAACATGCCACAAAATCTTTAGAGAAATTATTAATCCCTCTTAAAGCACCTGAAAATCAACATGCTATCAATGTACAAATCTGGGATGATAACTGCAAAGCACTTTTGGTGAGCCGGGAAGCCGATCAATGGTTGAGTGAAGCGCTTGATACAAATTGTCGCATTGTTTATATGCCAGAAGATACCCAACGATTCACCGATCCTACTTATAGTGAACCCCAAGATATTGTCAGTTTTGCCGATGGCTTTCCATTTTTAATTATCGGGCAAGCTTCTTTGGATGATTTGAATGAAAGATTAGAAGAAAAAATACAGATCAATCGTTTTCGACCCAATTTCGTGTTCACTGGCGGCGCGCCTTTTGAGGAAGATTCCTGGAAACGATTTCGCATAGGCGATTTGAGTTTCCGAGCGGTAAAGCCCTGCGCACGCTGCCAGTTGACCACCATTCATCCAGAAACAGCTACATTTGGAAAAGAACCTTTAAGAACTTTATCTCAGTACAGGCTCGATGGTCACAAAATTCTTTTTGGAATGAATGTTTGCTGGGATGTAAATAATGAATATGAACCCATTATTAAAATTGGCGATACAATAAAAATATTATAGTTCCAATATCCAAGCCTATACGCCTATATGCCTCTATCCCTTTATGCCTTCAAAAATAAATATCCAAAATCATTAAGGCTCCAAAGATTAAACTGGCGAAGCCATTCGTCGTAAAAAATGCAAGATTTACACGGCTCAAATCATTGGGTTTCACTAAAGTATGCTGATAAATTAATAATGCAATAAAAGCGCCAGCCGCCGTCCAATGCAGCCATTGAAATGCCGGATATCCCTGAGTAAGTAAATAACCTGTCGTCAATATAATAATTGCACAAATAATATGTAATATAGAAGAAAGTAGCAATGCGTTTTCCTTGCCCAATCGCACTGGAATTGAATTGAGGCTCAATTGTTTATCAAAATCTTCATCCTGCAAAGCGTAAATTATATCAAATCCTGAAACCCAGCATAATACGGCGAATGAATATAAAATCGGAATCAAATCAAATCCACCACCCGCTGCCAAATACGCACCAATAGGCGCTAAGGACAAACCCAATCCCAACACGAAGTGACATAAATAAGTAAAGCGTTTGGTATAACTATAGCCCAATATAACCGCCAGCGCTATTGGCGATAATGCAAAGCACAAAGGATTAATAAACCAGGTTGTTGTGCTAAATAACAAACCATTTACAATTACAAAAAATAAAGCAGATCGAGGAGAAATAATACCAGCAGGGATTTCACGATTTGCTGTGCGAGGATTTTTTTTATCAATATCCCGATCTAAATAACGATTAAAAGCCATGGCCGCACTGCGTGCAAACACCATGCATAATAATACCAAAAAGAAAAGTCGCCAGCTAAATCCAGCACCTACTTCCATAGTAGCCAGAAAAAAACCTAGCAATGCAAAAGGTAATGCAAAAATAGTATGACTAAATTTGATGAGCGAGAGGTAGTTTTTCATGTTCTATAGTACACCTGGCGAGTTTTAAAAACCTGCCAGGTATGAAACTTAATTGAAACGAATCACAAATGGTAATTTCGCCTGTACGCCTTTAGAATCGTGTATTTCTTTAATCATTTGGTAATAAGGATACCAATCCCGCAGCTCTGTTTTAATCAACTGATCGGTGCGTACACTTTCATCTTCTTCAAAAAACGACTCCATAAATTGTTGGAAAGGGTCTTTTGTTCGAGGATATTCTACAAGTCGATAATTTTCGACTCCAGCAGCACTAGCGGCAATATCTAACGCCTTATCCAAATCACCCAAAGCATCTACCAGCCCGATATCTTTAGCTTTCTGCCCTGTCCACACGCGCCCTTGTGCGATTTCATGCACTTGATCCCGTTTCATGCCACGTCCTTCTGCCACACGCTGAAGGAACAATTCATAGGACTTATCGGTACGTGCTTGTAAAAGTTTTTTCTCGGCTTCTGACATTTCAAATACTGGGTTAATTCCAACCGAAAATGGGCCGGTGCGAACCGTATCAAAGGTGATTCCTAACTTTTCATTCAATAATTTTTGCACAATCGGAATCGTAGCAAACACGCCGATAGAACCTGTGAGCGTGCTTGGTTCTGCTACAATCGAATCCGCCAAGCAAGCGATATAATATCCTCCAGAAGCAGCGTAATCCCCCATTGAGACAATGATCGGAATTCCCTCATCTTTGATTTGTTTTAACTCATACCAGATGTTTTCTGAAGCAATCGTACTGCCACCGCGAGAATTAACCCGCAGTACCACTGCCTTAATTTTATTATCTTTACGAACCTCTTGGAGTATTTTGGAATAATTTCTGGAGCCTATTGTGCCATATTCTGTCTTACCATCCAATATATTGCCTTCGGCATATACAACGGCTATCTTGTCCTTTACATTATAATTCGTTTTTGGCGGGTTAGCGGCAAAGTATTTTTCAATACTGACGGTTCTTATTTTTTCATCTTCCGAAAGCCCTAATTTCTCACGCAATGCGACAATGGCATCATCCCGATAGCCCACTTTATCTACTACTTTCAAACGCAGGGCTTCATCCACTTGAAAAGCCTGATAGCCATCGGCAATTTTACGCAAGTCAGGTATGCTGATTGATCGCGCTTCACTGATTTCCTTTAAAAAATCGCCGTAAACCTGGTCAAGGTATTCACGCACTTGCATTTTGCTTTCTTCTGACATATTGGTACGACGGAATGGCTCAGTGGCGCTTTTATATTTACCAGCATAAAAGACTTCCACGTGTGCGCCAATCTTATCAAGCATATTTTTATAAAAAGCTACTTCTGATGAGAATCCACGAAAATCGATCAATCCCATCGGATTTACAATGATTTGATCGGAAACAGTGGACATATAATAAGAACCCTGCGTATAATAATCGCCGTAGCTGATAATAAATTTACCACTTGATTTAAAATCTTTTAAAGCTTCCCGAAGTGTAGTGGTGGTCGTCATGCCTGCCAACACCCCATTGGGTGCATCCAGGAAAATGCCTTTGATATTATCATCATTTTTAGCATGTTCTAAGGCCTTCAAAATATCTTGCAATCCCAATATTTTCTCTTCGTTGGGATCAAAACTCGTTACCTGTACATTATTGGTTCGTTCCGGGATTTGCTTTTCAAAAGTAAGATGCAATACCGAATTCGGTGATATTTTTTCCGGCTTGTCTATACTGCTGGCAATACTGGATATGATGGCAATGCCAATCACAAAAACAAGGATTAGCGCCAAAAATACGCCGAGGCAAGAAGCAAGCAAAAACTTAAAGAATTGTCCCATGTTGTGAATATGATATTTTGTCCAGTGCTGTTTTGGGTAATAAACTTATAACATTAAATGAATCCAACCAAAAAATGTTGACAATTTGAAGCAACTCATCCTGCTTTTTAGATAAACGACGTGTTACAGAGGACAAAAAACAAAGAAAACCGATCCTTTGATCTGGAAATGTTCTTTATTAAAATACAAAGCGATGTCATCACTCGAAGTAAGGACATCGCTTTTAACATCTGAAAAAATTATCATTGCCAACTCAGCACTGCGCGAGCATCTTCTTCTTTTTGAATTGGCTGGTCTAAAAGGTTGACTTTGACTGTTTTCTTTTGTTTTTGTGAAGCCACCTTTTTGAAGTCGGTTGGTTTTAAAACGGCTATTTTATTATCACTGGTCACAACCCACAACAAGTTGTCGGATTGTTCATCAAATCGTATTGGATTATTTTTTGATACATAGTACCGATAAATCGTGTTATGTTTTTTATTAACCAAATAAGCGACCTGTTGCTCGTATTCATTTCCAAATTGATCTTCGAGTTTACCTTGTAATTGCTGTTCAACAGCAGGGATAATCCGATCGCAAGCCCAAAGCCCTAAGTTATTGATTTCAAATCGATTAATTACTCTTTTCTTGGTCAATAAATCATCTGTTTTAACGCCGAGCGATGCCAGTTTGGTTTCAAATTGTTTTCTAAGGGCAGCTTTTTGCTGCTTAATGTCGGTTTGTAAAGCGTCTCTTTCCTCTTTTAACTGAGCATCGCGGGCGTTCATTTGCTGTTGCCAGGCGGCATAGTCTTGTTCATACTGCGCCAATGCGCGTTGATAAGGCGCTCCCGTCAAGACCGGATTTACAATCCATTTAATGGAGCGGTTACCTTTGGTCGCTGTTATTTCGTAATCTCGATTGTTTAATTTTCGTAAGTGAAACACATCCCACTTTATTTGAAAATCTCGTTCATCGTAAGTTGTATTGGCTGCTATTTGCCACAATGTGCCTTTATATTGTTGTTTTAAAAATTCATTTTCGTCCTCAGGCGTATTGGGATCATCTTCAATAATAACGCTGCCATCATCAAACTTTAATTCAAAAGAAGGTCGCTGGCTATTGCTTTGCGTAGGTTTTATCGGTTCAGCCGGCGCCGGCACTGACACCTCTATCGCCCGCAGCCGCTCGGCAGCTGCGGTTTCGATAGCGGCAAGATCACTCGCATACTCAGATCGGAGTGCGTTTACGGGATTGTTGTTGTTGATGTTTTGAGATGCATTCGCTATATCTTCAATACTTTGGATATTTTTCACATCCTGGGATACCCATTCCCGTGCGGTCGTATCCAATTTGTAAATGTTAAATTTCGGCGCTTCGTTGCCATCCGGCAAATAGATTTCGGCTACTAATTCTACCTCAATTGCTTTATTGGGTGCAATTTGTACGGGCGCACCATTTTGCTCTGCAAATAATTCAATGATTCCAGCAGATTCTAATTGGTAATGCTTACCCAATGAATCATAAGTCATCGGAACTCCAGCCAAGAAAAAGTCCACATGATCGCTTAACGCTCGGTAATGCAAATTTACCTCCCCTTCGATTAACTCACCGCGATCATTCATAAAAGCTTGTGTCGGCACCACGATTCGCGCACCTTTCCCAGTTTTAAAAGTCCCTCCAGCGTTCACATCCACAATTTGTTTAGTAAAGGTAGGCTTTACCTGCTCGATTGGTGGATTGACCAAGGGCAATTGTGCAAAATATTCTTCCTGAGTCGCCTTATGTAAATCCTGTGGATTCAAAAAGTTGATTATCAAGACAATAGAAGCCGCAGCCGCAGCGATTGCTGTTGCCACATAAGCTAATCTGCGCACAATAGCACCTTGCCTCTTTTGGTTAGGCTGCGCAGTTGTCTGGTATTTTGCCAGCAAAGCATCAAAATCCTTATGCTTGGCGATGTCTTCGCTAGAAGGCTGTTTGTGATTGCGTAATATATTGTAATTGTTGCTCATGTTTCCTCCCTTCAAGCCAGATTGATTAATTTGGTTTTCAAACGCTCCAAAATTCGGTACGTTTTTACTTTGGCGTTGCTTTCAGTCATATCTAGTATATCGGCGATTTCTTTGAAAGGTCTTTGTTCAAAAAATCGCATTTCAATCAATTGTAAGTCCTTTACATCCAGTGTATCCAACACTTTTGTTAAATTGCTCAGATGTATTTCATCGTCGTTTTCTTCCATCTCGTCCATCATGTCCGACAAATCGCTATCATCGGTGCTTACAACTCGGGTTTTCTGGGTTTGACGATAATGCTGCGCTACTTCATTGGCAGCAATCCGAAACAACCACGAAGAAAAAGGCACGCCTTTAAACTGATAGGTATCCAGTTTTTGTATAGCTTTCAGAAACACCTGTGAACAGAGGTCTCCCGCTAATTCTTCGTCGGCAGTACGTCGAAAAACAAAACGATATATAGACTCGAAATAACGGTCGTACAAAGGGCGAAACATAGCCGCGTCGCGCTGGGCAGCTTGTATTTCCGCCCATTCCTCCAGCACCGCTTCTTCCGAAACAGCCTTCTTAAATACCCTCATAGGTTCATTTTTTACAAGGGTACGATTTATTTGTAAATTAGAAAACATTCAATGCTGTTTACATAGAATTTTTTTTCATCTCTGATTTCCTTTGGCTTTTGGGGCTATTTTATTTGATTTTATTGTAGAATGCAGTTAATAGGAAAAAGTAACATACAAATTGATTTTTTTTTAAAGTAGGAAGGAAAAATGGGAAGTGGGAATACGAGGTACGAATTACCGAGCTTTTATCATACGTTCTTTGCCATTTAAGTCTTGATGTAAGCTTATTTCTGTAAAGCCTTTTTTATCAAGGAGTTGCGCTACTTCATTTGCATTGAATTCATTACACTCAAAAAACAAATAACCATTTTTATTCAAATGTTCTTTTGCAAAATCGGCGATGATTTCATAAAAAATAAGTGGGTTTTCGTCGGAGACAAATAAGGCGAGCTTTGGCTCAAAATCTTTGACATTCGTAAGCATTAGTGTGCTTTCATGGAATGGAATATAGGGCGGGTTACTGACAATTACATCATACTGTTCTAATTTACTCCATTGGTTTGTATCTAAAATATCTATCTGAGAAAATCTTACTTCAACTGCGTTCAGTTGCACATTTTCTTTGGCTATTTCTATTGCCTCTGGACTTATATCTATTGCTAACAACTCCAAGTGAGGCATTTTTTTCTTTAATGCAATTGGAATACAACCGCTACCTGTGCCAATATCAAGAATTCGCAAAGTTTGACTTGGAAAATCGGTCTTAATCGTTTCTAAAATCCAGGCAACCAATTCTTCTGTCTCTTGCCGCGGAATGAGCACAGCCGGACTTACTTTGAATTTCAAGCCAAAAAAATCTGCTTGCCCAAGAATGTATTGCACCGGCTCGTGCTGCAACAGTCGCGCTTGAATGCTATCGAGTAAATTCTGTTGAGAAGTTGCTAAATGTTTTGCACTTTGAAAATCATAAATATGGAGCGCATCTTCAAAAACAATTCTTGCAATGCTCCGCGCTTCGCCAGGGTCGTTGACTCGGCTTAGATTCTTGATAAATGATTGAAATGCCTTGGCAATGCTCATTTTCAGCCTTTCAACTCAATCTATTTTTATAATCCTCGTACCCGAATTCCCGCACGACCTCCAGGGTATCATCTTCGTGCCAGATACCAATCGAAGGATGTTTCACGCCGTTGAATGTAGTTGTTTTTACCATCGTATAGTGAATCATATCCTGGAAAACCAACTTATTCCCTACCTGCAACTCATGATCAAACGAATATTCGCTCATATAATCGCCTGCCAGACAACTCACACCGCCAATCCTATAAGTCGGTTTCCCTGAAGTTGGATCGGTTGCATCTTCGATGCGCGGGCGGTAAGGCATTTCTAAAGTATCGGGCATATGTGCAGTGAAAGAGACATCTACAATCGCCGTTTTAACACCATGATTTTCAACAATATCAAGCACTGTAGAAATCAATACGCCCGTATCCCAAGCGATGGCACTACCCGGCTCAAGAATTACTTCTAAATGCGGAAATTTTTTGCGGAAGTTCTGAAGCAATTTGATCAAATGCTCTGTGTCGTAGCCTTTGCGGGTCATCAAATGACCGCCGCCAAAATTGACCCATTTTAATTGGGAGAAAAACTTCGAGAACTTGCTTTCAAAAGCCTTTAACACTTTTTCTAATTCATAAGAACTTGATTCACAAAGTGTATGAAAATGTAAGCCCTCTACGCCTTCAGGCAATTGTTCTTTGAAATTATCAGCCACTTCACCCAGCCGCGATCCTGGCGCAGCAGGATTGTATAAATCCACTTCCACTTCCGAGTATTCAGGATTGACGCGGATTCCGGCAGAAATTTTATCCGGAAAATGCTCGACTTGATTCTTGTAAAGAAGATATTGATTAATAGAATTGAAAGTAATATAGCTGCTATATTTTAAAATTTCATCAAACTCATCTAGCAGATAAGCAGGTGAATACGTATGTGCTTTTACACCCATTTCTTCAAAAATCAGCCGCGCTTCACTCAGCGAACTTGCTGTCGCTCCTTTTAAATATTGCGCCACCATTGGGAACACCCGCCACATCGCAAATCCCTTGAGCGCTAATATAATAGAAACACCAGCACGATCTTGAACACTTTTTATTAATTCCAAATTTTCCCGCAAACGCCTCATTTCCAACACATAAGCCGGAGAAGGAATTTTATTTATATTAATCATTTATTATTTACCATTTATCAATGAATGCTCGATCACTTAGTCACCAAGTCGTTCCTGCTCAAAGTCATAGTTCCAAATCCACATTTTCCGCTTCATGCCAGGGCAAGCCGCATTCATTCAGTTTTTCCATAAAAGGATCAGGATTAAATTGCTCCACATTATACACCCCTGCGCCTGTCCACTCACCCGTGAGCATCATCATCGCGCCAATCATCGCCGGAACGCCCGTCGTATAAGAAACTGCCTGCGTGCCGGTCTCTTTATATGCCGCTTCATGGCTGCAATTATTCCAGACATAATACGTCTTCTCTTTGCCATTTTGAATACCGCGAATACGGCAACCAATGGAAGTCCAGCCAGTATAATTTTCGCCCAAATCGCCAGGATCGGGCAGCACCGCTTTCAGAAATTCCAATGGAATGATGTCAACGCCTTTGTATTTCACAGGTTCAATTCCAGCCATACCGATGTTTTGAATCACGCGCAGGTGCGTCAGGTACTCATCACCAAAGGTCATCCAGAAGCGAGCGCGCTTGAGCGTGGGGAAGTTTTTCACTAAAGATTCCAATTCCTCATGGTAAATCAAATAAGATTTTTTCGGCCCAATCTCAGGATAGGTCAGCATCATGCCAATTTCATGTGGCTCGGTTTCCACCCATTGTCCATTTTCCCAGTATTTACCTTTTTGCGTTACTTCGCGGATATTAATTTCAGGATTAAAATTTGTAGCAAAAGCCTTGCCATGATTGCCCGCATTGCAATCTACTATATCCAGATAATGAATTTCATCGAAATGATATTTGGCAGCATGCGCCGTGAAAACGCTCGTCACGCCAGGATCGAAGCCGCAGCCCAAAACTGCCAGCAATCCTGCATCTTTGAAGCGATCCTGGTACGCCCATTGCCATTTATATTCAAATTTTGCCTCATCTTTGGGTTCATAATTTGCTGTGTCCAAATAATGTACACCAGCCTCCAAGCAAGCATCCATAATGGTCAAATCCTGATACGGCAACGCCACATGGAGCACCATTTTTGGCTGGAAAGACTTGATCAGTTTTACAAGCTCAGGCACGTTTTCAGCATCTACTCCTGCGGTTTGAATCTCCCGACCAGTGTCGCGCTTTATATCTGCCGCGATCACGTCGCACTTAGACTTGGTACGGCTCGCCAGCATAATTTCAGAAAATACATTTGGATGTTGGGCACATTTGTACGCGACGACCCGCCCGACACCGCCCGCGCCAATGATGAGGACTTTAGACATTTTTGTTTGCAATTTTTGATTTAGGAATTACGATTTGCCACAAAAGTAGTGAATTTGGCATTGTTCTGATATGGAATTTGACAGTAGGAATAAATTTTGTAATTTAGGGTTTGTAAATGAGCGGCAAGTAGCAAGCGACAAGCAATAAGCAGCAAGAACGACATCTCGAAGCTTGTCGCTTGCGGCTTGATTCTTGTTGCTTATTGCTCGTTCCTTAATTCTTGTTGCTTGCAGTTTGCGGCTTGATTCTTGTCGCTTGTTGCTCGTTTCTAAATTTAAAACCATGCTATACATAGAATCCGCGCCCATCCTCATTCAGGGTTATACCGAAAATATGTCGGACGAAGAATTCAAACGCTTCTGCGCCGCTAATCCTGACTTGCACATCGAATTGGACAAAGACAAAAACCTGATTATCAGGGCACCTACCCATAGCCAAACTGGATGATATAACGCGAAATTGCTTACTAGAGTAGAAATTTGGAATAAAATGACAGACTTAGGTTATACTTTTGACTCTTCCACAGGGTTTGCCTTGCCCAACGGCGCTAAACGCTCGCCTGATGTTTCCTGGATTATCAAAGATCGCTGGGAAGCCTTGACACAAGCAGAAAAAGAAGATTTTGCACCGCTCTGCCCTGATTTTTGTATCGAATTGCGTTCTAAAACCGACCGATTGAACAACATAAAAGCTAAATTGGAAGAATACATCGAAAACGGCTGTCGCCTGGGCTGGTTGGTTGATCCTATTGAAAAACAAGTGTTTATCTACCGACAAGACGGTTCAACTGAAATTCTAAAAGGTTTTAATAAAAAACTATCGGGCGAAGATGTACTCCCAGGGTTTGAGTTTGATCTAAATATATTAGAAAAGGGATAACCTCGATTCATCACAAAGTCACCCCTTATCTGATTCTGTATATTACTTTGTCCCAAATCTCTAATGCTCTCAGTCCCTTTCTTCCGGTTCACCGAAATTACCTCGTCCGCCGCCACCAGTACCAGCATCAATCATCAACTTCGCTTCTTTTTTCTCGCCGCCTTTTTCAACGATGATTTTGAAATTACCGCCATAGAGGTAGCATTTGCCATCGTCAGCTTTCTTTATACGAATAGGCTTTTCATCGGGCTTAATTTTTTCATTCAGCGTTTTATTGTAGGTTTCGAGCAATTTTTCATCGAAAGTCAGGTCATAAATCGGATAATTCAATCCTTTTTTCAAATCCGCTTCAAATGTCTTCATCGTCGTGCCACTTTCATTTTGAACGGTAAATGTTGCCTTACCGGCACTGCTGACGTACATTGGAATTTTCACTTCCGGAGTAAAGGTTCTACCAAAACCGGTAAAGCCCCAACGTGCATTGTAACGCTGGCGTTCTATTTCAAATACCACAAGTGGTTTCGCCATTAATTCATCTGTCAACTGTTGTAATTCTTTAATATTTCCAGCGTAAATCGAACGACCGTGCGTCCCAACTACCAATTCTTTGTCTCTATTTTGAATGGCTAGATCATGCACAGCCACTGCAGGTAACCCATTGCTCCATTGCATAAAGCTTTTGCCTTTATCGAAAGAGACATATAAACCATGATCCGTACCGACATAAAGGATATTAGCACTGCTCGGATCCTCTTTTACAACATTTACGGGTTCAAGCGGCAAATCCGTGCCAAGTTTTGACCAGGTTTTACCATAATCAGAAGACATATAAAGATAAGGCGTAAAATCATCCCAGCGATAGCCATTGAGCGATACATACACTGTACCCTCGCTATGCGCGGAAGCCCATACTTGCGAAATCCACATATCTTTGGGCAAACCTGCGGTGATATTGTTCCAGGTATTACCTCCATCTGGCGTCATGTGCACCAAGCCATCATCCGAACCAACATATACCAATCCAAAGCGAAGCGGCGATTCATGAATGGTCGTCAAAGTGCCAAAAGCCACGTCACCCTTGCGTCCGCCGGCAGTCAAATCCCCGGAAATTTCTGCAAAATCTGTTCCTTGATTAAACGAACGATGCAATTTATTAGAACCCATGTATAAAATATCCTGATTATGCTTGGAGAGCCAGATAGGCGTTTCCCAATTCCAGCGTAGTGGGCGTTCTCCAAAATTTTGGCGCGGCGTAATGCGTTGACGCTCATTGGTTTTTGTATTCAAACGGAGATAATTCCCAAATTGGCTACCCGTATAAACGGTTGCATTATCGCGGGTATCCACTTGTACCATCATACCGTCACCACCGCCGATTGATTTATAAGGGTACTGACCTGAATCGTGCCAGTTGGTATTCGCCTGGTAATTACTTGGTCCCATCCACACGCCATTGTCTTGCAAACCTCCGTAAACGTTATAAGGTCTGGCATCGTCCACCATTACACTATAAAATTGACCAACTGCTGGGGTATTACATTTGATCCAGGTTTTGCCATCGTCATAAGAAATATTTAAGCCACCATCATTCCCGTTGATCAGATGTCCTTCCCGTTTTGGGTTGATCCAAAGCGCATGATGGTCAGAGTGAACATTATCACCATTAATATTTTCCCAGGTTTTGCCACCATCGTCAGAACGCATAATCGGTACGCCATAGGTGTACACTTTATTCGGATTGCTCGGCGATACGTGCACCATTCCAAAATAATAACCATAGGAACTATAAGCGTCTAAAGGCTTTTCATGCGTTTTCTTCCAGGTCTTACCATCATCGGTGGACTTGTAAATTTCTAAACCTTTTACGGTCGAACTTAACAACAAAGAATTCGCATCTTCCACATATTCCACCAAAGCGATTGGCTTTATTTCATCTTTTTTGACCATTCCAATGATTTTGTCAGCATTGTAGTCACGCGGAAAGCCATTGCTTTGCAAATAATCTGCAATTTGGTATTTCGGCAATTTTAAGAAATCGTCCTTACTCATCGTGCGGAGCATATCGCGCGTCACCACGTCAGGATCGGGCTCTTCTTTTGGGCGAGGATTGTAGTTATCAATCGCGGCATATAGCGTTGTTTTTCCACCCATTTTATTGATACTCAAACCAATACGTCCAGCGAATTCATCGTTTGGAAATCCGCTTTTGGCATCGGTCAACAGATGCCAGGTTTCACCGCCATCGGTACTTTTGTAAATGCCTGTGCCTTTACCACCCTCTATAAAATTCCAGGCGCGCCGCTCGCGTTCCCACATACCTGCATACAAAACTTTAGCATTATTGGGTTCCATGACAAGATCAATTCCACCAGCATTTTCATTCACAAACAATACTTGTTTCCAAGTCTTGCCACCATCGGTTGTCTTATAAATTCCGCGTTCTTTATTTGGAGAATACAAATGCCCCAAAGCCGCTACCCAAGCGATATTCGGGTCGGTAGGATGCAAAATAATACGTCCAATATGATGACTTTCACCCAAGCCCAAATGCTGCCAGGTTTTTCCAGCGTTGGTGCTTTTATAGATGCCAGTACCCGCGTAAGATGAGCGGCTGGAATTGACCTCACCTGTGCCAATCCAGATTGTATTTCTTGCCCAATCGACAGCAATGTCGCCGATAGTCATCACCATTTCGTTATCAAACAAAGAGGTAAATGATTGACCGTTATTGACCGTTTTCCATAGCCCACCAGAGGCATAAGCTACATAGAAATGTGTTGGATCAGAAGGAGACACATCCATATCCGTGACACGACCACTCATAATTGTTGGGCCGATATTCCGAAATTCAATGCCATTAACTAATGAAGCTTTTTCCAAAGACTTACGTTGCTCAAAGCTTTTGATGCGCGCATCTGCAGGGGTATAGGGCGGTTGATTCTGTGCCCCAACCAATTGAGTTATTAATAAAAACAGGAATAGAATTTTTCGTTGCATAATCTTTATAGGTTTTAAGTTTTGACCATTTTTAATTAATAATTTTTCCAACTGAAAATGGATTTGAAATTTATCCTTGTGTAAACTTAGGTTTTTTATCAGAAATGAATCAATTTGTAATTATATCAAAAATGGTTTTTATACATAAAACAGCAATAATTCCGGCAAAAATGAACCGAAGCGTGAGTGGATGAATTTTGTGGGCAATTTTTACACCAAACGGCGCAGCAACAAACATTCCTAAAAGGATTGGCAAAATCATACCAAATGAAAAATAACCAATTGGGAGCGGCAACGTTGGAAAATTTTTGGGTGGTTTTGTAGTTAAATATTGAAGACTGATGGGCAGTGCCAGCAAAGCGATGGCGCTAATTGAAATGGAAGCAGCCTTGCGGATGGACATTTTCATTCCGTCTGTAAAAGCAGGAATGAGTAGGATGCCGCCACCCATGCCTGATAGTGAAGTGAGGATACCCGTGATGCCACCGGTCAATAAAAATAGTAGGGTATTCGATCTTTCCTTCGTTTCTATGACGCCGGATTTTCGATCCGTGAAAAGTTTTATAACAAGTAATAATAACATCGTTACAAATACGATATTAAATTTCTTTTTATCATACCAATCGCCCGATGTAATAAAATGTGTAGTAAAAAAAGCAGTCAAAACGCCTAAAAATGCAGTAATAATAGCCTCTTTGGGATAGAAATTATTTGTTCGATACTGACGATAACTAATAAAAATTCCATTAAATAATGTAACCATTAGTGAATGTGCGATCACGGATTTTACCAATTCTTCATTATGAACACCTCTCGCAGCTAATAAAGCATCAAGAATCGGAATTAATATTACATTCCCTCCCGTACCCATAATGCCAGAGTAGAAGCCGACGACCAAACCCGTCATCAATAGCAGTAATATTTGAAGAAAATCCATTTATTTAGTTCTTATTTTGCATGAAATTACCAATGTTAATACTTGCAGAAATATTTAAATAAAAAGGCTACCCATTTACACGGATAGCCCAATTTCTAATATCATAATTTCTTTATTTTAAAACTTCACTCGATTCAACCCTAGCGCACTAATCATCCAGGTCGGCAAGGGTTTCAGAGGGTCGCGCTTTTGCAAGTTGAGATACCAATTCCATTTTTTGACAATCGGAATTTTATGTGTTTCTACAAATTCAATGAGCGTACCATCGGGGTCTTCAATATAACTCCAGTGTCCAGCCGCTTCGCCCATTTGAAAAGACGCTTCGCTATCTACACGAAACGGAAACCCTTTATCAGCGCATTCTTTTTTCAAAGCGTGCATACCGCGCACATCAAAACAAAGATGAATATAACCCAAATCACCCCAATAGCGGTCAGCAAAAATTTTGACCGGCTTACGGGTAAGCACTTGCACCAATTCAATATGGCTTTTGCCAAACAAACGACTCAAACCGCCTACGCGATCCTCGGCGTGTTCCAGCAATACCCGACGTATTTTTTCCTGGCCACCCGGCAAGGCTTTGAAATCATCAAAAACACCGGTTTCGTCGTAAATCACTTTATCATAACCAAGTACATCGCAATACAATGCCTTAGCTTTTTCGATATCCGATACGCCAATCATACAGCCGCATACCCCACCCGCGTGTGATTTGTTTTCGCT
>JANRME010000357.1:0-4071 GCA_033761835.1 Saprospiraceae bacterium
AGAAAAGTAGCCAGGCGATCAAAAAACGCATAAGGATCTTTTTTCAAGTCTTCGTGAAATAGCACTAATGGCGGCTGTTGGAAGCGATCTTCCACGTACTTGATCTTTGCCATAAAATCTACGTCCGAGCGTTTCCAAAGCCCCGTATCATGTTCTACATCAAAATATGCTTTAAATGAAAGCCTGCCGCCGTTTTTTATATAACGCCGATATTGTGAAGCAATCCAGCCATCTTGCCTTCGCAACACGATAATAATTTTTGCCTTGGGGTAAGCCGCTGAAATTTTATTTACTTCTTCTTCTAGCTGTTGATCAAATTCCCGTGATACTAAATAACGCGATTGCTTTGTTTTATCAATTATTTCCTGATATTTACGATATAACGTTCTTTGGATGTAATAAATCCCTTCTAATTTAGGAAAAAATTCATATTGTAAATAAGTAGTAGCAGTTTTCCCCAAACCAATATGAAAATAAATATCAACATTATGCTTTATTGCTGACATTCTTAGTTTTTTTACAAAGGTACAATTCTTTTAAAAAACTCAATTTTAGAGATCAATTCGTTGTCCTTCCTGTGCCACATTGAAACCAGCTTTTTTTACTTCTTTTTGTGCGGCACTTCCTTTATGTAATAATGGATTGGTGTGATTGATATGAATAAAATGCACTTTGGCTTTGTCATTTGCATTCAAATTATTAAATAATTCCATACTTTCTTGAACGAAAGGATGCGGAATCTCGTTCATATCGCGCCCCGGAATTTCGCCGTTTTTATAAAAACTACCATCTAATAGCGCGACATTTACATTTTGTATTTCTTGTATAATATCTTTTTCCCAAATATTCCACTTATTGATATCAGGTATAAAAATTGCTTTTTTGCTTCTGCTTTCTATTTGATAACCAACAGTTTCTGAATATTCATCTCGATGTGGTACAAGGAATGGCGTAATTTTTAAACCATTGCTCAAGTTTATACTTTCATTCGAGGCAAGTGGTTGAATAATAATATTTTGTAAAGAAACCAACTGACTCCAAGGTCCATTCTGCTCTAAAAAAGCTTTCATTTTCGGCATAGCGAAAACAGGAATTTGTTTTGTGCCAATGACTTCGCGCCCCAAGTGCATCAAGCCTGTATAATGGCCAATATGCGCGTGTGTAAGGAGAATGCCGGCGAGTTTCGTTTGGGTCGTTTTTTCTAAAATCTCTAATTGTTCAGGAAAATCGGGCGTTGCGTCGATCATCCAACTTTGCTTGGAAGCAGGATCAACAATGGCGATACACGAAACCAAATGCCCCTTTTTGCCTTGTTTAAATAATTTTTGGCAATCATCGCGCTGGCAACCTGCGTGCGGATAGCCACCGTCTTGGGCGATGCCGAGAATCAAAATGTAGGGTAGAGGAATGGATTTTGGGGATTCAAGTTGAAAAAACAAGAAAAAAAGAAAAATATTATAGCCCCATATCATAATGTAAATGATTTATTAAACATTAAACAATCTTTACGTCCAAATTACCTGCGATTTAAAACCAACCAAATTGCCATCATCCGCGATTCCTATGATATAAGCAGGGTGCTGGGGCGGCGTATTCCCATCATCCTTGCCGGTCACGAAAATCGAGTTCTGACGAAGGTTATTGCGCATCAAATTCACAATAGCGGTAGCCTGTTCACCTAATTCAAATGGATAATGCTGGCTGATAAAAATGGGGAAAAATGGTTCTGCCGACACAAACCGCTCGATATAATTCGCCGGACTATGTTGATTCAAATGCAAAGATTTGGCGAACGTCTCCTTTGTTAGATTGATAATATTTGCGGGAATAAGAATGGCTTCAATCGCTTGGCTGCCCTCCGAGCCAAGGTAATCAAAAAATAATTTCGGTGCATTTTCAGCAATTTGTTCAAAAACCTGCTTAGAACTTAAATAACTTTCGCCACGCGCGACTTGTTTTAAGCGGCCACCAAGTATGAGTGCTTCTGCTTTTAAGGCACTCAGAGCATTGCTCTCTTCTTCCGATAAACCACCGGGCATGATTTCAAATTTTGGAATCAATTGCTCTTTTACAAAAGCAAGCCCATCGTCAATCACAGCGCGGGTTACACGCATACGAGGCTGGTCATCTTCGCGTAAAAAATCGTAGAAAGCATCCAGTAGGCCGCGTTGAACGCCTTGCTGTTCCTGCAATTTCTTGCCGATATCCTCTTTGCTGACCATTCCATCAGCCCCAGCGGCGGCGAGCAAATCTTCAGCGGTTTTTTCAATCGCGTTGATTAAATCTTGAACGGTAAGGCGAGCCATAGTTCTTGTTTTTGGTTTTAACATTAAAGATAACAAGCATTTTTAGGAGTAAAGATTATCAAATGGTTAATTTTTGTATTTTCAAGCGTTTAAATTATTACATCGTCAATAAAAAATTTGGGTATGCACCATTTTATAAGAATTCTGAGCCTAACAGCAACAATCGGTTTGTTCTCTTTCCAAGCGCTTGCCCAGCAAGTTTCCTTTCAAGATACAATCGCCAGAATTGACAAGTTATTTGAAAATTGGAATACCGATACGCCCGGTGGCGTGCTGACGGTGTCCCGAAAAGGGCAAATTATTTACAACAAAGCCTTTGGTATGGCGGATTTGGAGCATCATATTGCGAATACGACCGAAACAATTTTTGAAGCAGGCTCTGTTTCTAAGCAATTTACTACAACCGCGATTTTTTTATTGGCAATGGAAGGCAAACTTTCGCTCGATGACGAAGTACGCAAATACGTACCCGAACTGCCGGATTACGGTGATAAACTGACGATTCGGCACATGATTCATCATATCAGCGGTCTGCGGGATTGGGGTTCGGTGGCAAGCATCAGCGGATGGGGTAGGGGCGTACGTACGCATACCCATGCGCACGCATTAGAGATTTTATCCAAACAAAAAGCCTTGAATTTCAAGCCTGGAGATCAATATAGCTATTGCAATTCGGGTTATAATTTGATGGCAATCGTCGTGGATCGAGTGAGTGGGATGCCTTTCGCAGAATTTTGTAAACAACGCATTTTCGAGCCAATGGGGATGAGCAATACGCAATGGCGCGATGACTATCGCAAGATCGTACACAATCGCTCGATTGCTTATTCTCGCAGCAATGGCGCGTATTTGCAGGATATGCCTTTTGAAATGGTGTACGGAAACGGCGGTTTGCTGACGACTACTGCAGATCTTGTCAAATGGAATACGCATTATAAAAATCCTGTTATCGGCGGCGAAAAGCTTGTCAATATGCAGATGCAGCAAGGTAAACTAAATAATAATGTAATAATTTCTTATGCGGGCGGAATTGTGATAAATCATTATAATAATTTTACAGAAATTAACCACAGCGGAGCAACGGCGGGCTATCGCGCCTGGTTGGCTTATTATATAGAGCCGGATATTTCAATCGCTTTTTTGAGCAATGAAGGCAACGCTAATCCCGGGCGCATCGGAGCAGAAGTAGCGGAAATATTCTTAGGCGAACGCGAAAACGACGAACCGATGCTTGGCACGATCGTGCCCGATGAAAAATCCTTGCAGGCCAAAACTGGTTTGTATCGCTGCTTGCGCAATGATGATATCATGGAATTGGAAGTGAAAGACAAATTATTACAAGTGAAAAATGGTCAGATTTTGCAGGCAACCAAAGAAAATACGTTCTTTCAGGGCAGCACCCGAATGGAGTTTTCAAATAATAAATTTATCATGTATACTTCCAATGGTGATTCAGCCACTTACGTCAAAAAAGAACCATTCAAACCAAGTGAAAAAGATTTACAACTATTTACAGGTACTTATAATAGTGATGAAGCCGACGCGATATTTACTTTTGATATTAAGGACGGCAAGCTGCGTGGCTTCCGTTCGCCGGATACTTATTTTTTCCTGACGCCTTTGTATAGAGATACTTTCCGTACCAATAATGGCGCTTTGGTCGAATTTAAACGCGACAAAGCCAATAAAATCAATGGCTTCGGGTATAGTATTTCAAGAGCAAGCAATGTAATATTCGATAAAATAAAATAACTGATTTTCGCCA
>JANRME010000358.1:0-15028 GCA_033761835.1 Saprospiraceae bacterium
AGTTTTGTTGTATTTGTTGCTGTTCGGTTTGCTTGTATGCCAGGAATCCGGCAAGCCCATTTATAAATGGCAATAATAGTTTAAAAGAAGTCTTCGTCCAATGTTCTTGATAAATTCTGCTAACAAATAAAACTATGCCCCAATGCTTCTTATTGACCACCAGTTCAAAACCAAAAAAGGATTCAATTTCCATTTCCGTCCAAAAAATATTCCATTTTTCAGCACTATACTTCCGATGTAAAATAAGGCTCTCTTCTTCTTGAAACAGATTCACAAGTTCAGTTTGAATACTGCCGTTATTCATCAGAAAATCTATCTCTTTTTGAGATAGAGCATTCCATTTATCTTCGCGTTTTCGGAGGGCAAAATGCACCTGCGTAGAAAGCTGAGTTGCTGAATTAGTTTGGCGAAAAAGGTAAACGCCATCGCAACCAGCAGCCGTACACACTAATTGGAAAGCTGCATCAAGCGCTTTGGCCTCGTCTTCATGCTGAAGCAATTGTGAGAGCGCTTCGTTTACAGTTCTCAGCAACTCGTATTCCTCATTTTTGGAGGGTATAGCTTTATGATTTGTGTCCATTATAGGCAGGTAACTTTGTGTAAATTAAAATAATGATACGAATCTACCATCTTTTTCTAATTTTCATTGATAATCAATCGAATGAGATGCTTACCTACTTGTACGTATGCAAGTATAAAGTGTTGTTTTTCGAAAGCGGAAATCATCCCTTTTTGAAGATCAGCGCTATTCTGGGCTTATTTTTTAAATTAAAAAGCCCAAAGACACCAGGTTTAACCAAAAATTTACGCTGTATTTTGCGCTTATACCTATAAATCTGTATTTTTACCAAATATAACACAACGTAAACAAACTTTAATTATGGAAAACTCCCAAAATCAAGGCACTCCAGGAGGAGGAATGGATCCGAAGACAATCGGTATCGTCGCTTATCTTACGCTGATTGGTTGGATCGTCGCATTGGTATTGAACAATCCAAAGTCAGAATTTGCGTCTTTCCACATTCGCCAAATGCTGGGATTGATTCTGCTTTCAGTTGTCAGTTGGATTCCTTTTATTGGCATTATCGTTGCCATATTCGCATTGGTACTTTGGGTATTGGGCTTTATCTCGGCTGTGCAAGGCCAGATGAAAACCGTTCCTGTACTGGGCGATAAATTCCAGGAGTGGTTTAAATCACTCTAAGGCAATTAGCAATCGGAGTTAATGCCTCTCTAAAAGCGCCATATAAAACCCATCGAATCCTTCGATTGGTGAAATGATTTTTTCCTGAACTAACTGAAAGTCTTGCGATTTTGCAGAGAGGAATTTTTGTATTTGTTCTTGATTTTCAGAAGGCAGGATACTACAAGTAGCGTACACGAGTTTACCACCGGGTTTGCACATTCGACTATAAGAGGCGATGATTTCTGCTTGCGTTTTGCGAACATTTTCAAGGAAATTAGGATTTAACTTCCATTTGGCATCAGGATTGCGGCGCAAGACTCCCAGCCCAGAACAAGGTACATCCAGCAAGACTCGATCAGCCGTGCCTTCGAGCCGTTTGACGACTTTACTGCTATCAATTGTTCTAGTTTCGATAATAGATGTACCCGCCCGTCGTGCGCGTCGGCGCAATTCCTGTAGCTTCCAGCCTTCGGTGTCCATCGAAATAATCCTGCCTTTATCCTGCATCAAGGCCGCCAAATGTAAAGATTTGCCGCCGCCACCGGCGCAGGCATCAATCACGCGCATACCTGGTTCTATTTGTAAAAAAGGCGCTACCTGCTGCGATGCATAATCTTGGACTTCAAACAATCCCTCCCGAAAAGTTTTGGTAGCAAAGAGATTCTTGCGTTGGGTCACCAGTAAAGCTTCCCCATCTAAAAACGTGGTTTCAATATTTTCATTTAACAACAAACGCTGCAATTCTTTAGCGCTGATTTTCAAGCGATTGGCTCTCAAAATAACTTTTGCTGGCTCATTCAAAGCATGAAGCGTAGCATCCCAGTTTTCACTCAATTCTTGTTGGCCAATTTCGTCCAACCAATTTGGAATAGATTCCTTGATCTTGCGAATGCCCTGAAATGCTTGATATTGCTGAAGTACGGCTTGGCTATCAATCGTTTTAAACACATCCCAATCGGGCAGCGTTTCACCTTTTATCAGCCACCAAATACCAAAAAGTTGCATCCAATCCTTTTGATTTTTCGGCTCTTTTCCGTCGATTTCATACAACAGTCGATACCAACGCACCATTTCATAAATGCTCTCGGCAAGAAAGGCACGGTCGCGCGCGCCCCATTTAGGGTTGCTTTTTAATAAGCGCTCAATCGCTTTATCCGCATAATAGCCTTCCTGAAAAATGCCCTGCAGCGCCTCTAAGGCGGCGGAGACCAGATTGGGATAGAGTTTTGTCACCATTTTTATTTTCCTGTAAACGACGAAGAAAAGACAAAAGACGAAAAGACTTGCTATTTTTTTTGAAAAAGAGAAGAAAAGTTATTGTTTTATAAAACTTTTTGTTTTAAATTTGACTTTAAATAATAAACTTTTTGTTTTAAAATATAAAATACCATGATTTCCTGGAACACGACCTCAAAACTAACAGCATACGTGCGCCACAATTGGTTCAAAATTGGTATCGTGGTAGTACTGGTCATTATTTTGGTCAAAAAAGACCTGACTTTTAATATCAATCTCCGCTCGCCGGTTCGATCTAACGTACCCCAGCATAAAGAATCGAAGCCTGCGCCGCAAAGCCGAAAGGAGAAAAGCAAAGAAGTGCTGACGGATAACGCTTCTCAACCAATCGCAAGCACAGCACCCAAGCAAGATTTGTTTGATGTTTCATTTTTTGGCAAAAAAAGTCGCCAATCAAAGTCTATCGAACAACTAAATCAGGTAGAAGATGCCATCAAACAAGCCTACCTCAAGCGTTTTGCGCGAGTAGCCGTGAGTGAAAGCGCTAAATTTAATATTCCAGCTTCGATCATTCTGGCAAATGCGTTGCTCCAAAGCCAAGCAGGCACGAGTGATGCGGCTCAACGTAGCAATAACCAATTTGCTTTGCTCTGCACGCCCGATTGGCAGGCAGAAAAATATGAGTTCGACGGAAATTGCTATCGAAAATACGAGAACGCTTGGACGAGCTTCCGCGATCATAGTTTTTACATCACAACTGGCAGTTTCGCCTCTTTGCGAAAATTAGACCGAACCAACTTCAAGGCTTGGGCCAATGCATTGGAAAAAGCGAATTTTTCAAAAGAAAAAGATTATGCTAAACAGTTGATTCAGGTAATTGAGCAGTATGAATTGAGTAAACTCGATGAGTGATCTTTGGGTGCTGTGGTTTCTGTTGATACTTTGAATGTCATTGATATTATAGCATCCAAGAATCTACAGTATCAATAGCGTCTGGAAATCAGAAACAGGCAGCCCTACTCCACCCCTTCCAGCTTGGTTTTATAAAAACTTACCGTGCCACCGTACACCCAACCTACTTGATTTTTAGGCGTACGCACCTTAATCCAGGGTTCGTTGGTAGTAACACCGCCGAGATCAATTTCTTCCTTGAAATCGGTTACTTCATTCAAAAAAGTCACTTCTTCATACAGTTTGAGCCGATACAAAATGCGACCATTGAGTTTGGGTTCGCTGCGCACATTCACTCCATCCACAATGGCATACAAAGGTGTTATTTTCTCACGTACCGTACGGGTTTCCACTTGAGCTGGTGTGCTATCTACTGGTTGAATAGGTGGCTTGGGTTGCGGAAGCGCCGCGCTGCTGGATGCATTACTCAAGGAATCGGCGGCTTGATCCGCTGCATCCAAACGCGCATACTTAGCACGGGTGGCATTGCATTTAGTAACCGCCCAGGACATAAAACCTATAAAAAATACGGCAATAATGATTAATTCCAGTCTTGGTAAAACTTTTGGCTTGGATTCTGACATAGCCCTATCATTTGTTTAACAATATCATTACAAAAGTACAATAAGTAATTGACCATTTACAATTAGGTATTGACCATTTTTCAAAAATCTGATAATCAATTAAATACTCATTTATTAAAATTAAAGGCATTATAAAATCGTCCTATGCCTATTTGCCGATCTTAGTTTGTCGTTTGACTTTACAGAAGCGGCGACTTATCTTTGGGCTATAAAAACGCTATGTCCCAGGGCAACACCCATCGAACCCGTGCTCAAGAATCGCGCGCCGCTATCGAGCGCCTTTATGTCGCTATGCGCCACCTGTTTATCCGCGGCGTTTACAAACCATTGGGCGTCTCAGGTCAAGCGATGGTTGATAATTTAAAAATTCTGCGGCCGGAGATTTATGGCGACATCACCGACCCCGAACGCGTTGAGTTGGAGGGTTTATTATATGTGTTTCAGCGTTTGCCGAAAGGCATCGAAGAATGTCGTTACATTCGATTGATTTCCAGAGAAGGTTTTGAAAACTCTGATTTTGAGGTAATTGTACCGCCCAAGCGTAAACGCAATTGCTACCGCATTGACCAAGAGCAAATGTTCATCGAAATGACGCGCGGCCGAAGTGATATTTATGATATTCTTACACATTTAACTTTTTTATATATCGAAGCCGAGAAAATCCGCAATAACAGTGAGGATCAAAAAGAAAAGAAGCGCCGCGAGTGGAAACAATTGGAAGAAATCGTGCTAAATAAGGAAGATACCGATCAGGATTTTGATCGTGAAGTGGCTTTCACTTACCTGAGTACATTACTTAGCCGCACTTATGAGGAGACCGTTCACGCTTACAAACGATTTTCGGCTGATCCCAATGTGAATAGCCTTTTCCATATTACTTACTGGCTGGGGCGGCTTTCTTTTGAAGAAGAAGAGGATAAAAATGACCGCGAAATTTCTTTTTCTTCCGCTTTACGCGAACGAGTCGGGCATCATCATTACGGCGAACAATGGGCAAATAATATTAAATCTTTTTTATATGAACAAAATTGGCTGAACCGCCCGATTCATATCATCAGCGCGAATCCGCATAGTGTAATGAATTGTTTTTATGCAAAAGCGGCATTACAAAAATCCAATGAAGCTTTAGAAGATTTGGCGCGAGAACTCAGTCAGGAAAATAATTCTGAACTACGCAAAAAAGTACGCAAATACGCTTTGCAAAATGGGATGTATCAATTTGATGATACCAGTGGCACGAATATCACCGTTCAATTATTTGATACAACGCAAATTGATCCAACTTCCTTACCGCCTGATATTCAATGGAATGAGGCATTTGTCAAGGAACAGCAACCGATTATTTTGGTAATGGATTACGCTTTCGGCGAACAGGCTTATGAAACAATGGATGAATTGATTCGGCCTTATGAAATAAATCAGCAGGAATATTTACTAAATATTACATCTATTTCCATTATGGGTAAAGCAGGGATTCTGGAAGGTGGCAAAGGCGATATTATGGTGCCAACAGCCCATATTTTTGAAGGTACCGCCGACAATTATCCTTTGGAAAATGATTTTACAAAAGCAGACTTTATTGACTCAGGATTAGGCGTTTATGAAGGCCCTATGATAAGCGTGTTGGGTACTTCTTTACAAAATAAAGAAATTTTACGCTATTTTTTAAATTCCTCCTGGCGAGCCGTAGGGCTGGAAATGGAAGGTGCGCATTATCAAAAAGCGATTCAGGCAGCATCCAAAATACGCAAAAGTATTCGCAGCGATGTAAAATTGCGCTATGCTTATTACGCTTCTGATAACCCATTAATTACAGGGCGTACGCTGGCTTCCGGCAGCCTGGGCCTCGATGGTGTAAAGCCGACTTATTTAATTACATTAAAGATTTTGAATAAAATTTTATCCAAAATATAATATAAGATTTACTTTATATTTTTTAATGTACTACTTAATTCCATGATAGAATTATTCAATCGCTTCATAGCAGCAATATAGCGTTGTTCCAAATCTGGTAAATTTTGTGTCGATTTTAAAGAAGCTTCATATAATAATCCCGGCAACATCCAGGAAGCATAGCCGCTGTAAGGATCGGACGAAGCGTACAGGGAGCGATACCAAGCGCCATAAGCCATGCCTTTTGCATCGATAAAAGCGCGCTCTAATTTTAAAAGCTTTTGATTAATTCCCTGCAAAATACTCTTATTCAGCCCTTTACTATTTAGCTTTTGTAATAATACTTGCTGATAAGCCTCCCCATTTTTCAGCAATACCTCGGCTTCGGCAAGCATTGCTTTTGCAGAATAAACTGATGAATAGCCTTGAATCTGCTTTTCGGCGGAAGCCAAATGCGTTTTTAAATCCTTGCCATAACGCGCCACATCAAAAGGAAGAATATCAGCATTTGCCATACGTAAAGCCATGACTCCCATTACTTTGGCAACGGTTGGCCCTGCCACAAAATCGGGTTCGCCCACCGTTTCGTACCAATGAAAATTATCATAAACCGAGTGATACATCGTCGGCCCGCCCATACCGGCGCTCAAGCTCGGAATGCCTACGTGCGCATAGAAACCTAAATGATCGGAGCCACCGCCCAGATTGCCGATGCCCGGCCCTTCTACCTTATTGCTCGCGCGTTCCAGCCAATGATCATAGACCGTTTTATCCGATTTCGGGTAAGGAACAATCTTGGTCGCATCCACCAGCAAGGACTTGAGCGAAGGCGCGGCCGCACCATTAAAACTGAGCCCGGAACAAGCGCCATCGGCATTGAAATAAGCGATACCTTTTTGATCGAGTTCATCGCGGAACTGCTCTACCCACTCGGTTGACCCCAAAATGCCATGCTCTTCTGCATCCCAATGCGCAATCTTGATCGTGCGGCGAGGGCGAATGCCTTGTTTTGCTAATTCACCTAAAGCATCCGCCAAAGTCAACAACATAGCAGTGCCGCTGTTGGGATCGGTTGCGCCGAATTCCCACGCATCGTAATGGCTGCCGAGGATAATCCATTCGTCCGGATATTCACTTCCTTCCAAAGTGCCGATTACGTTTTCAACCCTGACAAAACCCTTTGGCTGATTGACTTTCAGACGCACGGTGAGTTTTTCACCGCCCTCAAGTCGATAAGTAAATGGCAATCCTCCCTGCCAGTTTTCCGGCACAGGTTGCCCCGTCATTCTACTCAAAATTTCCTTCGCAGCGCCATAACCAATCGGCGTCACCGGGATTGTATGAAATCCTTTTACATCCTCGGGTTTCAGGCGTTCTATTTTTTGCGCAGCATCCAATGGCAGCGCCGGTTCAAAAGGTGTCAAAGGGTCGCCCGTATAATCCAAAGTAAGCACCGAACCGCGCTGAATCGTACTTTCGTTGAACATTTTTCCTTCAGGATAAACCAAGCCACGAATATAGCCGGAATCTTCGGGATCGGTATAAATAATCAAACCCACAGCGCCTGCGGCTTGAGCGTATTTTGCTTTATAGCCTCTGAAATTGCCGCCGTAGCGTGCAATCACGATTTTGCCTTTCACAGAAATGCCAAGCCTTTCCAATTGTTCGAAATCCTCTTTTGTACCATAATTAGCGTACACAATCTGCGCGGTGCGATCGCCATTGCCGGAATAAGAATTCCAGCCGTGATTATTCTTAGGATTTGCAGAAAAAGAATCATTTTCCAGAATAAACTCCTTGATATTCAAAGGCATACGAATCGGCGTGACGAGTTCCAATTCCACTTCGCCCGGCCCTGTCGGCAGGTAAATATCATAAGGCGGTCTTTCCACTTTGAATCCGGCGCGAGCCATCGATTGCTCGATATAATCGGCAACGCGTTTGTTTTCGGGCGTTCCGGCAAGATGCGGCTCCAGTGTAAGCTGTCGAAGATGATTTTTAAAATTTTCGGATTCCGGCAGTTTTAGAAAAAGCGCTTCTATTTTTTGTTCTTCCTGATGGCGAATACTCGAAAAGCCAGTCAAATTCTGAGCAATCGACCATTCTATAATATTTAAAAAAAGTATAATAAGGACAATAAGATGCTTCTTGTTCATGCCTTTCAAAAATTTGATTTGGAGATAAGACAAAGTTAATGCGCATTAATTTTCAAAATGTGGGCATATCTATCGCATGGCAATTTATTCAAATATTATAACCAGCCTTAATGTTTTGAGCATAAATCATTTCAACCGTTCCAGTTCCTTGGCGATGTTGTCGCGCACACGGATGATATCACGCAAGATACCAACTCTGCTATTGGTATTAAATTCTTTGAGACCTTTTTGGAAGCGCACTTTATTGCCAAATATTTTTTCTTAAATAAATTACTCATAATCAAGTTGTTGCAATTTATTTAAATCTTCAAAACTCAATAATTGGACAAATTCATCATAATAGAAGCCATACCATTGATTAATATAACTCTATGTCGTACAACAATAAATAGAAAATTATATCCAACTAAACAAAAAAAGCAGTGCCGAGTCACCCCAACACTGCCTTTTTACTTCATTTTATACTAAAAAATTATTGCTTCACGATCGGCATCGCGGCAGTTTTGCCATCAATTTGTACTGACAGGTAGTACATGCCACTCGCTAAGTTGCGTTCGTTCAGGGTGAAATTGTGCTGACCAGCTGCTTGTTTTTCAGCAACCAAAGTCTTGATTTCACGTCCCAATACATCGGTCAAACGAATCACTACATTGCTGTTGGTCTTTAAATTGTAAGAAACCGTACAGCTTTCTTTGAATGGATTCGGACCTGCTACGAAATTGTATTCGTTCAAATCAAAATTATCCACCGAAGTATTCACATCCTTCAGCTTGCGGATTCTACCTTCGCCACCGACAGGATATTGTGCGGCAGTAACTACGCCGTTGATACCGTCAATGAGGTATTCGTATAATGCTCTTTGGTAAGAACCGCCAATAATCGCGCGCGTTCCCACGGTTGCAAGCGTCGTAAATCCATCACCGCCGTCGGCAGTGAAGTTGTTGGTTACGATGTAAACATTCGGTGCACCGGCTACCACCTGGTAGTTTTGTACAATCGGCGTGCCATCGTCCAACAAGATACGCCAGATTCTATTCTGACCAGCAGTGCCTGCGGTATCCCAAACGATTTCAAAACCAGCGATTTGCAGGAAGCGACCGTCCACATTGGCAACATTGGAAACGGAGTGTTCCATGATTGCCTTGAGTTGCGTTGGTGTGATCACATTCGTAACGACCACTTTGTTGTCAAATGGCAGAATGTCGAAGGTCTTCTTCTCCGTAATGTTGCTATTAGCAGGAATGATTTCGTCGTTGCGAATACCGCCGCCATTTTGTACGCCAATCAAACGAGCGTTCGCAGGAAGGTTCAAGCCAGCCGCTTCACGCTTGCCCAGCCACAGGAATGCATCAGCCACCAAGTTACCTTCGTTAGTTTCGCGGGTGCGAACACCGGCACGGGTACCGTCGAGGTCAACTTCTGTTCTGGCAATGACGTTTTGATCTAAATTATCGGCATAGATGCTTACAGAATCTACAACCGAAGCTTGTAAACCAGAATCAGGCATGACATCCGCTACCAGAATGACATCACTTTCCTTTTCAATCGCATCCACTCTGCCTTTCTCGTCAAATTTGATTTGCAAATTACCAACATAGCGGTACTCGCCTGGCGTGGTCACCACATACACATCGCGCTTTTCAGCGTCTTTGATAACCAGCGGATACGCTCCAAATCGTTCGATACCTGGCAATTCATTCTTCGTAGAATCGTTGGTCAACAATTCGTCACCGCCACCGGCAACCACGATGTCCACGTCGGTCAACTTGCTAATCAATTCAATTTCGTTGTTGATCGACTGCAAGTGCGTAATTAGTACGATTTTGTTCACGCCTTCGCCCATCAATTCGTCAATTTGCTGCTGTGCAATGGAAACAATAGCGGTATCCACTTTCACATTGCGCAAAGTCGTAATGGTATTTACCTGCGGATAAATCAAGCCAACGACCCCAATTTTCTGACCGTCCACGTCCACCACCGTGCGCTTGGCAATTCTACCAGATGTAACCAAAGCCTGTAAGCCTGGTTCGCCTGTAAAATCAAGGTTCGCGCTCAGGTAAGGCGGCGTCGTTGCTTTGAAATCCGTAATCATTTTTTGCAATACATCTGGACCAAAGTCGAAGTCGTGGTTACCAATTGCAATGGCATCATAACCAATAGAATCGAGTACAATCGCGTCGTAATAAGGCAAGCCTGGTGCGCGGTTCAAACTTGCGTTGAATGCAATACCCGCCAGGAAGTTGTCACCGGAAGAAAGCGTAATAAACGGTAAATCTTGCATTTTCAAGGAATCAACCACTGTTTTGAACGGAGCAGCGCCACCGATCAGGCGGTTGCCAACTAATTCTGGTTCGAGTTTGGATTCGCCGTCGTTGTTGTGAATAAGGCGCAACACAAAGCCTTCATTTTCAAACTGAGCGCCCCAGATTGTCACCGTACCGCTTACTTCATTTGGCGTAACGATCAGCGACTCCCCGGTTGGAGAATCTTCTGCCGGGATGTACACGATGGTCTCAACGCCCAAGTCACCGGCTTCCGGCGTCATGGCATTGGCAGCGTAGTTGCGGTTGTTGAAATAATTGACAAAGTAAGGTTTGTTTGGATCGGAAATGTTGTAAACCATAATCCCACCTTGTCTTTCCAGACCGATCAACGCCAGTGTCGTATCCCCTTTTTGGATAACTTCAACTGCTTCTGGCTCAGGACCTTTGTCATCGCTGCGGTTCTTGCGAGAGTTATTATCTGTATGGGTGCTATTGAAATGAGCAGGGTCAATTTCAGCAAGCAATTTTTCAAATTCATTGCCACTGTCGAAAACCAAATTGCCGTACTCATCCCAAATGCTGAAAGAGCGAGCGCCAATCGAATAAATCTGATCCACATCGCCGTCGCCATCATAATCGCCCAGCGTATTAGAAGTCAACAAACGACCCAAATTGTTATTCACTTTTAGCGCAGCGCCATCAGGATAAGCCTTCGCGTCAAGTGTCAAGCTGGATACTCTTGTTTCTTCGGAGAACGTGTCATAATCTCTGGTATCTCCTTCGTTGGCAGAAATGAGGTAAGTTCTACCGCCGATGGTAGCCGCTTTGGTTGCATCCGGCAAGAAAGCACCAAGTACGGGCCAGTTCTTAATTTCAATATTCGGATTCGTATTGCTCGCGTCAAAGCCATAGTTGTCGCAGAATTCAATGATTCCAAGTACAGAAGCGTCCGAAACACCGGCGCCTGCCAGACCAAAATCATTGTCGTTGATAACGGCGATGTTACCATTTGGCAATGCCGCAATACCTTCTGGCTTATCGCCTGGCAAGTACCCAATCGAAGGCAAATTCAACACTTTCGTTTTCTGAACTGCCTGAATACCAGCCGCTTTTAAGCCATCAGAACCGGTGGATTCTAAAGTAGCACCAGTACCATTATTTGTAGCCAGTGGATTTCCTAATACATTGGTTGCACCTGTCAAATCCACCCGATACACATATTTTTTACCCGTAGGCTGTCCTGGCAAGCTGGAATCTCTTTCTAACACCAAGAATTGACCATTTCCAACATACACCGCATCCCCGATTTTATCTACGCGATCCAGCGTGAAACGTGCGCCGGTATTGCTTTCCAGCAAATAAACGTACTCTTTTACGGGCATTCCAGTCGCAGCATCAATTGCCAAAATGCGCAGTACATCTGTAGCGTTTCTTACACTTGCACTTGGCGCTTCAATCGGCGATTGAATGAACGCATAAATGAGGTTGGAATCTGGGTCATAAGCAATTGCTTCAAAACCGCGATTGCCACGGCGCTTGCTGTAAACCGCAGGCAGTGTCTCTGCACCATAAAAACCAGGCGCTTGAGGCGTTGTACCCAACAAGGAAGTTCCCTGTGGCACGTAGCGCTCGATCAAAGTACCGTTTGGTTGGAATTTATAAATGGCAGGACGGTTTTCGTCGCAAGCCCAGAAATTTCCATCTTTATCAATTACAATGCCTTCAAAATCACCGCCATACGCATCGTATTCTAAAGCATTCAATTGTACACCAGTGTTGCTCGTGTAATCCACTTTTGCAAACGGACCACCCGCAGTGCTGGTCACTTTCACATCGTCAATCCGCCAGCGAGAAGCCGTGCCTGCCACCGTGCCGGTTGACAAATAACGGAAAGCGATGTACGTAGAATCAGAAAGGTACGCTGTGATGTCAATATTGCCGGAAGGCGTATCCACGTTATTGCCAGCAGAAAGCGTTGCCTGGGAAGTAATGTTCGTCCAAGTGGCAACCGAAGGATCGCCCGTTCCGGTGTAATTCGTAGAAATTAGCACTTCCAAGCTACCGCCGTCAAAGCCTTTGATAGAATTGAAAGACAAGAAAGCATTGGTATAATTGGTCAAATCAACGCGTGGTGAAATCAACCAGTCGTCGCTGGCAACATCCGCGCCGAAGCCGTTCATTTCTGCGAAAGCGTCGCCGCCAAAGGTGTTGCGTGTCCAGTTATTTGTACTTGCTGCGCTGAACGTCGTGAAAGGACTCAAAACAGCCGCTGCATTTTCAAAATCAACGGAAAGAATGGTTCCGCCGGTGCCATGCGCGTAGGTCACGGGCACTTCGTCGTAGCCAGGAATATTGCCTCTACCGGTGATCGGCGTGACGCCGTCTTTGCGTGTCAGCAGGATTTGCTCGTCCAAAGTCGCTTCGCCTGTTTCGATATTCAAAGTAAACTTGGCAATTCTACCTTGATAATTTGGCAATTTATAAGGACGCAGATCGTTCACTGGTCTTGGCGTCGCATTGGCTGGAACGATTGGTTCGTCATTCGGACCCCGATCCGGAACGGTGTAGAAAACATAAGAAGTCTCGGTGGATTCTTCTTCACTGAACCACAAACCAGAGAAACCACTCAACCGCACCGGAGGAAGGCTGTCTGCATAAGTCGGTGTACCCAAAATCGGCAGGTCCACTAATTCGTTCAAAAAGAACTGATTCAACACTGGGCGACCGCTGTTGTGGTTTTTATACCCCAATGGTAGAATGTCACGTAAAGCATTGGTAGTCAAATCAATAACAGCAAATGCATTATTTTCCTGCAAAGCAACATAAGCGAACTTATTGTCTTTTGTCACAGTAATGTATTCCGGCTCCAGGTCTTGCGCTACTGTTGCATTCGGACCGAAGATGCGGATGCCGCGATTTTGCAGCGCGACTTTGCGGTTATTATATGATTGGAAATTGATATTTGTAACCGTAGCACTGGCTGCGCCCCCGGCAACATTGATAATCGAAACCGAACCTTCCGGGTCAACAGAATAATCGTCGTTTGGCTCGCCTTCATTGGCTACCAATACTTTTGTACCATCTGGTGTGAAAGTCAACATATCGGGCAAAGCGCCAACCGTCACTTGGCTGATGAAGTTGCCCAGGTTGTCAAAGAAAACCACCGAACCATTGGCAGTCTTAGTATTTGCTTCCACGGCTACCGCCACCAAACCATTATAAATAGCAACACTATTCACACCGCCACCGTAAGTGGACATATCGAGGTCGGTTACTTTCGTCGGATTTGCTGGATTGGTAATGTCCAAAATTGTAACGGTATTTGCCAGCGCATTCGTAGAGAACAAACGCTTGGATAATTTGTCGTAGGCTACAATTTCAGCAGCGCCTTCATCAAAAGCGCCGGTGGCGTAAGTGCCCAGCACTTCCAATTCCAATTCTTCCGGGTCGCCTTTTGCGATTTCGTCGTCGCAACCTTCCAAAACAGTCGTTACGGGCTCTTCATCGTCTGGAGCGGCCAAAGTAATCACGAGCTTCGGCGCACCCGCAGGTAAGCCGTCGTAAGATTCGGCTTCGCGCGTACCGGTGCCACGTAGGATGAATGCCATCGCATTGCCGGGTGTCCAGCCGCTGCGGTTTACCAAAGTTTGTACCAGATTTGCAATATTCGGCGTCGTTTGATCGGCGCCTGCTGCACCCACTACATTCCAGCTACCGGCAGGAATATTCCAAACCACCGAATCCGCCGAGGTCGGACGTGGAGAGATGTTAAATGCTGTTGTGGCGAAAGCATCCGGGTTGTCAGCAGCTTGCGCTTTGATAGAAATGACACTCGGATCCGCGTTTTTGCTTGTCGCATCCACCTGGAAGATAATTCTCGCATCCAGAATTGTCGCGCCTTTTGGGATGGTCACATTGCGAAAGCGAACCCCCACCAACTGTGGCACAGAGCCGTCTCTTTCTTCTGAGCCGAGTTCCAAATCAGAACTACCGCTGTCCATCGAACCATCTGTCAATCTTTCTTCCAAATCATCTTCCGCAGCGCTTACTTGCGCCATGAAAGTCGTCGTAGATTCAACATAATCAATAATCAGCTTCGGTGCGCCCGCAGGCAAACCATCATAGGATTCTGCTTCGCGCGTACCTGTACCGCGCATAATGAATGCCATAGCGTTGCCGGAAGCCCAGCCACTGCGGTTGACCAATGCCTGTATCAGATTCTTCAAATCAGGGGTGGTTTGATCTGCCCCATTTGCCCCAACGGTATTCCAACTACCAGCAGGGATATTCCAAACAACCGAATCGGTAGAAGCGGAGCGGGTAGAGATGTTGAACGCCGTAGTTGCAAAAGCCGCCGGATTGTCAACGTTTTCGGTTTTAATGGAAACAACGCAAGGGTCTGCGTTTTTGCTGGTCGCATCCACCTGAAATACGATTTTTGCGCTTAGGATGTAAGCACCTTTTGGGATTGTGACATTGCGGAAGCGAATGCCCACCAATTGAGGAACAGAGCCGTCGCGTTCTTCCGAGCCCAGTTCCAAATCGGAGCTACCAGCGTCCATTGCACCGGTCAAAATCCGCTCTTCTAAGTCATCTTCGGGCGCGCTCACCTGTACCATCAGCTGTTTTTGCGCCGACAATACCGTGACCATCGCTCCCACAAACAAGAGGAGTAGAAATAGTTTCTTCATAATGTTTAATTGGTTTTTTTGATAATTTGCGATGATAAGAAGCGACGGGGAAGCAGCAAAAGGAAGG
>JANRME010000359.1:0-5095 GCA_033761835.1 Saprospiraceae bacterium
AGCAGTCAGGTCTTATGAATCCATATTATCATGGCTTTATGCGCTCCTATTCTAACCATATTTCTAAATTTTTAAAACCCGACTAAAATCATGTTTTACCGAACATTACTGGTAGCGGCGTGTCTATGCGTCGCGCAGTTACTTATTGCCCAAAACGTACGATTGGCGTACTTTGGCGAGAATATCACACATTATGGGCTACGCAGTGGATTGGAATATTCGCTGCATAGTTCTCAAAAATCCAAAGGTAATTTTAGCATTCAAAACAGCCTTACTTTTGGCGTCAACCTCACTATTTTCAGGCATCCTGACAATCACATTGGCATTATTCTATCTCCAGAATTAGGCTGGCGACGTACCGGCAAACGAGGTGGGATAGTACAAGCAGCTTTATCCACCGGTTTATTCCGTTCCATCTATGAAGGAACAACTTATAAAGCCAATGAAAATGGCGGTTTCGAAAAAGTATCATTGGGTGGGCAGTGGGGCTTCTTGCCTGGCGTTTCTGTTGGTTTTGGAAAAGATTTTTCGGTGAATGGCAATATGCCTATGATTCTGTTTGCCAATGTGCATTATATGCACCATTATCCCTACAACCGTACCTATCTCATTCGCCCGGCATTGGAAGCGGGTATCATATTTAAAAATAATAACTAATGAAAGCTTTAAGAAAAATATCCATTCTTTTAATAATTGCTATTACAGGTGTGTTCACTGCTTGTACACAAAACGATGAAGTCAAATTATCAGAAAACCTGCGCCTGCGCCACAAAGGTGCAGATATGCCTATCTGGGTGCGTGGCAATTTGCAAAGCCGCAAAATCCTGCTTTACTTGCATGGTGGCCCGGGCGAATGCTCTTTGTGTCTGCGTGAATTCTTTGAGCCCATTGAGCAAGAGATAGCAGTAGTCTATTGGGATCAGCGCATGGCAGGCTCCGCTTCAGGCAACGCCGACCCAGCGACCTTGAATTATAGCCAGTTTGCTGAAGATTTGGAAATGGTAGTGAAATTACTAAAGCAACAGTATCCTAATACCGAGATTTATCTATTCGGGCATAGTTTTGGCGTAGAAATGGCGTGGCAATTTCTTACTACGGGTGAAAATCAAAGCCTCGTGAAAGCTTTCATAGCGCTGGATGGCACCTATTCCACGTATGATTGGCTCGTGCAAGTGCGCGAATGGGTGATCCGCGAGGCTCGATTAAAAAGCGATACCGAAGCAGAAGAATTTATGCTGGCACATCCTGTTACGCGTGAAAATATGCGCCAAATCAATTGGGGCGACTGGTATAGCCGAATGTTTCGTGTGGGCGCAAACCCTGTTTGGCCTACTGATGACAAAGGATATAATTTCAATATATGGTTCAAAATGCCACATTCTAAGTTCAGCCAGATCGCTAACACCAGCCAGTATGATCATTATTACGCGGAAGAGATTTTTAATTTTGACCGCAGCGAATTACTTAAAAACGTACGCATTCCAGTAGCGTTGTTCTGGGGTGCTAAAGATGGCATCATCCCAATTGAAATAGCTTACAAAACCCGCGATTTACTTACTGCACCGGTTACTTTCGTATCTTTTGAAAACTCCTGGCATAGCGCGTTCCATACAGAGAATGAAAAATTCAGTAAAGAAATATTAAGTTTTGTAAATGAAAATTAAATAAAAAATAAATGGTTGGTTGGTTTTTCCAATCAACCATTCAACCAATTTTTAAACTCCGAAGCTTTTTTTCGGCTTACCGTCACGAATGCTTCATAGCCGGGATTCAGGATAACTAAAAGTTTGCCACTATCATGGCTTTTCACTTCTTTTACGGCTTGCAGGCTTACAATCATTTGACGATTAAGACGATAGAAGTTTCGATTCGGCAGGCTTGCTTGCAGTTGTTCTAAGGTTTGATCTATCCGATAATCCTGGTTTTCAAAGACTCGAACCAAAGTTACTTCACCCACTTTATGAAAATAAGCGATTTCCTCCAACGATACCGGAAGTAAGGATTTACCAAAATAAGCCAATACATTCTTACGGGTCGTTGGCTCTGCGGATGCGATATTGGAGGTAGATGCACTTAGTTGATGCTGATAATATTCATGTAAATAAAGTGCATAATAAAATAATTGAATGATCGTAAGCATTAAAAGAGCGACCGGCACATCTATTACAAAAGAAAAGGCAATATCATACATTTCGTCCCGACGGTTTTTCATTACAATATCATTATAAATAAAAGTAATAAAAATTGTAATCAAAATATCAATTCCATATAGTATAATTACCTGAATGATAAGCCGTTGAAAAAAATTAGACAACCACCCGTACTGCCGATCCAATTGCCGGATAATAAATTTTGATAATTCCCAAATGCCCCAAACAGATAAAATAGCGATGAATAAATCAATATAATAAATTGGATCGCGTAGTAAATGAATCAGGGGCGAAGGCTCACCGATATGCCTATACATAAAACCCAATAATGGTATGCTAATCAGGCGCAGCAGGCGATCGTGATAAACAGGCTTAAATAATTGAGTTTCCATTATAAAACGCTCACGAATTATGATTAAAACATTATATGATAACAGTTTTATTTTTTTAGTTTACTTTAGGCTTTGTTTTAAACCATATCTGCAAAAATCTATTTAAAGATTAAAAATAATAAATATTCTTGCTAAACAACTTCCAAAAACGATGGCGCGCTACCTGGAATCCTGATATGTATCACGGTTGGGGCAAGTCGCGCAATTACTTCGAGGGCTGGTATTTCAAAATTGTGGATCCTGCGGAGCGCTTTGCTTTTGCTGTTATTCCTGGCATTTCTTATGGGAAAGACGGTGAAACCCACGCTTTTATTCAGCTGTTGGATGGAAAAAAATGTACGGCAACTTACCATGAGTTTGAACATAATGCTTTTCGACCTTCGGACAAAACGTTTGAACTTAAATTAGATGAAAATTTCTTTTCTGCGGATTCGATCAAATTGAATTTGCCAGCGTTACAAGGCGAATTGTACTGGCAAGATCGCTATCCTTGGCCCAAAATGCTCGGTGCACCTGGCATCATGGGTTGGTATTCATTCGTGCCGTTTATGGAATGCTATCATGGCGTGGTGAGTGTGCATCTTACTTTGCAGGGGCGCTTGCGCGTGTACGGCGAAGAGGTGGACTTCAATGGTGGCAAGGGGTATATCGAAAAAGACTGGGGCGAGTCCTTCCCCAATTCCTGGATTTGGATGCAAACCAATCACTTCGATGCAGCTCATTCAGTTTGCTTATCAGCTTCGGTGGCAAAGATTCCTTGGCTGGGCAGTCATTTTATAGGCTATATCGTTGGATTTTTGTTGGATCAAAAATTATATCGCTTTGCAACTTACACGGGCGCGATGATGAAAGCCGATTTTGATAAAAATACCGTTCGCTTGTCTTTTAAAGATCGAAAAAATCGTTTGGAAATTATTGCCCACAAAGCTGAAGGCGGCGATCTATTATCCCCGATTTCTGGCAATATGATTGGCAAGGTAAATGAAAGTATGCAGGCAAAAATTGAAGTGCAACTATTTGAAGGCGAACGCGTTATTTTCTCAGGCGAAGGCAGAAATGCCGGTTTGGAAGTAGCCGGCCCGGCGCAGGAATTACTAACAAAAAAGTGGAGGCGTTGACGGATTGACCATTCATTATGGAGCATTTATCATCTAAGTATTTCACTTTCGTCGAAAAAAATTTTGTCCGGAACTAAAAAAAGCCTAACTTTTGTTTGCATTTTAAATTCAATTTGAAAAAATGAAGAATCCAGTTGCAGGATATATTAAAAAATTCTCTGAAGTCAAACTCTGGAGAAAACTCGGTAAATATGGGCGTCAGCTCGGTATCAAGTCGGTTTACACGGTCTTGTTACTGTTCTATGCGTTCCGCCGCAAAGACACGCCAAGTTGGGCCAAACGCATTATTCTTGGGGTTTTGGGCTACCTGATTATGCCGATTGACGCGATTCCTGACCTGAGTCCAATTATCGGTTACACGGATGACCTCGGAATGTTGAGTTTTGGTTTGGTGACGATTGCCGCTTATATCAACGATGAAGTGCGAGAACAAGCGAAGAAACGCCTGAAAGATTGGTTTGGCGAATATAATGCATTGGAATTGAAAGAAGTAGATGAAAAACTTTAATTTTATATATTGATTATATTACCACTTCACCAAATGTAAATTAAACTCCGATAAGATCAATTGAGTAGCCGCCCAATCGTGGGTGCATCCCAAAATAAACCCTCCGCCGCCGGCTCCGCACATTTTGAGTCGGTATAGATTACCCTGTAAACCCTTTTTCCAAACTGCGTGAAAATGATCTGGTGTCATCCCCGCTAAATGCTCCATCTGAAAACGACTAATCTCCGTTACATCTTCAAAAAGATGTTCCCATTCTGCTTGTAGAAAGTCAGCAATGGCGAGGTTTGTATGCGCTACTAATTCATTATCAACCTTTTCTGCAAAAGTTGATTCCTTGCATTTTTCCAGGAAATAATGGACCATCGGGCCGGTGCTTCTGGCTATTTTTGTATCTAATAAAAAGAATGTAAGCGTTGAATAAATAGGAATTTTTATTATTTGAATTTGCCCTCCAGGATGAATCAAAACAGGCTCGCCGAGATAACAAATCAAAGGATCAGTGCCGGAACTCGTACCATGAAAAAAGCTTTCGATTTGTGCCAATTCTTGTCGCAGTTTTCCAAATTCGCCAGGATTATTTCGATCAATTTTATTTTGGCAAAACCGATCATAAAGCGGTATGCGCCTTCCGAAAATTTATCAAATGTGTGGGTGCGATTTTCAAATTGGTGGGATAAATCTTTGTATTTTAAAACTGGCCCCGCGATTAAATGCGGGAACAGCGATATAAACGCCGCAAAATCAAACAGTTTTTTGGTGGCAGGGGTGTCATTGCGCCATACATCCACAATATAACTGATCGCGTGGAAGATAAAAAACGATACGCCGATTGGTAAAATCACATGGATAAAGGTGCTGTCATATCCGGTGAGCGTTTTGAACGTTTCAATCCCGAAATTGAAATATTTGAAATATCCTAATGTTGCA
>JANRME010000360.1:0-3955 GCA_033761835.1 Saprospiraceae bacterium
TTGCCGCTTATGGCGCTTTCATTTTTGCTTTGCAATAATTTTCCTTCCAAACTGAAAATATTTAATTGATAATCATCACTTTGTGGAAGGTTAAATTCTAGCGTTAAATGATCTTTAGCCGGATTTGGATATAATTTCAAATCACTGAAAGGAATCATATTATCGGTATCGGTCAGCACCAAATACGCTGGATTGCTTGTAAAATCCTGACTTCCAAGATTTAAAATCACTCGGAAAGTATTCATACATCCATTTGCGGTGGTCACTGTCAGACTCACTTCATAAGTGTCTGCGCTACCATAGGTGTGGAATGGATCGCGCTCGGTGCTGGTGCTGCCATCTCCAAAATTCCAAAGAAACGCAACCGCATCCGGCGAAGACATATTTCTGAAAAACACTTGCATCGAATCGACATATAATAATGGCAGGAACAAAGCATTACATTCGTTTTCATAAATCGCATTCGGATCAACAAATACAATCATGCTGGTCGTGCTGGTGCAATCAGCAGTTCTAACGGTCAATTTCACAAAGAAAACGCCAGTGGAAGCATAAGTATGCGTTGGGTTCTGAGCGTTGCTCGTGTTGCCATCCCCAAAATCCCATTTCCAGGAAACCACGTTTCCAATAGAGAAGTCCTTGAAATAGAAGGTGTTATTATTATCAGGAGCTTGAAGAAACAAGAACAAAGCCTGACAATCTGGACTATTAATAACCTCACCATTGTGAATGTAAACGTGTCGTATGGTGGTTGAAGAGCAACCATCCGCAGTAGCGATGGTTAAAATAACTTTATAAAGCCCTGGCCGTTCGTAAATATGATTGATCGATCCATTGTCGGAAGCGCCTCCGTCTTGCGTTGTACCGTCCCCAAAATCCCATTGCCATACAATGATTTGGCTATTCGCGTAGGATTTATCATAGAAAGCGACTTTCAAAGAAGTACTGTCTTCCTGGCTTACGTAAAAATCGGCGTAGCAATTGCGTGCGGGATCATTATTACATCTTATAAAATCACCATCATAATAACCGCTGCAAGCTGCAAAACAAGGATTATCAAATTTCAAAGTATCGCCATTAGCGCTTATTACACAAACCGGATCATAATATTCCGGGCAAATGCAATTACTATCACAAGCCACAAAGTCTTCCGGCGCAAAACCATTGCATTTGGCAATACAAGCATTTGGGAAAGTGATTAATACGGTATCTCCATTTAACACACAAACCGGATTGTAAATAAGCGGACAAGCGCAGTCTGATGAATCGCAGAGTATAAAGTCATTTGGTGTGTAGCCGGCACACATGGCGTAGCAAGGACTTACAAATTCTTTAACCGTGCCATCAGGCAATATTACACATACGGGATTATATTCATCGGTCGGGCATTCGCAATTGCTTGAATCACAAGGCACAAAATCACTTTCTTTAAACCCATTACATAAGGCTTCGCAACGACTATTATATTGTATAATAACGCCATCAGACAGTTTTATACATATAGGATCATATATCGGCGGACATAAGCAGGCATTGGGCTGGCATTGAATAATATCAGTCGAATCGAAACCTGCGCAAGCCGCAAAACAAATATTAGAATATGTTAATGTATCGCCATTCACGACGACGCACACCGGATCATAATATTCAGGACATACACAACCCCCGTCATTTCTGCATTCTACAAAATCACCTTCACCAAATCCCCGACAAGCTGCTTCGCAAGCATTGCCAAATGTAATGGTGTCGCTATTTACAACAACGCACACGGGATCATAAACTGCAGGACATACGCAGGTGCTATCTTGGCAAGGTACAAGCAACTCTTCGCTGTAACCCTCACAGAGCGCATAGCATCTGTTCGGGAAGGTCAGAAAACCACCGCTTGGAGTGGCGATGCAAACAGGAATATATTCTTTTGTACAATTACAATCATTATAATCTCCTATAAATATGATATAATTAAATGCAGAAGAGCAAGTAGAATCAGGCGTTTCCGATGTAATATCTGTTTCAACAATAATATTTAATTGAACTGTATAAATGCCACCTTGCGCGTAGGTATGCGTAGGATTTTGTTGATCGCTGACATTGCCGTCGCCAAAATCCCATTTCCAGGAAGTAATCGGACTTGTACTGTACGACAAATCTTTGAACGCCACCGTTAATGGGTTATCTGAGTTTGGAGTACTTGAGAAAAATGCGCCGCAACCACCATTAAAGGGAGGGCGAACATTTGTACAAACCTTGAATATAATATTAGGAAAAATTGTACTGTCAGAAGTTACAAAAAAAGAACTTACCAGTGTCTGCGCACTACAGAAATCAAAGGTTTCTACACTTACTTTGGCAAAACCATTTGGATCAAAAATGACATTTATTTCCGACTGAAACGAGCCGTCATCATTGGTTTGTAAGGTTTGACGACCATTGTCGGTATAAATCCAGACGGGGTAGCCGGTGGCCGGACGAAGTTCATTTCCGATTAGTACGCGCCCCGAAAAGCTTGCTGTAATAGCCTGTCCCCAAAGACTCCAGCAGGCGCACAGTACAAGCGCAAGTGATAAAAGTGATTTAATTTTGATCATTTTCATTGAGTTTTATAAAATTAGGTTTTGGAATAATTTTATTCGATTAATATTTTTCGTGTAATAATGCCTACTTCTGTGTAAATTTTTACAAAAGCAAAGCCCTTTAAATATTGCGGAAGCATTAATTCTACACGTTGTTCGTTCTTTATATTAGAATATGATATATATTGCCCCAAAGCATTCATAATTTCAATGCGATGAATAACTTTTGGCGAAATAATTTGCAATCGGTCGCTTGCCGGATTTGGAAATATTTCAATTGGTATGCCCGTTGGTCTTTCTTTAATTGGCACAATAGAATTGGGATGATAAATAACCAATGTAATATTTCCTCCTGCCACAGGTTGTTCTCTAAACTCACTGTTTTTCAGCTTGATGTACTTGATATTAAAATGAATATGTGCCGTATCCCGAATTAATAAACCAATCAAATCATCTTCAATGACTGCCCGCATCTTCACTGCTTGCCCTTTGCCGATCACCGGATTTTTGCCAAAACGAGTCAGCGCTGCGTCCAAACGACCAATATTGGCGGGCGTTTGAAATAAAAATGCCGCAGAATCAAGCGCTAACCATGAGTCAGCAATGTCGAGTTGAATTTCCTTTACAAAAGTTTGATTATATTCAATCGAAAAAGCAATGCCATTCAAATCCACCAAAGAATCGCCAAAGGCACCTTCGAGCAAAATCGGAATTTCCACGACCGATCCTTCCGACAGAAACGCAGTACCGACGGGGCTTCCAAAGCGGAACGCAGGATCAATACCAGAGATACCTTCTTGGAAAAAGGTAGGATTTGGGTTAATTCGCTTGCGTCCATAATTATTGAAAACAGGCACAAAGTCAAGAAAATCAACGATCCCGTTGCCATCAGTGTCGGCGTAGGTGTAATTAGTGCTATCTGGAAAAACTTGCGCCCAGGGCAAGGCAATCCCTTCGGGCGTATTATTATCTATACTTGGTCGCATCGGGCCGATCGCGCCATACGCATAACCGATGTAAAGAATATCAAGATTATTGATAATGCCATCGTTATTAGCATCGCCAGGGAAAACCTGTGCCTGGCCTTGCTTCAGGCAACAAAGCAATCCAATTATTAATACAATATAATGATATTTATTTACTTTTTTCATTCAAAAAATTAAAGCGATTTTTCGAGTTATCATATTTCTAAGTTCGTATTTCCAATTTCGTAAGACTGTTTTTTCAGGATAAAGGTAAGTTGGCAGGCTACGAAAAGCAATTACTTTTTGGAGCATTTATCGGAAGTTTAGTTGACTAGACTAAGAGCTTATTGGTTTTTAAAATATTAATAATCAATAAGATAATTTGTTCTTAAATTTAATTTTTATCAGAAAATTTTT
>JANRME010000361.1:0-7930 GCA_033761835.1 Saprospiraceae bacterium
AATATCAAATCTGAAACCATAGAACCATTGGCGATTGATGGCGGAGGACTTGCTGTATCTCCAAATGGCAATTCAGTTGCTTATATCAAACAAGTTAATGGTAAGGACCAAATTTATTTATACAACTTTACTCAAAAAGAAGACAAATTATTAGTAAATGATACGCTAAAAAAGTATGCAGTTAGTTGGTCTCCAGATGGCAAAAACCTTGTTTATAATATTCAAATTGGTAAAGGGGCGAATGCAAAAGTTGAAATTTGCACGTATAATATTCAAACGAATAAGATAAACCAAATCACTAAAAACAGTGCCTTCAAATGCTATACCCCTGTCTGGAATACAAAGGGTGATAAGATTGCTTATACTACGGAAAAGGGCGATAAACGAGATCAAATCTATTTAACAGATAAAAATGGAAATTTTCATACCAATCTTACCAACGACACTACGACACATAACTACGCCCCATGCTGGCAGGACGAAAAGACCATTATGTACATCCAATCACCAGGATATATAATGAAGATGAAAATAGACGGAAGCCAAAAGCAAAGTGTGGAGGGTATAAGCACAACTCAATTTAAATATAATAAAAATACAAACAGTATAATATATTTAGATTCCGACGAAAATTTGATGATAGCCGATTTGAAAAGTAAAACTAAGAAAGTGCTAATTAACGCGAGTCAGTTGAATGTACTTTTCAATGATACCTATTTTGAATATTAGAAAATCGGCACATAACATCGGTTTGGCAAAATTGGCAAATCAGCATATTAACTGATCTTGCATCGCCTTCGAGTGAAATTCATCTAAAACTATGCTTACTTTGCGTTTCATAAATCGCTTATCAAGCAATGTATGCCTTCGATTATCAAAAAAGGGTTCGCTACGGCGAAACCGACCAGATGGGTTATCTTTACTACGGGAATTACGCGCAGTACTACGAGATCGGGCGGGTAGAGATGCTGCGCTCATTGGGATTGACGTATAAAGATATGGAAAAGGAACACGGTATTTGGATGCCGGTTGTTTCCTTGGAAATCAAGTACTTGCGTCCAGCATATTATGATGATTTGCTCACCATTCGTACCACCTTGAAAAACCTGCCGGATAAATATATCCTCTTCGATGTGGAAATTTTTAACGAAAAAAACAAACTCATCAACACTGGAAGTGTTAAATTGTGCTTTGTAGATGCCGCCATAGGCAAAACGATTTACGCACCGGAATTTTTGCTGGAGAAATTACGACCTTATTTTGAACACAACTGAAAATCCAAAAAAAGGAAAACGGCTACGCCGACCAAAATTTCCCAACAGTGATACGATTTGGGATTTTATTCAAAAATTGCCACTGATACGAAAGGTAATCAAGTGGTCTAAAAAACGATCATTGCCTGGTTTTGTGGGCATACCGGTGTATGACGTTGTCGTTTTTTTGTATAAAGAAACCCAAAGGATTGACCTCTTTACCCGCGCCAATTCGATGGCGTTCAGCTTTTTTTTATCAATTTTTCCTTCGCTAATGTCGCTTTTTACGCTGCTACCTTATTTAAGGCAGTACATTTTGCATTATTTCCTGCCGGATACGATGGAAGATAATTTCGATGAGTTGCTTACCGCCGAAATTCAACAGTTGATGCCCGGCAATACCGGTGCAGAAATAGCCAGATTTATACAAGATTTGACCACTAATCCTCGTGTGGCGCTTTTGTCCTTTGGCTTTTTCTTGGCAATTTATTTTGCCTCGAATGGAATGCTCACTATGATGCAAGGTTTCGAGAAATCGTACAAACGCACATTCAAAAAACGTAATCCCTTCCGAAAAAGAATTATCGCCATTGTGCTAACCTTTCAATTGGGCTTGTTGCTGATTGCCTCGGTTGTTTTTATTATTTTGGGTAATTTTCTGCTGAATACCCTCGCAGCGTTTACTCGCCTGGACAAATTGACGGAGTGGAGCATTTCTGTTATGCGTTGGCTTGCCATTATTCTCTTGTTCTATACCGTCATTTCTATCATTTATCGTTACGGTATTCCGACTATTCGCAAATTCAAAATGTTCTCGCCTGGCGCTACTTTAGCTACTATTTTATCGATCCTTACCTCGATTGGCTTTGGATTTTATGTTGATAATTTCGGGCAATACAACAAATTATATGGTAGTTTTGGTACGATTATCGTCACGATGCTTTGGATACAACTCAATTCTCTGGTCCTACTTATTGGTTTTGAACTCAATGCCAGCATTGCTGTCAACCGCGATATGCGCGAGCAGGTAATGGAAAAAGCCAATTTTGAATAAACTATTTTTCCACAAAAATCTTACTTAAAACCTAAAAAGAAAGTTTGAACTTTATTTGTTAAGTTTGCGTTAACTTTTTTTTGTGTAAACTCGCTTTTATGAAACAAGTCCTGGTGCTGTGCACAGGCAACTCCTGCCGGAGCCAAATGGCAGAGGGCTACCTGAAGTTTTATGGAGACGGAAAAGCTGAATTTTTCAGCGCCGGTTCTCTTCCTACCGAACTCCATCCCATAGCTGTGAAGGTCATGGCAGAAGATAGTATTGATATTGCCGTTTATACTTCCAAGAATCTCTCTGTCTTTGAAGGAAGGCATTTTGATTATATCATCAATGTTTGTTCAGAGGTTTCCAATCAAATTCCATCCACTATTACATCTGAAGTCATTTTTTATTACGATGTTCCTGATCCTGCCCAATTGATAGACAGCCCAAAAGTTATGCTGACTGAATTTCGCCGGGTGCGCGAAATGATTAAAGCCCTGATGCTCAAATTTATCGGCAGCGAGCTTTCCGAGAAAAAAGAGGCGATACTGTATTAACTTAACTGCTTCTGTTTGAATGGAAAGTCATTCTAATTAGTTGCTTTTACTATCTTTGTCGGAAAAATAAAAATGCAGCTTTTCCAACACATTTCGCGAGACCTCAGTTGGCTAGCATTTAATCATCGGGTATTGCAGGAAGCAAAAGATAAAAGCGTTCCATTATATGAGCGTATCAAATTTTTAGCGATTTATAGCTCCAATCTGGATGAATTTTATCGGGTACGCGTGGCATCCTTGCGCAGTTTCAAAGATTTGAAAAAGAAAACTCGCAAAGCATTAGATATCAAACCCAAAAAGGAACTCAAACAAATTCGCAAACTCGTTCAGGAACAGCAGCAAGAATTTGGCACCGTTTTTCGGCAAGAAATTATCCCTGAGCTTGAGTCACATGGCGTTTTTATTATCAATAATGCCGCTTACAGCGAAGCGCAACAGCAATTTGCTAAAAAATATTTTTTTGAAAAAATCTACCCACACGTTCGTCCTATTTTGTTGAATGAAGGCGATGAAATGCCATTTTTGGAAAATGCATCTTTGTATTTTATTGTGCAATTCAAAGAAGATGAACCATTAGCCATTGTAAATATTCCATCCGATAAATTGCCGCGTTTTGTAGAGTTGCCAGGCGTTTCTGAAGGTCATTGCATTACTTTTTTGGACGATTTATTGCGATTTAATCTGGATGAATTGTTTAAACGACCAATTGACGGTGCTTTTGCTATTAAGCTTTCGCGCGATGCAGAAATGTATATCGAAGATGAATTTGCAGGCGATTTATTAGAAAAAATAAAAAAAGGATTAGAAGAACGCGATATTGGTTTGCCCACGCGCTTTTTATTTGATAGCGCTATGCCTGCGGAATTATTGGAGCGCCTGAAAACTTTATTTTTATTAAGCAAAAATGATCTGATCCCGGGAGCGCGGTATCATAATTTTAATGATTTTTTTCAATTTCCAAATCCATTGGAAGATGCATCGCTACACGACGAGCCGCTGCCACCACTCCCCCACCCTGAGTTGGAACAAGCCGATTCGATTCTCGCTTTGATACGCGAAAAAGATTTGTTATTGCATTTTCCTTATCAAAAATTTGATTATATACCCCGTTTGATTCGGGAAGCTGCGAATGATCCACTGGTAAGTAGTATTAAAATTACTTTATATCGGGTTGGGTCGAAATCAGCAGTAGCCGAAGCCTTGAGCTACGCTTGTGAAAAAGGCAAAACCGTTATCATTTTCGTGGAAGCTAAAGCCCGTTTTGATGAAGAAGCTAATTTGCGCTGGGGCAGCGAATTGGAAAAAGCAGGTGCAAATGTGTATTATAGTTATCCTGGCATCAAAGTGCATACTAAATTGCTACTCATCAGTCGAAAAGAGGAAGATGGCTGGCAGCACTACGCTTATATCGGAACCGGCAATTTTAATGAAAAAACCGCTAAACTTTATGCCGATCATGCTCTGCTGACCGCTGACAAGCGCCTTACTAATGAAGCAACGCAGGTTTTTGATCTTTTGGAACGTCGAATTATCGTGCCGCATTGTAAGCATTTATTGGTATCACCGTTTACACTTCGCCAACGTTTTGAGGGTTTGATTGACAAAGAAATTGCGAATGCAAAAGCCGGAAAAATGGCTTATATGCTCCTCAAAATGAATAGTTTGGAGGATCCAGGGATGGTCAATAAATTGTATGAGGCGAGCCAAGCAGGCGTTCGTATTCAAATCATTTTAAGAGGGATATGCTGTTTGATTCCAGGTGTAGATGGTATGAGTGAAAACATTGAAGTCATCAGCATTTTAGATCGTTTTTTGGAACACGCACGGGTGTATATTTTTGCGAATGGCGGCGAAGAAGCAATGTATATCGCTTCCGCAGATTGGATGACCCGCAATCTGGATCGTAGAGTAGAAGTTGCAACCCCAATTTATGACCCGAAACTGTTTGCCGAATTACGCACTATTATTGACTTACAATGGCAGGACAATACCAAAGCCCGCATCATTGACGCTGATCTGAGCAATACCTATCGTTCGTATCTGCCATTTGTATCAAAAGTTCGCGCCCAGGCGGATATTTATCATTTACTTCAACGACAAATTGTACAATTAGCAGCCATTACTCAAACCTCTCTGGACAATCAGTAAATTTTTTGTTTACAAAAAGCAGCAATTTCATAACTTTGCGAGCTATCTACATCCATTGATGTATAAAACCAAGCTTCTAGTTTAGGAAGCTATAAAGAATCAACCGATGATCAATACGCTAAAGCCAAACAAAGTGGAAAAACTAAACGAATTGAGAGACTGGGTTTTTAGACAAGTGCATACCAAGAATTTGGTCTATAATACTTGTTGGGAAGACCCTCGCTGCGACCGAGAATTACTTGAATTTAAACAGGATAGCGAAATTGTAATGATAACCAGCGCCGGTTGCAATGCCCTTGATTATTTATTGGACAAGCCTCGACAGATTAATTGTATTGACGTCAATCCTCGCCAAAACTCGCTCTTGCAACTAAAGCTCGCTACTTTCAAAAACGCTGATTTTGATGACTTATTTTTGCTTTTTGGCAAAGGTGCTCACCGGGAAGTGAAAGATTTATATCGTGAAAAACTCCGCGATCAATTACCTGATTACGCTCAAAGATATTGGGATAAAAACTTGAATTTCTTTAATGGCAAAGGCATCCGCAAATCTTTTTATCATTATGGTACTTCCGGTACTTTTGCATGGTTGACCAATCAATACCTCAAGGCGCAGCGCAGATTGTATGACAAAGTGCAGGAGATGTTTGAAGCGGAGACGATCCACCGCCAAGCTGAAATTTATTATGAAATTGAGCGCAAATTGATGAATAAATTGATGGAGTGGGTCATCAACCGCCATTTTACGATGAGTTTGGTCGGTGTGCCACGAAGCCAGCAGGAGCTTTTTATGGACAAGTACGAACGTGGCGCACTGGGGTACGTGCAAGAGAGTTTGCGAAAGGTATTTACAAAAATCACTTTACAGGATAATTATTTCTGGCGTTTATATGTAAATGGCTCTTATACAGAGTCATGCAGTCCTTCTTATCTTCGGGCAAATAATTTCCAGGTCATACGGGATCAAGCGGATAAAATTAAAACCCACAACTCTACCATTAGCCAGTTTTTGCAAAACAACCCAAAACCTTATTCACACTACATTTTGCTCGATCATCAGGATTGGTTGGCGGCTAATAATGTACCGGCTCTGGAAGAAGAATGGCAGTTGATTTTGCGAAATAGCAAACCCGGCACAAAAATTTTATTGCGTTCGGCTGCAGAAGAAATTGATTTCTTCCCAGATTTTGTATTAAACGCTGTCGAATTTGAACGTGAAAAAACCCTCGAAACGCATGAGAAAGATCGCGTTGGGACATACGCGAGCGTGTATATGGGGATTGTGAAATAAATGTTGAGAAGCTGCGGATTTTAAAGGCTTAAAACGAACGACTAAGTTTCTCAATACCTCAACTTATAAACTCAAATTAAAATTGAAAAATACCAACTTTACCGAAGATATTTCTTCCCAAAATCAAACGATGCGCAGTTATTATCGGCTGCAATCGAAGATTTATGACGCAACGCGCTGGACTTTTCTTTTTGGGCGCAATCGCATTCTAAAAATGCTGCCTTTCCCTGATACTGCGCAAATTCACATCCTTGAAATTGGCTGCGGTACCGGTTATAACCTCGCTCAATTAGCAAAGATTTTTCCAAATGCCAAGCTAACTGGAATGGATGTTTCTGGCGACATGATTAAACTGGCACAAAAAAATACCAAAGCCTACGCTGATCGCGTCACGCTTATCGAAAAACCTTATATGCCCGATGAAACTGCCTTTACAGGTAAGGTAGATGTGATTTTGTTTTCTTATTCCCTCACGATGATTAACCCACAATGGCAGGATTTGATTTTAAAAGCGAAGGCTGATCTCAAGCCCGGCGGTGCTATTGCGGTGGTGGATTTTCACGATTCCCGTTTTAATTGGTTCAAACGTCACATGGGCAATAATCATGTGCGCATGGATAGTCATTTACTGCCCTTGCTGCTCAGCGAATTTGATTCCCTGGTAGAGGAGTTAAAATCTGCGTATGGTGGGGTTTGGGAATATGTAATTTATGTCGGGCGGAAGAAGTGACAGAGTGATTGAGAGATTTAGTGAATCAAGGAGTTTATAAAATTTTTATAAAAAGGCTGCCGCCCTTTAAGTTTAATTTACATTCAAATCGCATTTTTGCAATTTCTAATATCCCAATATTTTAATATCCAAAATATGTTGACTCGCCAAAACCCAACCCAGACGCAAGCTTGGAAAAAGCTCGAAGTTCATTTTGATTTGATGAAAAATCAGCACATGAAAGATTTGTTTGCGACTGATCCTCATAGGTTTGAACGCTTTTCGATCTCATTTAAAGATGTGCTGGTGGATTTCTCAAAAAATATTATTACCGAAGAAACTTTGAAGCTTTTGCTGGAATTGGCAGCCGAAATGCAAGTAAAAGAAGCGATTCAGCAAATGTTTTCGGGTGAGAAAATCAACGAAACCGAAAATAGATCTGTATTGCATATTGCTCTGCGCAATCGTTCTAATCGTCCAATTTATTCAGACGGCAAAGACGTCATGCCAGACGTAAATGCGGTATTGGCTCAAATGGAAGCTTTTTCTGATAAAATTTTATCTGGCAAATGGACTGGTTACACTGGAAAACGCATTACAGATATTGTGAATATTGGAATTGGGGGCTCTGATTTGGGGCCTTTGATGGTGACCGAAGCCCTGCGCCCCTATTGGAAACCAGGGATGAATGTGCATTTTGTATCGAATGTAGATGGAACACATATTGCCGAAACTCTGCGGAAAGTCTCACCTGAAACAACTTTATTCCTGATCGCTTCCAAAACATTTACGACACAAGAGACAATGGCAAATGCGCACAGCGCCCGCAACTGGTTCTTGCGCCATGCCAAAGATGAAACCCATGTTGCCAAGCATTTCGCTGCGCTTTCCACCAATGCTAAGGATGTGCAAGCCTTTGGCATCGCGCCGGAAAAT
>JANRME010000362.1:0-14460 GCA_033761835.1 Saprospiraceae bacterium
AGTTACCTCAATGCCTGGGAATTAGAAGCAGAACGCTTGAAAAAATTGGGCAAACCTGTTTTTACGTGGTCGAATGAAATGCTGCGGTTTCAAATAATTCAAATCACTTACTTAGTTGTGATTGGTTTATCTTATGGCTCATGGATGATCGGCTACGCAGTAGCAATTGCGATTTTTGGTTTTCTGATGCTGGAATGCGTAAATTATATCGAACACTATGGTTTGCGCCGAGAGTTATTGCCAAATGGGCGCTACGAACACGTCACCCCCCGTCACTCCTGGAATTCCGATCATGAATTGGGCAGGATTTTCCTCTATGAACTCACGCGCCACAGCGACCACCATTACAAAGCCACACGTAAATACCAGGTGCTGCGCCATTTAGATGAAAGCCCACAATTGCCCCTTGGCTATCCTGCTTCGATTATTGCGTCATTGCTGCCGCCATTGTGGTTTGGAATAATGAATCGGCGAGCGAGGCAGTTCAATATTGAAAAATATGATAACTAGTGTTAGATTCAATCAATAGTTATTTATTGAAAAAATCAAAATACATCAGTCGAGCGGAAGCCCTAAGCCGTATGCAGCGTTACTGCGCTTACCAGGAGCGATCTCATAGAGAAGTGCGTGGAAAGCTGCTGGATTTGAATATCTATGGGGATGATTTGGAGGAAATTTTGGCGCAATTGATTGCTGATAATTTTTTAAACGAAGAACGCTTTGCACGTACCTACGCACGGGGCAAATTTCGTATGAAACAATGGGGTAAGCGACGCATTGTTCAAGAATTAAAGCGACATGAGGTGTCGGATTATTCTATTCGTAAAGCGCTGGAAGAAATTTCCGAAAAAGATTACAATATAACTTTGCAAGAAGTCATCCAAAAGAAAAAGGCTTCACTCGCGGAAACCGATAATTTTATACTGCGAAATAAAATCGCGCAATACGCCATTAGTCGAGGCTATGAACCGGATTTGGTTTGGCAAATATTGGAAACCATTTTTAAGTAAGCCGTCAAACAGTTTTTACCCGAAGGGATTTTTCAATGTAGCAAAAGGTCTTATTATTTTGAAAATCAGGAATATGTTGAATAAAAGCTATATTTATTTTGATATATGCGCTTTTGCAAAATAAATTGCGGTTTTTGCTTGTCTAATTAGTTGAAAGATTTTTTTTCTAAAACCCATAATGTTATTTCTATGAAGCAACGACTATTATACTTATTGCTGATAATGGCTGGTATGTTGAATGCCCTCCAACTCTTTGCGCAAGATGATATTCTAAAAAAACTACAAGAAATCGCTGTTATTGATCAAAAGGTGATGATGCCTATGCGCGATGGTATCCGCCTGGCCACCGATATTTACCGTCCTAAAGGCACTCAGAAAGTTCCGGTTATTTTTTCAAAAACGCCTTACAATTTCAACTCCTGGGGCGATGGAGAGATGCGTACTGGCACGTATAACGCTGCTTATGAAGCGGTGAAACGTGGCTACGCTTACGTAGTACAAAACGAGCGTGGGCGCTACTTCTCTGAAGGGGATTGGGATATTCTCGGCCCGCCTACGACCGATGGTTATGATGCAGTAGAATGGCTCTCCAAGCAATCCTGGTGCAATGGCAAAGTCGCGCCGATTGGCTGTTCTTCTACAGCGGAGTGGCAAATGGCAGTCGTAGCATTGAACCATCCCGCTTTAGCGACCTTTGTGCCGCAAGGTTTTGGCGCAGGTGTTGGTCGCGTGGGCAAATTCTATGAACAAGGCAACTGGTATCGCGGCGGCGCCGGGCAGATGCTGTTTACCGCTTGGCTTTTTGGGGTACAAAATGATGAAATACGCCCCATGTTTCCGAAAGATGCAACACAAGAGCAATTGATTCGGGCTTCAAGGGCATTTGATTTGGCACCTGAGCGCGAGCGCGTGGATTGGTCGAAAGGCTTAGCACACTTGCCTTTGCAGGATATTATCAAAAATGTAAATGGACCGATTGGCACTTACGAAAATATGATTCGACGTAAGCCCAATGATCCGGCTTGGTATAAGGGCGGTTTATATCATGACAATATGCCAATTGAAAAACCCGGTTTCTGGTTTGTATCTTGGTATGATGTATCGAGTAGCCCGAATTTGGCTTTGTACAATCATGTTCGTGCTACCGCGAAAGATCCGAATGTAAGAGAAAATCAGTATCTCGTCATTGCTCCAACGCTGCACTGTGCTTACAAGCGTGCCACTGAAAACACCATTGTAGGTGAGCGCAGCGTAGGTGATGCGCGATTGAATTATGACGAGCAAATCTATGCTTGGTTTGACTACTGGCTGAAAGGTGAAAAGAATGATTTTTTACAAAAAACGCCCAAGGTACAATATTACACAATGGGTATGAATAAGTGGCAATCCGCGGATGTATGGCCTCCTGCCAATGCTGAAATGACTACTTTCTACCTCAACAGTGGCGGAAAGGCTAATAGCCTTTATGGTGATGGTAAGTTAATGAACACTCCTGCTAGACAAGATATGCCCGATGGTTTTGCTTACGATCCAATGAATCCAGTGCCTTCCTATGGTGGCAATGTTTGCTGCACAGGCAATGCAGTGCAAGGCGGTGCTTTTGACCAGCAAAAAATGGAGACACGGAATGATATTTTAGTTTACACCTCTGAGCCTTTGAAGGAAGGCATTGAGGTGAGTGGTTTTATTGAGACGACTTTGTACGTGTCTTCTGATGTAAAGGATACCGATTTCACGATCAAGATTATTGATGTATATCCTGACGGCAAAGCCTACAATCTGGACGAAACAATTCAGCGCGTGCGCTATCGCGAAGGCTATGATAAAGAGGTATTTATGGAAAATGGCAAGGTGTATAAAGTGGAAATGACGCCGATGTCTACCAGTAATTATTTTGAAAAAGGGCATAGTATTCGCATCGAAATTTCGAGCAGTAATTTCCCTCGTTTTGATCGAAATATGAATACCGGAGGCAATAATTACGACGAATCCACAGGCGTGGTAGCGCATAATAAAGTGCATCATTCTGCGGCTTATCCTTCGCAGATACGATTGCCGATTATGAAGCAGAAGGCCAATTCTGCATCCAGTACTAAGAAGTAGAATATCTAAATCGTTTAAACAATTTGGTAATCAATAAAATACGACAACAGCCCAGCGTTTAAACGCTGGGCTGTTGAATATAACATTCTCATTCCAACGATTTTATACAATTTGATGATGGCGCATTGATTAATAAATTTAAACCTGATATTCAATTACTTGTGTTTCCAATTTCCGACTTCATATTTCCAAATTGGTATTAATTGTCTTTTCAATCATCTCCCGCTACTATCACTACAATCTCCCCTTTCACATTGATTTGAGCGGCATAATGTATGTGGATATTTTGTAAAGTATCGGTTTTGACTTCCTCATGGAGTTTAGTGAGTTCGCGGCAGACACAAGCCATTCGATCTGTACCGCAATGTTCTATCAATTGCTCCAGACACTTCACTAAGCGATTGGGCGATTCGTATAATACAAAGGTATTAGGCAAGGTAGCCAAATATTGCAAGCGCGTTTGGCGGCCTTTTTTATGTGGTAAAAATCCTTCAAAATGAAAGCGGTCGCATGGCAATCCCGATGCTACCAATGCCGGTACAAAGGCCGTTGCGCCCGGCAGGCATTCTACTTTGAGATCTTCTTGTACACAAGCGCGCACCAACAGGAAACCGGGATCGGAAATGCCAGGTGTACCTGCATCCGAAATAAGTGCCATTGTCACGCCATTCTTGATTTGTTCGACCAAATTTGCGACAGCTTGGTGCTCATTAAAAGCATGATAGGAGCGAAGTGGCGTGGCTATTTCGTAGTGGTCGAGCAATTTTTTAGAAGTACGGGTATCCTCGGCAAGAATAAGTTGCACTTCCTTCAAGGTGCGAATGGCGCGAAGGGTGATGTCTTCCAGATTACCAATAGGAGTAGGGACAATGTACAACATCAATTGATAGGGTGATTAGGTAATAGGGTGAAAGCCACGCTACTCAAGCGGTTTTACCTCGAAAGTATAATTTTCCATAATCAGGTTTGCGAGTAGTTTTTTGCAGGCGGTTTCCACTGTTTCACGCGCAATCTCCTCTGAATCAGCATCAAGCGTCATTGTAATATGCTTGCCGATGCGCACATCTTCCACCCCTTCGATGTGTACGTGATTCATGTTTTTGGCTACTGTTTTACCTTGCGGATCGAGCAATTCCTTGTGGGGCATGATGTCAATTTCGGCTACGAATTTCATGGTTTGAACCTATATTGTACGATTGAAAATACGATGTAAATCAAAATAATCAACGAAAATGCTGCTTCTTTCAAGAAAATCAGCAATGCTGCAGCTGTGGCCGCAAAGATAAATTTTATCTCGTTGCCTTTCCAGGTAAATCTTGCAAATTTCAAACTAAACATGGGCAATTCGGATACCATCAGCCAGGATAAAGCAGCGATACAACTATACAAAAGCCAAGGTTGAAGCACCATTGGGCGCAAGCCGAAGGAATCAAAATGCACGATTAACATCAATCCTATTACAAAAATTGTGACTGCTGGCGTTGGTAAACCTAGAAAAGATTGGCTCTGGCGCGCATCCAAATTAAATTTTGCCAAGCGAAGGCAGGCGAATATAGTAATTACAAAGCCAAATATTGATCGGATATCTAAGAAATTTTCAATGTGAAATGCTGTGGATAATAATTGATAAAAAATAGCACCCGGCACTACCCCAAAACTTACCATATCGGCAAGCGAATCCAATTGCTTTCCTAATTCAGATGTAACATTCAATAGCCGTGCTACGGCCCCATCCAAAAAATCTGCTATCAATCCAATCCCTGTAAATACTGCTACTGCCACATACGCTTGTTGAAAAATACAAACTAAGGCAATGCAACCGCAAAAAAGATTGAGCAAGGTAATAGCGTTTGGAATATGTTTTTTTATCATTTTAAACCAACTAAAAGTAGCCTAAAAGGAGTCTTTATATGCATTATTTTAAAGATCAAAAATTGATAACCACTACGTTAACACCCGTTAAAATTAGTCATTTGTCCAACAACAATTGAATTTGTATTTAAATTGTCCACACTTTCCAATATTTTCAACCGTTATATGTTAGCAACTATCATTTCTATCTCTGAAAAAAATTAAGACACCCAAAATTCCACCAATCCGAAAATTATTGAAGACTATGAGACTTCGTTATACGCTTGCTTTTGCAATCTTATTTTGCAGCATTTCCAGAATCTGGGCGCAGCCTAGTAATGATAATTGCGAAAACCCGACTCCAATACTCAATATCGCAGGGAGTTGTACTAACCCTTTTAAAGGAACGAATGTAGGTGCTACTGTTTCTAGCTATGGCAAAGCGAGTTGTTTTGCAACGAATGCCAATGACGTATGGTATTCATTCACCGCGATTGGCACGGATGTAACAGTGACGATTTTAGGCGGATCTTCAGGCGGGGCATTGCGGCAGCCCGAAGTCGCGCTGTATCGAGGCACTTGCGCTACTTCTATTAGCGAGTTGCGATGCGCTACTGACAGTAGAGGCAATAATATTGTAGAACTGTATCGAGGTGCTTTGACTATTGGCGAAACTTATCTCATCCGTGTACAAGGGCGCAACGGTGCTACCGGTACGTTCGATCTTTGTATTAATAATTACAATCCACCTGTAGAACCTGGGTCTGACTGTCCCATAGCGTCTGTACTTTGCGACAAATCGCCTTTTGTTGTGCAACAAGTGAGCGGTGTAGGAAGCAATGCGGATGAAGCCGACGACTCCTGTCTCGACCAGGATAAAAATGGCACGGATTTAGGTAATTCTGAGTCGAGTTCTACCTGGTTCGTTTGGACAGCTGCGACCACCGGTTCACTAGCCTTTACTATTACGCCCCTCAACCCCAATGACGATATAGATTTTGCTGTTTTTGAATTGCCTAATGGCGTTGGAAATTGCAATGGAAAACGGTTGGTGAGATGTGTGGCTACCGCTTGTACAGGACCAACGGGCTTGAACCTAACATCAACCCAAACAACTGAAGATATCAATTGTGATGCCGGCGAAGATGGTTTTGTCAAATTCCTTGAAATGGAAGCTGGCAAAAGTTATGGGCTACTTATTAATAACTTTACCAATACAGGTAATGGTTTTCAGATAGAATTTGGCGGCACGGGCGAATTTTTAGGGCCACAAGCAGATTTTACCATTAGTGATCCTGATCAGATCGTTTGCGTTGGCGAACAATTTACTGTGACCGATGCTTCCAGCTTTGGTTTGGGGAGCATTACCAAACGCGAATGGCAATTTGGCGTTAGCGCAAATACCCCTTCGGCAACTACTACCGGGCCGCATACTATTTCATACAATACGCCGGGCTTGAAATCTATTGTGTTGATTGTCACCAGCGATAAGGGCTGTATTGTAACACATGTAGAAACGATTATGGTAGAATGTTGTGGTGATCATTTTTCTGCGGATGGTCAAGTAAGCAATCTTAGTTGCCCAGGCACGAACGATGGAGCGATTGACCTGACAGTTATGAGTGATTTTGCACCCTATAGTTTTGTATGGAATGATAGCCTTTCAAGTAATGAAGACCTTACTGGGCTGCCAGAGGGCAGCTATACTGTGACGATCACCGATCAGTCCACTTGCGATACGGTACTTACTTTTGAGGTGCTAGGGCGGCCAGATATCATGTTTGATACGCTTATAACTATGCCTACTTGTGGCGGCGGTACGGATGGCGCAGTTACCTTAACGGTGAACGGCGCGACGCCACCGTATCAATACAATTGGCAAAATAGTGGTTTTGGGCCAAATAACGGACTTACCAATATTGCTCGTGGCGATTATACCGTGATTGTGAGGGATGCTAATGGTTGTGATACGACCTTGGTCTTACCGGTACGAGAACTCGAGTTAGTACTCGATCCCTCAGTGGAAGCGGTGACGCCGCCCACATGTAACGGTTTTTCTAATGGTTCGATTGTCGTCAATATTGATAATGGCTTAGGCCCGTTCCGATACGATTGGAACGATGGACGTGGTTTTCGTGATGAAAATTCCCTTCGCGATGTCCGTGCAGGCGTGTACATTGTGCAAGTACGCGATGCTAATCTTTGCGAAGGTAATTTTACTTTTAATATGGAGGACCATCCTCCGTTATCGGTTTCATTTGATACTGAAAATGCAAGTTGCAATGGAACGAGCGACGGCAGTGCTACGGTAATCCCATCAGGAGGAATTGGCAATTATACTTATTCTTGGAGTAATGCTGAAACCAAAGAAACAATCACGAATTTACCTGCGGGTACTTATTCGGTAACCGTATTCGATGGCAATCAATGTGAAATAACAGGAGATACCACTATTTCTGAACCCGGAGCAATATTAATCGAGGTGACGGATGTCATTAATCTCATCTGCAATGGCGCACCAACAGGCGCGATCACGGTCAGCGGGACAGGAGGCACCACGCCTTATTCTTACAATATCAATGGCGGTACTTTCCAACCTAATTCGACTTTCACTGGATTGACGGCAGGGTATTATACCATTACCATCGAAGATGCTGAAGGTTGTCAAAACTCAACAGATGCAACCATTATTCAGCCGCCTCCCTTAGTTGTAGATGCTGGCGAAGATCAAACTATTGAACTTGGCTACACCGTTGATTTGCAAGCTATTGCCAATGATTTTAATGTGGTATTCGCATGGTCGCCACCCGATGGGCTTTCATGCGCGGATTGCCCCGATCCTACCGCAATGCCAGCCCGCACTACGATTTACACGGTTACGATTGTAGATGAAGACAATTGTAGCGCTTCTGATTCTCTGAAAGTGACCGTTACGATCAATAGACCGCTCTATGCGCCAAGTGCCTTTTCGCCTAATGGCGACGGGGCGAATGATTATTTCACTATTTTTGGCGGGCCCGGCGCAAAACAAATTCGCAAATTGGTAGTTTTTGATCGCTGGGGAAATATGGTATTTGAGACTAATGATGTGCCTTTGGGGCAAGAGCGTTTCGGCTGGGATGGCACTTTTAAAAACAAACCAATGTCGCCAGGGGTATTCGCCTATTATGCTGAAATTGAATTTATTGATGAAGTAATTGTATTAAAAGAAGGTGATATCACCATTGTAAAATAACTTTGTGCAAAATAAAGAGTTACTCAAAAGATGACTCGCTCTGGGTTATGATTCATATTCGATATTTACTTTTCGTAGGAATAGCTCTAATTCTCTTTCGTTGTACGGAAGAAAGTACGACTGCGGAGGATGATAATTTTGTTTTTGATGTAAATATTGAAACAGCCAAAGACGTAGAAATCATCTATAGCGATTCTGCATTGGTACGAGTGAAAATAAAAGGCCCGAAAATGCTATACCACGTGAATACCCGAGAACCAAAACAGGAGTTTCCCGAAGGCGTTCAGGTTGATTTTTTCGGACCCGATCGTCAGATCACCAGCACATTAACCGGCAAATATGGCATACGTCAGGAAAGCAAAGGGATGGTGGTTGTGCAAGACAGCGTGGTTTGGCAAAGTACTTCAGGCGAGCGCTTAGAAACGGAAGAATTGATTTGGGACGAAAGAAAACAGCAAGTTTATAACCACAAATTTGTAGTGCTTCGCCGAGGTAGTGAATTGATTTATGGTCATGGCTTTGAAGCGACCCAGGATTTCAAATACGCCAAAGTCAATGCAAGCAGTGGCGTAAAAAGTGTGGACGAGACCTTGAAGAACTAAAAACATGTTAGTATTTTTTATTATATTATTCTTGCTGCTCTCCGCGCTGTTTTCGGGTGCAGAAGTCGCTTTTGTATCGGCAAATAAACTCCGCGTTGAACTCAAAAAAAAGAAAAATGCTCGCCGAGGGCGTATCCTCACTCAGTTTTATGAGCATCCTTCCGATTTTCTCAGCACCATGCTGGTTGGCAACAACATTGTGTTGGTTATTTTTGCTTATTTGATGACGATCCCACTTACGGCATTTTTTCAGCAGTTTATTCAGCATGAAGGATTACTTTTGTTATCAAATACGATGGTGATTACCATCATAATCCTCATTTTTGGTGAGTTTTTACCCAAAACTTTCTTTCGATTATATGCCGATGAAGTCCTGTTTTTTTTGGCTTACCCAATCAAGTTTTTTCAAACATTATTAGTTGCTCCAGCTTGGATCATGACGAGGCTGGCAAAAGGGATATTGCGTATTTTTGTACGTAAACCGTTGGAATCCAAAGATGAAACTTTTTCAAGGGGCGACCTCGAGCATTTTGTGAACAACGCTCATTCCGACATTTATCCTTCGGTGGTAGATCGAGAGCTTTTTGGCAAAGCACTCAATTTAAAAGACACCCGCGTGCGCGACTGCATGATTCCGCGTACCGAAATGGAATACATTGATGTTAATGCGTCGGTAAAAGAATTGGAAGACCTCTTTCGAGAAACCAAACTCTCCCGCCTTATTGTAGTGCAAGACGATGTGGACGATGTACTCGGTTATGTGCATCACCAACAATTATTGCAACAGCCCCATACAATCAAAAGCATCATCATGGACATTCGCTTCGTGCCGGTGGTCATGCGGGTAACCGATTTGCTCAATAAATTTATTCAGGAGCGCATCAATATCGCCTGTGTTGTAGATGAATTCGGCGGATTAGCAGGATTGATTACGCTGGAAGACATTTTAGAGGAGTTATTCGGTGAGATCGAAGACGAACACGACGAGGAAGAATATATTGAAATAAAAGTATCTGAACATGAATTTATCTTCTCTGGGCGGCTCGAAATTGATTATTTGAATGAAAAATATCCTTCTCTCCAGCTTCCTGAGGGCGATTATCACACGCTTTCAGGCTATTTGGTGATGACGACCGAAACAATCCCAGAGCAAGGAGCAGAAATTCTTTTGGGCACTTACAAGTTTATTTTAGAATCTGTTAGCGAAACCAAAATTGAAACGGTGCGAATAATTCGTATAGAACAAGTGGAAGAATAAATTGGAGGTGGCGATTTGTCACCTCCAATTTACTGTTACATAACATTATGCAATCAAATGATCTACTATGTCATCAACTGAGTCTGGGGAAGTTAATTTGGTTATATTTGCGAAAGCAGCATACTCCACGCACTGATAAAATGGAAGAATCATCAAAGAAGCAGCCATAAATAGCAATAATCCTACCAGTACTACCGTAGAGCTAAAAATCTCTAAAGTATCTGTCACACCAGCTGAAATTATACCACCAATAAATAGAAATCCGCTAGCAATAAAAGTTAGTCCAATCAACAGCATCATGATAAAATGGGAAAACCAACGTTTCGTCACAATTTTGCGGCTGGCCTCCATCGCATCCCAAAAACTCATGTTGTGAAATACGACAAACATTGGTGCCCATCGCCAAGCGACGCCCAAATAAATCAATGGAATCGTAATAACCAACATCGTGATGATTAATGAAGTAGGAACTCCTGTATCTAGCTCTAAACGGGATGTAATGTTATATATAAAAGAAACCCCAACGATTATGGCAGGTGACATAATAGCTATGTAAATCAGAATCGAGATAATATATATTAAAATAAGCTGACCGATGTAATCAAAACCTTTGAAGAAATCGCCAAATTCGGTCGGCACATTTTTATGCAACTTATTTGCTACGATAAACCATCCGACCGCTAAAGGAGGTGTGAGTATAAAACTGGCGATATTGCCTATAATAGGGATAATGCCTAACACTGTAATTATTGCAAGGTAAAGCAGGGTATATCCAATAAATCCACCTAAGTTTTTTTTCAAAAGATCGAAGCCTTGCTGAAAATAATGCCCGATCCTGAATTCGTAGCCATAATCAAGGGCTTCCCGGAGTCTAGGAAATTGTTCCAGATTCATATTTTATAGTTTTTTGATGGTTGTGAAATTCTTATTCAAAAGTAAGCACAATAGAACCCACTTTCGCACCCAACGCACGCACTTTAGGATCATCAGAAGATAGCTGCACCTCACCCAATAAGTCCGAACTAAGTTTGTCGAAGTTTTGAGGAATTAAAGCAATAATCAAATAAGGGCTAATGTTACCGCCATTCCAATCGCTCACAAGTCCACCGTAATCCCATTCAAAACCATAAAACGTGAAAGGTCGGCCATTTAGTTCTTCCAATTTTTCTAAGGTAGTCCCTACGCCAATACCTTCCGCAGTTCTCCAATCACTATTTTCCTTACCCAGTCTTATAAAAGCGGGCTTTCCAATATCCGCTTCCAACTCCCAAATGATTTCCAATTCGTTTTTTGTATTTGGAAACACCAATACGCCTTCGCGTTGCTCGCCTTCCGCTACGTCTAAGCTCTTGATTTCAATATTATCCTCGCCATAGGCTTTTTCCACTTCTGCCTCCGTAGTCGAACCAGTAATCAGCCCAATGCGCGCTCCCGGTACGATTAAAAAATCTTTTTCCTCTGATGAGGATGTGGCTTCCGAACTTTTGGAGTCGCTTTTGCAAGCGCTAAACCACAACAAAATAAGTGCTATCGAAAAAATTTGCTTCATATCTTCGATATTATATATAAAATAATCTACAAATGGGTGCTTAAATAGCCGAAATACCCTAAACTGATCACTTGCCAAGAGCGAAGCACCATTTCTGCTTCTTGTAGGGTGGGCGCTGCAATGGCTATATGCAAGGCTTGCAAATTAGCGGCCAGAGGCATCATATCTTTACCATAATACTCTGGCAACGTGTATTCCAATCGGGGTACAAATACCCTGGTAAGATTCGACCAGTTTTCAAAACCCAAATCAGCTTCTTGGCACAGCTTTTCCAGGCTGGCAATGTCTTCTGTTTGTTGAATATAGATTTGACAGGAAAAAGTTCGGTAATGAGATCGTTTAAAAACGCCTAATTCTTCATAAACGGGATATTTTTTTTGTTTCACCACGTTGTAACCTGCCACTGCTCCATCAATCAAAACCACATCTCGGAAGCGCCGTTCCGATGCTGGGCTTGGAATACTTTCAATAATACCTCTTACTGGGTCAATCGGCCGCACCCATAGGATGTCGAATTGCTTGCCAAAACTAATGCGGATGCTTTTTAGCTTCGGCAATTTTTGATTGTTATCTTCCAATCCAAACTTATTCCAAACATTTTTTTTGATGCGTTCTTTTTTGAGCGCTGTTGCTGCAATACCAATATTCCACCAAGCGGTTTGGTCGCTTGCATTTAGCGCTACGGTCTTTTTATTATAGTGAAGCGTTGCTTTCCAATCGCGTTGATATTTATAAAGATTTCCCAATAGGGCATAGGGTAAATGCCATTCCGGTACACTCTTGATAATGCGTTTACATAATTTTACAGCGTTATAGACATCCCCTTGCTGGTGATAAGCCTCCGCTTTCTGATACAACTCCGCTATGTCCATTGGTATTTCCATGCGATGACGCTCCTTCTGTTACGAACAAATATAAGAGATAATCCCTACTTTTGACAGTCCCAACAAAATATGATAGAAAATTCCTAAGAATTGTGGCAACGAAGCAATGGCAAATCTGGATTGATACCGGCGGCACTTTTACGGATTGTATCGCGCAAAATCCACTTGGTGAAGTTTTGAGAATCAAAACCCTGAGTAGCAGTCGGCTGCGTGGAAGGTTGCTTGCAAAAATTGCTCCGAAGCAATTTCGATTTGCACAGCAATGGCGCATCTCACAAGATATTTTTCAAGGATATGATTTTTTTCGATTGGGCGAAAGCGAGGCTTCTGCCAAAATTGAAAGTATTGATTTTCAAAATAGTATTTTAGCTCTTAGTCAAGATTTAGAAATTGAAGGCGAAGTTGATTTTGAAATCACCACTCACGAGGAAGCACCCATATTGGCTGCCCGTATTGCCACCAAAACACCTTTACATCAAGTACTTCCACCACTAACAATGCGCTTGGGTTCCACCAAAGGGACAAATGCGCTTTTGGAGAAAAAAGGCGCAAAAATTGCTTTTTTGGTGACAAAAGGTTTCAAAGATTTACTGTATATCGGTACGCAGCAGCGCCCAAATTTATTTCAATTGAATATCCCCGAACCGGAATTGCTTTATACCGATGTTATTGAAGTTGAAGAACGCTTGGATGCGAGTGGCGCAATTTTGAAACCCTTGTCAATATTGGAAATTGAAAGAATTATAAGCGAATTGCAGACAAAAAAACCGGAAGCTATTGCTATTGCGTTACTGCACGCTTATCGCAATCCAATCCATGAAAAAATGCTGGAAGAAGCGCTTATTCGCGATGGTTTTCGCTTTGTATCGCTTTCCAATGCTTTGACGCCTTCTATCAAAATATTGCCTCGGGCTCAAACCGCTGTCGTCAATGCCTACCTCGCGCCGGTACTGCGCAATTATTTACAAAACATTCAATCCAAATTAAATACAGCATCAAAGCTTTTAGTCATGACCAGCGCCGGAGGACTGATTGACGCGAATTATTTCAATCCAAAAGATAGCTTGTTAAGCGGCCCTGCCGGAGGTGTCGTTGGAGCAGCGCGCATAGCACAAATGCTTGGTTTTGAAAAGGTTCTCACTTTTGACATGGGCGGCACGAGTACCGATGCAGCTCGTTTTGATGGAAGTTATGATTATCGTTTCGCTACAAAAGTTGGTAATGCCGAAATGCTCAACCCTTCGCTTGCGATTGAAACGGTGGCGGCCGGCGGCGGCTCGATTTGTTACTTCGATGGTTATAAATTGTGTGTCGGGCCGGAAAGCGCAGGTGCTTCGCCAGGACCAGCTTGTTACGGCGCAGGTGGGCCACTCACCATTACCGATGTGAACTTGCTTTTGAGTAAACTCGACCCTTCAGCGATGGGAATTCCCATTCATCTGGATTTGGCGAAACAGGCTTTGAAAAAATTACAAAAAAATATCATACTTGCTAAAGGGACGTATTATTCTGAAAAAGAATTATTACTTGGTTTTGAAAAAATCGCTAACGAAAAAATGGCGGATGCTATCCGCAGAATTTCTGTTGCCAAAGGTTTCGACCCAAAAGACTATGCCTTATTGGCTTTTGGCGGCGCAGGCGGCTTGCACGCTTGCAAAATCGCGGAATTACTTGGCATGGATAATATTATTTTGCCTTATGACGGCGGCTTGCTGAGCGCTTATGGAATCGGTAATGCGCGTGTGGAGCGATTGGCGGAGCAACAGATATTACAATTACTAAATGACTATAAAGATAATTTACTCGAAACACTAAATAATCTTATCAAAAAAGCGAGTCTTGATTTGCAAGAGGAAGGTTATGTAATAAATGATATAGAAGTTATTCACCAATTTGCTTACCTCCGATTCAAAGGTCAGGACAGCACCCTGGAAGTTTCTTTTGAAAATGTGGAGCAGCTTTTAACCG
>JANRME010000363.1:0-10012 GCA_033761835.1 Saprospiraceae bacterium
CGCAGTAGCAAAAAACTGCTGCATAGTAGCTTAGAACTACTTCGCAGTAGCAAAAAACTGCTGCATAGTAGCTTAGAACTACTTCGCAGTAGCAAAAAACTGCTGCATAGTAGCTTAGAACTACTTCATAGTAGCAAAAAACTACTTCACAGTAGCTTAGAACTACTTCATAGTAGCAAAAAGCTACTTCACAGTAGCTCAGAACTACTTTGCAGTAGTAAAAAACTTCATTTCTTGAAAAATATACTTTTATGCTTGTTTTTACGCGCCGCCATTGGTGCGTACCCGCAGCAGGTTGCCTAATTTGAGGAAAGCTTTTTCCCAGTCTTTGTTGGCGAAGACCCATTCTTTGTCTTTATAACCTTGCAAGATCGAGAAAAACAGATTCTGACTTTTCCAGGAGTTGAGTGCTATTGGCAAGGATTCCAGCGTTTCCAGCACTTGTATCAGGTTTTCTACATCTTTGAGTGTGGAAGTGCCGGTTTCGAGTTTTTTCAATTCGCGGTAGATGCGTTCGCTGGCAGCTAATTTGAAGGATTGTTCGTTGGTGATTTGCACATCCCAGCGCAGGAGTTCTTCGGCTAAGCGCTTGAGTTCGCGGATATTGAAATTGCCATTTTCAAAAAATTCGTGAAGATCATGATTAACCACAAACTGCACGGCGCTTTGGTAGGCGTCGGGTATAGGGATGTCGCTTTGCGTAATCATCGTCATCAACTGGTAGTTGTCATAGTAAATGTCGCGGAATTCCGCCTCGACTTCTTTCAAGCTGTTGGTCGTAATTTCATGAAGAATCCTGCGTTTTTCATCTTTGAAAAGATGTTGCACAGTATATTTTTCAGAACCAAAATAAGTTTGCATTACACCAATAACCGCGCCCAGATCGGTCGAGCGGAATGCCTCTACAATCTCGGATTTCATTTTATCAAAGGCTTCTGCCGCCATGTCCAGTGAGATATTGCCAATGATATTCAATTGACCAAGATAAAGCACCGCAAAACTGAATTGCTTTTCTGAATAGGTTATTTTGGATTTGACGGTGGTTCTCCCGAGGCTTAATCGTTGATTACCAGCTTCGTATCGCTCGAAACCTTCGCTTTGGGCGAGATAATTGAAGAGCTCTAATTCTTCGGGGTTTTCCGCAAAAAGTGAAGAGGCAGCGTAGTGCATCGCCACACGAATCAAGTCCACACGAGCGGGCATCACGTAGCGCTTGTAACTCACCGCGCCGTTTTCATAAACGTTGCTGGGTGCAGCTTCCAGTTTTTTAATGAATTCAGGATGGAAGTCAATATTACCAACTTGACTGGCATAGTAAATCGCTCGATTGGCGTATTGCAGAATCTGATTGGTTTCGATGCCCGATATTTCATCAAAAAACCAACCGCAACTGGTGAACATCAGAATCGCATTGCGTTGCATTTCCATCAACCGCATGAGCCAGGTTTTTTCACTTTCTTCCAGCTCTTTTATAGCATGATTCTTAAGAAATTCATTGACGGTCCGATCATTCCGATTGAGTAAAACGTTGATATAATTATTGCGAGCAGCCCAAACATCCTTGACGTACTTGCCGGCTTCGCGTTCATAAATCGGGATGATTTGATCGCGCAACCAATTGAGCGTCTCTCGCAGCGGGGCGCGCCAGGCTTGTGTCCAGCCAGGATGCCCGCCAGTATTGCATCCGCAATTGGATCGCCAGCGCTCGACGCCATGCACGCAACTCCAGGAACTGTCTTCGTGGATTTGGATTTCGTATTCGGGTGGAAATTTTTCCAAGAATTCGGCGTAGTTGGTAATCGTTGCTAACTCATTTTCTTCGATGTAATTCAAGCAATCTGCCAGCGCCATTTCGCCGTAGCGATGATGATGACCATAGCTTTCGCCGTCGGTAGCAATATGCACCAATTGCACGTGGTGGTCGTTGCTAAAAGCATTGACCAGACGATGTGCGAATTGTTTTCCATTATTCAACAATCCTTCAAATGCAACACCTTGCGCCACGCCGCCGTGATAGAAAAACAAGGCAATGCTTTTGCCGGAAGGCAGTTTGCAAAGGTAAGGAATGCGCGTTTCTACACTTTCGTTGGCAATATTGGTCCAATCCTTCGCACCGATTTTGCGGAAAGCTTTGGCCTGACGCGGCGCCAGGATCGTGTATTTGATATTATTTTCAGCTAAAATCTCCAACGTCTCTGTATCCACAGCCGTTTCAGCCAGCCACATCCCTTCAGGAGCGCGCCCAAAGCGATATTCAAAATCACGGATACCCCAGATGATCTGGGTTTCTTTATCGCGGTGGTTGCACAAAGGCAAAATCAAGTGGCTATGCACTTGTGCGATAGCTGAGCCGTGACCGCCGAAGTTCGTTTGACTAATTTTATCAGCTTCCAGGATAGCTTCGTATGTTTCGGGGTCAGCCATTTCCAGCCACGACAAGAGTGTAGGGCCGAAGTTGAAATTGATACGGGAATAGTTATTGACAATTTCTATAATATATTGCTTGTCATCCAGTATTCGTGCGGAAGTATTGGGGGCGTAGCACTCAAAATTGATGCGTTCATTCCAATCATGGAAAGGCGCAGCGGAATCTTGCATTTCGATCACTTCGAGCCAAGCGTTTTCGCGGGGCGGCTGATAAAAATGTCCATGAATACAGATATATTTATTGTTGGCGTTCATTTATTTAGCAATTAAGTAGGTATGTGACAAATGGTTTTGGGATAGCTTTTTACAAAAATACAATTTTCAATTCGTGTACTTCCTACAATAAGCGGAAACATTTTTCCACAAGAAAGGGTTGTTTGTTGAAAACTCATGAAAATATGAATTTCCCGAAAGGATTTAAGCGCTCGGCGGCAATGGTGGTATTGCGTTGCGAACAACAATTTCTGTTGCTGAAACGTATTCGACCACCCTTTGTTGGGAATTATTTACCCGTTGGTGGCAAATTAGATCCACACGAAGACCCTTACAGTGCTGCATTGCGCGAAGCTTATGAAGAAACAGGCATTCAACTCGAAAAACTTCACTACGGCGGTGTTTTGATCGAAACCTCACCGATTGATTATAATTGGCAAAGCAATATTTACGTAGCGGATATTGAGTTTCGGGAGCCACCGCTTTCTGATGAAGGCACGCTCGAATGGGTTGATTTTGAAAATGTTCCGAATATTCCGACGCCGCCTACCGATTTTGTGATCTACCAATATTTGATGCAAAGCAAGCCTTTCGCTTTCAATGCGATTTATGATGCAGAAATGCAACTGCTTTCTATGGATGAGGAGATTGAAGGTGTTAGGGTGTTATAGTGTTTTGGTGCGATGGTATTTTAGTGTGGTGATATTATGAAAATATTATAATTTATTTATTATTGAAGCTATTTATGTAAAGATTTCTGAATTGTCTTTATATCTAATTAATATTTTCATAGCTCGTTTAATTCTTTTTTTAGCTTCTTTTATAGAGATTCCATTTTCCCAATCAATAACTAATTGATGTTCACTTTGGTGCGGTATGATCTCAGGTCGAATCCCTCCATTTCGAGTGTTGACATTAACATGAAGCCCGAGAGTACTTTCCTCATAATCAAGAATTTTATTGCAAATCCTTCCAAAATAAGTCTTTTCTTCGGCTTCTTTTTTAAAATTTTCTTCATAATTATTAAAGCTCTTTTCACTTAAAGATACCCAAATCCCATAATCCAAATCTTCGCAAGCATCATTAATTTGAATAGTCATTACTGCCCTTATAAATCGGTCGGTTTGCTCAGGATGCCGAATGATGCAAAAATCACTCGAAATTTCAGCGATTTCCTCTTTGTCTTGATCGTTCAAAATAGCATACTGGAAAGGTGTATCAAATCCTAACGCTGGAAGCCCATCATGAATTTCTCCACAACGCTCACATCTAAATTCTTGGACTTTTTGCTTCTTCCACAGCATTTTAATTTGTCTTCATCAAATGTTTGGTAAAACCAAAACACTATAACACCATCACACCAAAACACCAAATTAAAACCTCGTTTCCAGATAATAAGGCAGCATCGCCCGCCAGGTCGGCCAATCGTGCGGCATATCATGTCCCCATACGTCCAATTCGTGCGGAATTGCCTTTGCATTCAGTATTTGTGAAAAATTGCGCGAAGCTTCCGGTGTTTCATAATTGCCGGAGCCTGTCAGAATGTGGATTCGCTTGCCATTGCGCATATGCGATAGCCAATAATGATCATTCAAATTTGGTAAATATTGCATCGGAGAATTAAAATACACATCCTGATCGTGGTAGCCTTTGGTATAAGTACTCAAATCATAATTCCCGCTCATCGCGATCACGCCGCCAAATAAATCGGGCCTTCTGAAGAACAAATTAGCCGAATGCAAAGCGCCCAAAGACGCGCCACTCAAGATAATCGAGGTATCCTGACTCGTCATATTTTTGATAAACGGCACGACTTCGTTGAAGACATATTCATTAAATTGCTGATGCCGGATCGCCTTGTGCCGTGGGTGCATCTGATTGTTCAACCAGCTTTCATTATTGATGCTATTGATCGAAAAGACCTTTACCTTTCCTTCATTAATATATTTGCTAATGGAATTGATCAGGTGAAAACGCTCGTATTCCAGATAGTCCGCTGCTGCCGTGGGCAAGAGCAATAAAGAAAAGCCGTAGTGACCGTACATCACAATTTCCATGTGCTTATTTAGCGAAGGGCTGTGCCAGCCGTGTATCTCTCGGTGCATAGTGGTTTCGTTTCGGTCAAAATTAAAAAAAATTGTGATGCAGAGATGATATTGATTGGAAATTCTGAACTACTCCATTTATTGCAAAACTGGCTGAAAAATAGTACTTTTGAAAAAAATAAAAATTCTAAATGTCCACCGCAGGCAAAGCCAAACCACAAGAAGAGCCATCTATAACGGAAATTCCGACCGCGCTCATCTATGAAGAGATGGACGGACAAGCTATTTATTATCATGGCTATGAAAAAGTATTAAAAGGCGAAGAAACCGTTGAAGGCATCATGGGCTCCAGTAGTTTGAAAAGTAAATTAACTGGACGGATTCTGAAATTTCTTTATATTCATTTAGATGGTGATAATTATAGGGTTTATCCTGGAGAAGCAGGGATGCACCTTTCCAAAGGCAATAACCTCGCTTCCGACATCGCTATCTATGCTGCTGAGTAACTCAAGGATTATGAATTTGACGAAACTTATTTTCAAATACCGCCCAAAATAGTTATTGAAATTGACACCAAAGCCGACCTTACTCAAATCAAATGGGAAAACTATCTCCGCAAAAAAAATGAAAAACTGCTCGCCTGGGGCGTCGAGCGCATCATCTGGATTCTCACTGCCTCCGAGCAAATTATCCTCGTAGAACCCAATCAGGACTGGCGTACCCGCGATTGGCATCAATCGGTGATGATTGTGGAAGGCTGCGAGGTGAAAGTGGGGAGTTGTTAGGATAATTTAAACTTATAAAGCGCTTTCTATTAATAGTTTATATATATTATTTCCCTTCAATAAATCAGGATTTCCCAGCACCACCACATATTCCCGCGCCCGCGTGAGCGCCACATTGAGCTTGCGGTCAATGCCTTCATCAGAAAGCGAAGTGAGCGATGTAATTTGTGTAATGGAATTGGTACATAATGAAATGAGTATAATATCCCGCGCACCGCCCTGGTAGCGTTCGACGGTGTCAATCGTAATATTTGTTATATCTATATCTTTCTCTGTCAATACACTGCGAATTTGAGCAATTTGAGCACGGTATGGCGTGATGATGCCTACGTTTGGAAGTTCCTTGCCGCTTGTTGCTTGCTGTTTTTTTGAAATATGTTGAAATGAGTTGTCTGGCATCTGGTCTCTGGCATCTGGCATTTTAATACTTGTCGCTTCTTGCTTGTTGCTTGTGGCTAAAGTCAATTCTTGAAAACTTAAAATCAATTCCGCAATCATCTCCGCTTCGTGGCGATTGGTCTTTTGAGTAGGGTTGGAGTTATCCGGCTCAGTCGGCAAAAAAAGTACGCGACTTTGAGCAAGCTTACGAATTAATGTATTGTTCGTTCCATTTAGCTGGAATGTAATATTTTCAATTTGACGTAAATAATTGGGGCTTGTTTCGGGTAAAATCTTTAATGTATTATCATAAAAATACCGATTTGGAAATTCCATAATATCGCGGTGCATACGCCCCTGATGGCTGAGTTGCGCGTAGGCCCAATGCCAGTCTTGTTGCTGACAGCGTTTGAAAAGCCTTTCAAATAAAGAGTTTCGGAGGTTGGACAAGCCTATTGTTTTCAAATCTTCATCACGTACCGCCGAGGCTTCGGGATCTTGCACGACAACGGCAGGTAATTGTTTGTGATCGCCAATCAGGATGAAGCGCTTAAACTGCGGTAGAAGTCCCGCCAACATTGGCTCTAAGACTTGCGAAGCTTCATCAATAATGACCGTATCAAATGATTTAAGTTGTAATAATTCTGGCTTCGTGCCAATAGAAGCAACCGTTGCAATAACAATACGGTGACGTTCAATAATTTGCTTTAAATCTTGTCGATTTGTAATATTTTCGGTTTTGGTTTGTAATAACTGCCCATGAAAGCGCTCGTCTGTCGCATAATGCGAGCCAATTCTGAAATACTCATTTCTAACCGAATCACTAATGTTTTCAATAGCTTCACACATTTCATCCACCGCGCGATTCGTGTATGCTAATAATAAAATATTTTCATTTGTATTATTTAATAAATACTGCACCATATAACGCAACATCACACTGGTTTTGCCGGTGCCAGGCGGCCCCCATAATAAAAAGTAGTCGGGCACAGCGAGTAATTTGCAGAGGATGCGGTGCTGTTCTTCGGTCAATTCAGGATTATAAGGTAATTCCAATGTTTGCGTCCATTTCGGCGCCATTTGCCCCAGCAGCAGGGCTTTTCGGGCGGGTGAGCTTTTCGCAAAATCGTACAAACCGCGATACATGGCCAAAAAAGAACTATCCAGTAAATCGGGTTCGAGATTCCAATATTCAAAATGTTCAAAAATCGCCAGATTAAACTGCCGCGAACGCAAGCGAACCATTACGGTTTCTGGCTTCAACTCAACAATCGTGCATTTAAAAATTTGCTGTGCCAATGGCGAATCCCCTTCGGGATACAGCACGGCAATGTCTCCTTGTCGGAAATTGGCTAAAGGGTTCGTCCATTCGGTTTTAGAAAAAATAAGGAGCGGTTCGTCTTCATTTGCTTGATTATCTTTTACTTTCAAATGATTAATAATGCTAAAGCTTTCCTGTTTTCGCTCAAAAGTATCCAACCAAAGCGAAGCTTGCCCGTTGACCGATTCCAGACCCTGCACACCGGTTTTGGCTAATTGATGCTCTCTTGCAATAAAGCCCGAAAATGCTGTGAAATACTTACGTTCGACTTCGTTCATGCCTTGCCAAAGTGCCTCAAATTCTGCCAAATCCTTTTGGGTAAATCCTTTCGCATTTGGAAAAGCCGAGGGTCGCAAGCGTCCAAACAAACGTTGACCTTGTTCCAACAAATCGCCTTCTTGTCCTATTTTCAAGAGTAGCCATTCGAGCGCCACGAGATGATTGCGCACTTGCAAAGCTTCATATTGCTGGCTTCTCACGCGCGGCGCGAAGCGCAGTTGTCGTTCTTCTTGCCCGGAATAAAGGATATAACTCGCCGGATCGAGCCCTTTGCCGAAGGTGGATTGAATCAACAAATCGTAGAGCAAAGTTTGTGCAAAATGATTGCCGCTGATGCCGTAAGCATTGGGCATAAAGGGTTTGCCGCTTTTGAGTTCGATAATTGCAGATTTTTCTTCTGATTGGAAAAAAATATCGAGTCGCCCTTGCAAACCGTGGGTTTCGGAGTAAAATGTGGGTTCGAGAAAACAATTTTCAATCGCAATATTTTGCGCTGTTAAATCCTGTTGTACCAGTTTTTTTAGATTGATAAAATGCAATTGGCTGGTCTGTTGAATCTCACGGATTTCAGCGTTGTCGAATAAGCAAAATGATAAAGGATTGATTTGAAACACTTTAGGAAAGAGTTCTTTGAAAGCCCAATCGGATTTGTGCATCAATTCATCCAGAAAAAAATTGGCGATATTGCCCAGCAAGCGATACTTCGTATTTTCAAAAGGCAAGTATTTTTTTAGTAAATGCAAAAACGGCTCAGGCTGCGCCTCCCGGAAACATTCGGCTACAGCCGACACATCTACTAAATAATCAGGCTCCACCACAAATGCTTTGGGGCGATAAATGCCTGCTGTATCTATCTCCACATCCAATAAATTCAGGGTAACTGGAAAGCCAAATACCTTGCGGATTGCGGCAATCGTCGGGTCGAAATTCTCATTATGCGCTGGCAAACTGTATTGAATGCGAATCGTCGCCTCGGGTTGATCTTCTACTTTGGCAATCAATTGATTATGCTCAGAATCATCGGCTAAAGCGACCGCGCGGATCTTGGGACGGAAGGCGCGTACCTCCGCCGGACGGAAAGGCAAAGCCCAATTTTCAGGGATAATCGCTTGTAAATCAGTAGAAATCGGTGTTTCAAACAAAACTAAAATCGTTTCTGCCAAGACTTTCAAGCCCAGTTCATAAATTTTTTCATCCGCATTTTTATTTTGCAAAATATGCTCCGCTTGTCGCCGAAAAGTGTGAATGTAAAATTGAAGTTTTTTATCAAATTGAAATCGGTGCGAAACGTAAGCAATTCGCGCAAAAAGTGTAGAAAACTGTAGGCGTTCCTGCTTGGTGACCTCTATAAAAATCACTTGCAACAAACGATAAAAAGCCTCTACCTTGCCTACTAAAGGCAGCGCTTCATTTTGTGCAATTTTCCAGATTTCCCGATAGAAAAGCTTTGCCAGCGCTTCGTTCTTCATGCAATAATCGTGTGATACATTTTAAAGTGTGCCACATTTTGGAAATGCGGCACACCCTTTCAGGCTAAGTTAGGCGTTTTTTTAGATAACACGTTTGCTAAACTTTGAAGTTTAGTAAATGTAAATACAATATATAATTGGGATTTATTCGGCAGAAGCCCGATGTTTGCAATTTATAAAAAAAATCAAATGGCAAAAAAGCAGAAATATTATGTCGTGTGGCAAGGCGCTGAACCTGGGATTTACAATAGCTGGGCGGCTTGTCAGGCACAAATTAAAGGTTATCCTAATGCAAAATATAAAGCTTTTAATAACAAAGCCGAAGCCGAAGCTGCATTTCATGGGAATTATGATGATAATATTACGAGGAAAGTAAATGTCTCAGTTGATTTTAGCGAGAACGCACAAAAAGATATCGTTTGGGATAGCATCAGTGTGGACGCGGCTTGCAGCGGCAATCCGGGCGTGATGGAATATCAAGGAGTGGACACCAAGACCAAATTTCAATTTTTTCATAAAAAATTCGACCTGGGAACCAATAATATTGGGGAATTCCTTGCGATTGTGCACGCTTTGGCGATGTTCAAAAAAGATGGCAAGGATACGCCGATTTACACCGACTCTCGCAATGCCATGAAATGGGTACGCGAGAAAAAATGCAAAACCACGCTGGTACGCAACGCCAAAACAGAGATTGTGTGGCAATTGATCGAACGCGCTGAAAAATGGCTGCAAAGCAATACTTATCCCAATAAAATTATGAAATGGGAAACCGAAAAATGGGGCGAAATTCCTGCTGATTTTGGTAGGAAATAGCTTTTACTTACCAATAAATTTTAATTTATACTCGGCTTTTATCTTGCCTTTGCGGATATCTTCTAGCTTGCGACGCACCAGGCGTTTCTTTACTGGCTTTAGATGTTCTACGAATAAGACACCATCAATATGGTCGTATTCGTGCTGAATGACGCGCGCATTCACACCAATGAATGTTTCTTCTTGTGTTTGAAAATTTTCGTCGAGCCAGCGCAAACGCAGTGTTGGCGGGCGATCCACGTCACCGCGTACTTCCGGTATGCTCAGGCAGCCTTCTTC
>JANRME010000364.1:0-24014 GCA_033761835.1 Saprospiraceae bacterium
GATGAATTTATTGGATTAGAAGCAGATGGTGAATGGCTCGGCACAACCCCAGTGAAATTCAGCGTTTTACCTCAAGTTTTGAAAGTTATTGTTCCTTAATTTAAAAAAATCGAGTCCTTTTGCGTTACTTCTTTCCTTTCCTTGCGTCAAAATGCTAAAACCTTTGCAAATCAATTTACGCACTGAATTTTAAAAAATAAAAACATGAAAAATCTGATTATCGTCTTGGTATTATCGTTTGTATTTATTCAAAGTATATCGGCACAGCTTACCCCAAAAGGCGGAAGTATGGTGATGGAGAGAAATGAAAGTATGAGTTTGGGCAATAATACTGCTTTGACCGTGCAATTGAGTGGCATTGATGACAAATTAGCTGGTAAAGTATGGGAAAAATTTATTGATGATCATTACAATGGCAAAGCCGAATGGCAGCGTAAGCAAAAGGAATGGTTCACCGATAATATCAATATTCCTACGATTGGCGGGGCTACACCGGTTGATCTACACGCCCGCACCGAAGGTAAAACGGATGTTAAATTCATGGTTTGGATCAACATGGGTAATGATTTTTTGAGTTCGAATGCATACCCGGAGCAATACGCTGAAGCGGAAAAAATAATGAATGCATTTTTGGTGGAGGTACAAAAGGAAAAAACGCGCCTGGAACTGGAAAATCAGGAGAAAGAACTCAAAAAATTGGAAAAAGAATTGGAGAAACTGATCGCTGCCAAAGATCGTGCTGAAAAAGAAATTGTAAAAGCGCAAGAAACGATTAAAAAAGCAACGGCGGAGATCGAACAAAATGTGAAAGACCAGGAGCTTACAAATCAGAAAATTGAAACACAGAAGCAAACGGTTGACGCGGTAAAGGATAAACTTTCCAAAATCAACTAATAATCATTAGGGCTATAGCTTAGGAAACCAAGTGAGATGCGGGCCGCCGGAAGGCATGGCTCGCATTTCTTCTTTTAACGAAACTGAGGAACCAGAATTTTTCCACAATTCCAAAATGCCTCTCGTTTTTAATTCTTACATTTTTTGTGTAGATTTATAAATTGAAAGCGATTAAGGGCAGGAGAAGTAGATATTTAAATTTTCATAATGAATATTATTTTTATTTGGATTGATAACTTTTGCTTAACATCGGCTTCAAAAATCAACAACTTATCCACATTTGGAATGTCTGTTATCCACAATTGTTGAAAAACAGGCAATTTTTCGCATTCGCAAATCTCCAAAAGAACCCTTAGCTTTGTAGGTGAAGCAATTTTATCGGCGATTTTATTTATAACACTATGGCAGAACCCAAAAATATCAGCAAGAGCGTGAGTAGTACTTCAAGAGGCTTGGGCAATCGAAGACGCAGCGAGGATCTGTCGGATTACGTGTTTGGCAAAGTGCCGCCGCAGGCTTTGCCTTTGGAAGAAGCAGTACTGGGGGCTATTATGTTGGATAAAAATGCTTTTTCTACTATATTGGATATTTTACGTGCCGATAGTTTTTATTCGGATGCCCACCAACTTATTTACAAAGCGATGCAGCGCCTTTTTGAACGCTCTCAGCCTATAGATATGCTGACAGTAATGGAAGAATTAAAAAAATCGGGCGATTTGGAAGCCACCGGCGGCCCAGCATACTTGGCAGCATTAACAAATAAAGTGGCTTCTGCCGCCAATATCGAGTATCATGCGCGCATCATTTCCCAGAAGTATATGCAGCGCGAGTTGATTCGGGTTTCGACTACCATTATCCGCGATTCTTTTGAAGATACTACCGATGTATTTGATTTGTTGGATACCGCCGAGCAAGGCCTGTACGGCATCATCCAGCAAAATATGAGCCGAAGCTACGAAGCGATAGGTTCGCTCGCCAGCAAAGCCTATAAACAACTTCAAGAACTCCAGAGTAAAGAAGATGGGCTTACCGGCGTGCCGACGGGGTTTACTGATTTGGATCGCATCACTTCCGGTTGGCAACCTTCGGATTTGATTATCATTGCGGCAAGACCGGGGATGGGTAAAACTAGTTTTGTCCTTTCCATCGCTCGAAATGCATCCTTGGATTATACAAAACCCGTAGCGATTTTTTCTTTGGAAATGTCGAACGTGCAATTAGCCCAGCGTTTGATTTCAATGGAAGCAGAAGTTTCTTCTTCCAAATTGCGCAATGGAAAGCTGGATAACGACGAAATGGCTCGCATTGTGCGCGCGATTGACCGCATCAGCGACGCGCCGATTTACATTGACGATACGCCCGCAATCAATATTTTTGAACTCCGCGCCAAGTGCCGCCGTATGAAAACCCAGCATAATCTGCAATTGATTATCATTGACTACCTGCAATTGATGAGCGGCGGTGGCGAAAATCAGCGAGGCAACCGCGAACAAGAAGTGAGCGCTATTTCTCGCGCGTTGAAAGGCTTGGCTAAAGAACTGAATGTGCCAGTGATCGCCCTGTCGCAATTGAGTCGGGCAGTAGAAGTGCGAGGTGGTAGCAAGCGCCCACAACTGAGTGACCTTCGTGAATCGGGTTCGATTGAACAAGATGCTGATATTGTGTCATTTATATATCGACCTGAATATTATGGGATAACCGAAAGCCCCGAAGGCGAATCCCTCAAAGGCATCGCAGAAATTATTATTGCCAAACACCGGAACGGTGCTTTAGCTGATGTAAAGCTTCGTTTCAAGAACGAACTGGCGCAGTTTGCCGATTTAGATAATTTGGATTTTGGCAATTTTCCAAGCAATACCTTCCAGCCCGATACCAGCAGTAGCATGATTACCATTCAATCTCGCATCAACGAAGATGAAGACATTCCTTTCTAAATACATTCGTAGCTTTACGGTGTTTTTAGAAATCGAATAATTGTAAAAAATGGAACGCAGGAAGAAAAATCAAGATAAAAAACGTAGTACCTCTAAATCTTTTCGTCCAAAGAGAGCTACTGCATCGAATGCAGACACGGATATTGAAGGGATGCGCCTCAATAAATATGTGGCACATTGCGGCGTATGCTCGCGTCGCCAAGCCGCAGATTTTATCAAGAATGGCGATGTGACGGTGAATGGAGTACTTGTCAAAGAGCCTTTTTATCAAGTGCAAAAAGGGGATAAAATCCAATTCAAAGGCAAACCCATTAAGCCGGAGGGCAGGAAGGTATATATTTTGATGAACAAACCCAAGGATTTTATTACCACTTTGAGCGATGAAAAAGGGCGTAAAACGGTAATGGACTTACTCAAAGGGAAGGTCGAAGAGCGCGTGTTTCCAGTGGGGCGATTAGATCGAGGTACAACCGGATTGCTCTTGTTGACGAATGACGGTGATCTTGCAAAAAAATTGGCTCATCCCAGTTATAAGGTGAAAAAAGTCTATCATGTGGCGCTGAACAAACCTTTGACAAAAGCGGATTTGGAAAAAATTCAGAAGGGCATAGAGTTGGAAGATGGCATCGCAGAGGTAGATGGCATTGATTATGTGGCGGGTGCGTCTAAATCAGAAATAGGTATTGAAATTCATCTTGGTAAAAATCGCATCGTGCGGCGTATTTTTGAGCATTTGGGCTATGAGGTAGAGAAATTGGATCGCGTTTATTATGCGGGTTTGACCAAAAAAGATTTGCCGCGAGGTTTCTGGCGTCATCTGGGCGAAAAAGAAGTGATTATGCTCAAGCATTTTACTTAAAAACTTGTCTGAATTGCAAAAAAAATAAAATCAGAAGCAAAACAGATTTTTGCTCAAATTTAAAAAAAATAATAAGCGGTTAAGTAATTGATATTGAATAATTTATATATTAATTTTACGATACCTCCTTTTTCTGAGTCAAAAAAAATGAAAAAAAATTATTGAATAATCTAATATTAACCTATTTTTGTGTTGCAAAAATAAGATTCTCCCCTTACCTTGCAGTCTGTAATTCGACTTGAAGTCAGAATTAAGTAACCCGCAATCGTTTCCAGAGTGATGCGTGCTTGAGATTAGAAGCAGACGCCGATTTTCGGGTAAAAAAATAGAACACTAATTTATTAGAACAACACTATATCAACATGAAAACTACGCATAGTCTGTACTCTTTGTCAAGTGCAAAGGGGTTTAGGCTGATTGGAGGGCATTTGCTCTATTTATTAGACTCTCTCAGTTTTTAATGGCTCTACGCTTCCACAATGAAAATTGTGCGTATTAACCGACCAGCCCATAAAAATCAAAGTTCTCAATCATGTGATATAAGTTTGTTCTCAAGGATAACTATACTTTTATATTATTTTTAAAAGGTATTTGTTAACTTTGTTGAGCACAAAAAGGTTTAAATATTTCAGGCAGGTTTCTGATTATATTTAAATTTTTTGGATAAGCATTTGAAATTAGAAATACTTGAAGGACAGAGTAAAGCGTTTGAAAGCAGGTATTTCTATAACGATGAAAACGGTGATCGCTATCCATAAAAGGTAGCAGTTCCAGAACGATATTTAAAATTGTGTAAATTTGTTTTTGTGGAGGGGTTGGGGCGCAAGCCTCAGCCCATCTTTTTTAAGCAAAATCCTTTAGTGCGGCTGCTTTTACCGCAGCTGCCACGCGCCAAGCGACTTGCTCATCCAAACTTGGCGGAATAATCAAATCAAGACTCGGATTGCTGATACATTCAGCGATAGCAAATGCGGCAGCCATTTTCATAGCTGGTGTGATGCTTTTTGCTCTTGCATCCAATGCGCCTCTGAATACACCCGGAAAGCCCAGTACGTTGTTCACTTGGTTGGGCAAATCACTTCTACCCGTACCAAAAATCGCTGCGCCGCCCTTGTACGCTGCATCCGGCATGATCTCTGGAGTTGGGTTGGCTAAAGCCAGAATAATAGAATCCTTCGCCATTTGGCGCACGTCTTCTGATGATAACAAATTCCCAACACTCACGCCAATAAACACATCCGCGCCGACTAGTGCATCTTTCACGGAGCCTTGCAAACCAGATTTATTGGTGAATTCTAATGCTGCGCGCTTCGCTTCGTTCAAATCCGTTCGATTGGCGTGCAGGATACCCTGCGTATCGCAAATAATGATTTCCGCTACTTCCACATTGTGGATATTCCCAGAATAATCTACACTTTTCAATAAACGAGCAATGGCAATGCCTGCCGCCCCAGCGCCGTTGATCACCACTTTGAGATCGGATAGCTTCTTCCCGACTACTTTTACTGCATTTAACAAAGCCGCCAACACCACAATCGCTGTGCCGTGTTGGTCATCATGAAAAACCGGAATGCCCAAATCCTGCAACCGAGCTTCCACTTCAAAACTGCGCGGGGCAGCAATATCTTCCAGGTTGATTCCGCCAAACACTGGCGAAATAAGTCTCACTGTTTCTACAATTTTGTCCACATCCTGGGTGTCAATGCAAATCGGGAAAGCATCAATATTGGCAAATCGCTTGAATAACAAGGCTTTACCTTCCATTACAGGAATCGCTGCATGTGCCCCTATATTGCCCAAACCCAGCACTGCTGAACCATCAGAGACAACCGCCACCGTATTATTTTTGATTGTATATTCCCAAACCGATTCCGGGTTGCGCTGAATTTCGAGGCAAGGTTCGGCAACGCCAGGCGAGTAAACAAGCGACAATTGCTCTTTAGTTTGCACATCAATTTTGGGCGTGATCGAGATTTTTCCTTTCAAACGCTTATGCAAAAGGAGAGACTCCTTGAAATAATCCATTTCCATGATGACTTGGTTTTACTATGGTAATCAAATAGGCTTTGTGGCAGAAAAGTAAGAAAAATGTTGAATAGGAATGTTGCTGATGTGAAATTTGAAAAGAGAAATAAAAACTATTTCCAAAAGTATGTGTGAAGATACAAAGGAATTAACCTTGAAAGGCCCATCGCAGAAACGTCGGCATTACTTTTGCCCAAGTTGAGAGGTTGTGCTGCCCGCCTTTTATTTCCAAGTATTGAATGTCATTACCTTCACGGAAGCCTAGGTTTTTCAAGGCTTTGATAATGTCTAACGTATCGTCAATGGAATCAATAATCCCATTTTTATTGCGGTCTTCTTGTTCGTCTTCCGTGCCAGTTTGCAACCAGAATTTTAAACCAGTTTGCTTTTGGCTTTTTTCTAATATGTCATGCATGATGCGGTGTGCATCAGGATCGGAAGGATCAACCGGCCTCGAGCGCCACCAAAAAGAACCAGAAAATACGCCTACTTTACCAAATACATGGGGATGATGCCAAACGATGTCAAACGCAGAAAGCCCGCCCAGGGAGAAACCGCCGTATGCCCAATCTTCGATTTTTTCGCTGCAACGATAACGCTTTTTTATATTTGTAATCAATTCATTAAAAATAAATTGCGTGAATAATCCAGCCTTTGCACCGCGATTTTTATAATCTGCTTCACTGGCGATGCCGTACTCGTTCATGCGTTCGTGGTTGGCATGGATAGCAACGATAATGATTTTCGGAATTTGATTTTTTTGATATAATTTTTCAAGAATATCTGCCAATTGGATCGCTTCCATATCCTGACCGTCGTTAAAAAAAAGCACAGGATAAGCCTTGGATTCATCAAAATAACCTGGCGGCAAAAAAACATCTACGCGCACTTCGCGCTGGAGCGCTTGCGAAGGAAAGTTTTCAAAGTGTTGAATTTCAATATTTTCGATTGTTTGAAATGAAATTCGATTGGAAATTCGAGGCGTTTTTCGAGCTGCATTTTTAAAAAATCGCATAGCTGTCTTTTGTTTGAACGAATTTTTCAAACCACAAAAATAAGTGCTTTGTTCTGCAAAACGCTTATTTTTGCCTAAGTGTATTTTTTACAATTTCTTTAAAACGGTAAGAACGTGGAGAAGGTTAAGGAAGCATATTTGGTTGGCAACACTCAACTTTCTCAACCTCTCAACTCCCTAAGCTAATAAATAATGAAAGAAATATATCATAAGTGGTACTCGCATAGTATAGGTAAAGAGATGGAAATGCTCATTTTCGGGCATCAGGGCTATCCGATTATCGTTTTTCCATCTTCGATGGGGCGGTATTACGAATCCAAGGATTTTAAGCTGGTAGAATCTGCGCGGTGGTTCATTGAACGCGGCTTTGTGCAGCTTTTTTGTTTGGATAGCGTCGATATTCATAGCTGGTACAACAAAGGCATTCACCCGGCGCAGCGCGTGATGAATCATATTTGGTACGATAAAATGGTGTACGAAGAAGTGGTGCCGAGCATTCGCTGGAACACGCAAGTGGGCAAAGTGGCAGTAGCCGGAGCGAGTTTTGGCGGGTATCACGCGACGAATTTTGCACTCAAGCATCCCGATGCGGTGAGCCATTTGTATAGCATGAGCGGCGCTTTTGATATTAAGATGTTTATGAATGGGTATTACGATGATAATGTGTATTTTAATAACCCGGTAGATTTTGTTCACGGATTGAATCATCCTGATATTTGGCGCATGAAAATTGTGCTGGGGACTTCCGAATGGGATATCTGTCGGCCTGCAAATGAGCATTTATCGCATCTGATGAATCAAAAAAATATTCCACACTGGCTCGATATGCGCGGCTGGAAAGAGCACGATTGGCCCTTGTGGCGCGAGATGTTTCCGCATTATTTGAGCTTGATTTGAGGAGATGCATGCTATGAGCAACAAGCTGCAAGAAAAAAGAAATGATACTTGCGACTTGCTACTCGCGGCTTTAAAAATATTCCTGAAAATATTTATAGGACAAGTCATCGGAAATGATATATTTGCTTATGATTGAATACCAAACGCCAAAACAACTATAAATCCCTATGAAAAAAATTGGAGTCCTCTTTGGTTGGGAACGTTCCTTCCCAAATGCTTTTGTAGAAAGAATCAACGCCAAGAACATAAAAGGCATCAGCGCGGAGCCGGTGAATATTGCTCAAGTGCAGCAGGGGGCGCGGACAGATTATGCAGTGATTGTGGATCGCATTTCGCAGGATGTGCCATTCTATCGCGCTTATTTGAAAAACGCAGCATTGACGGGCACTGCGGTCATTAATAATCCATTTTGGTGGAGTGCCGACGAGAAATTTTTCAATAATGCTTTAGCTGTGCACATTGGTGTGCCGGTGCCCAAAACCGTGATTCTGCCTTCCAAGGATCGCCCTGATGATACCAGAGCGGAGTCTTTTTCCAATTTGGCATTCCCGTTGGATTGGGATGGAATGTTTGAATATATTGGCTTTCCGGCGTTTATGAAGCCTTTCGCTGGTGGCGGTTGGAAGCACGTTTACAAATTGGATACCGTTAATGATTTTTTTGCAAAATATAATGAAACAGGGCAGTTGGTGATGTTGTTGCAAGAAGCAATTGATTTTGATTCTTATTTCCGTTGCTACGGAATCGGTGGGAAATATGTAAGAATTATGCACTACGAGCCGCGCAATCCACATCATTTGCGTTATGCAGTTAAGCACGATGTGCCGGATTCACTGATTAAAACAATGGAGGAATATACCTTGCGTTTGTGCCGGGCTTTGGGTTATGATTTTAACACGGTAGAATTTGCGGTACGCGATGGAATTCCTATCGCTATTGACTTTTGCAATCCTGCGCCAGATGCGGAGGTAAGTTCTGTTGGACAGGAAAATTTTGATTGGGTCGTCGAAACTGCCGCCAATTATGCTATTGAACGCGCACAAGCACACCAGGATGGGCATAATAACTTGACTTGGGGTACTTTCATGCAGGATGCAGTGGCTGGGAAAATGTCTGCGCCGCCGGCTGCGGAGAAGAAAGCGCCTAAGAAGACGAAGTGATTCAGAGACTTGGGGATAGCGTGACCAGGAGAAGGATAGTGCGTCATAAGCTTTAGAACTTCTTATTTTAGAATAGTGTTGAAAACTTAATAACCTCATTAAGAGGCATACAAACATACTTACCAAAACCGATTAAAACGCTTAAACAAAAGAACGAGGCTTCTTTTGGGGTCTTATTGGTTTTGAAAATGGAGAAAACAATGCAAAAGGTAAGATTGGCAATCCTTGATATGTATAACGACGAGCCAAATCAAGGAATGCGGGCGATCAAGAGTATTGTCGGCCGATTTGATGGACAAGTGGACTGGGAATTGTTCAACGTACGCGCTAAAGCAGAAGTACCGGGTATGGATTTTGATATCTATATCTCAACTGGCGGCCCAGGCAATCCACATGATGGTGACGGATATTGGGATACCAAATATTTCGATTGGGTAGATACGGTTTGGAACTGGAATCTAATGCCGGGCAATCCGAAAAAGCACGTTTTTTTCATTTGTCATTCGTTTCAAATGGCGTGTATCCATTTCAAAGTGGGCGAAGTCATTCGTCGTCGGTCTCGATCTTTTGGTACGTTTCCAGTACACAAAACAGATATGGGTATCGTGGAGCCTTTATTTAATGGGCTTCCCAATCCATTTTATGTTGCCGACTTCAGGGATTGGCAAGTCGTTCAGCCAAATTTAGAGGCGCTGGATGATATGGGCGCAGAGATTTTATGCCTGGAAAAAATTCGACCGCATGTGCCGTTGGAACGCGCTTTGATGGCGATTCGATTTTCGAATGAAATTATTGGCACACAATTTCACCCGGAAGCTGACCCCGAAGGGATGCTGGTACACTTTCTCGACCCGGAGCGCCGCAAAACGGTGATCGAAGAGCATAGCGAGAAAAAATATCTGGAGATGATTGATCATTTGCGCGATTCGGATAAGATAGAGCTGACGCATAATATTATTCTTCCTTTGTTTTTGAGCAGGGCTATAAGGGCTGTGAAAAGAGAAGCTGTTTTGGCTTAATATCCTGGCTATCATTTAGTTAATATTAGTAATGAATTATCAGGTGAAGATATACTGCTAAGCTCGTGCCTCGGTACTTCAAACTTTGTACTTTAAAAATGATAAAGCACCTTAGAGAGCAATTCAACGGCAACTTCAAGCAAGAACAGTACGATGCAATGCTCGACTGGATCGAGGCGCAATACCATCACCGCCCGCCTTTTCATGTGTGCGAAACGCCAGTTTTTATTCCTAATGAGTTGAAAAACAAGCTAATAGAAGCTTGCGATGAAATTACGAATTTCTTGATGCGCCCTGATTTTAAGGCTTATTCTGGAGGTGCTTTGCAGCCTGGGCAAATCGTGCCGAATGAAACACCGCATACCAATTTCTTGGTGATTGATTTTGGAATTTGTCAGGATGAAAATGGCAAATTAATTCCGCAATTGATTGAAATACAAGGCTTTCCGTCGCTTTTCTTTTGGCAAAATATGGTCGCCAATGCTTACCGCCAATTTTTTGATATTCCCGATCATTTGACGCATTTGTTTCATAATCTTGATGAAACGAGTTATTTAAATAAGCTAAAGAAAATTCTCTACGGGGCCGGCGACCCGGAAGGCACGATTTTACTAGAGATTGATCCTGAAAAGCAAGGAACGGCAATCGATTTTTTTGTAGCAAAAAAGCAAATCGGATTACCATTTGTGAATGTGTCCGACTTGAAAAAAGAAAGCAGAAACCTTTTTTATATAAATGATAATGGAAAGAAAATCAAGGTAGAACGCATTTATAATCGCGTTATATTTGATGAATTACTCCAACGCAAGGATTTAAAAATGGATTTCGCTTTCACCGATGACCTCGACGTGCATTGGGTGGGGCATCCCAATTGGTTTTTCCGCATCAGCAAGCATACGCTGCCGTTTTTGAAGAGCAAATATGTGCCGGAATCTTATTTCTTGAGCGATTTGACCGAAATCCCCAAAAACTTGGACGATTTTGTGCTCAAGCCTTTGTTTTCATTTGCCGGCATGGGCGTGATTATTCATCCAACCCAGGCGGATATTGACAAAATCGAAGATCGATCTAATTTTATACTTCAGAAAAAAGTGCAATATGTACCCGTTATTCCTACGCTCGACGACCCCGCCAAAGCTGAGGTGCGGATGCTCCTTGTGTGGGAAGACGATGCCAAACGCCCGGAATTGCTCACGAATCTGGTGCGCCTCGCCAAAGCAGAGATGATCGGTGTGCGCCAGAACAAAGGCAGGACTTGGGTAGGGGGGAGCGTTGGTTTTTTTGAGACTTAGGGTGATGAGAGACTGGGCGACCTGGAAACTGGGGGATCGGAGACTTGGGGAAGCTTTAAAACTACTTCAGTTCGTATATTTCGATGCGGTCTATCTTTTTTACAAATAGTCGATTTTGTTGAATTTGTACTTCATCTTCTGCTGCGATGCCTTCCGGCAAAGGGATTTCAGATATTAAAAAAGATTTTAAATCATAAACTTTCAAACAATTTCCTTCACGGAAAAAGATTCGATTTTCTATTATTTGAAACGCTGAAACACCTTTCAAATCAAGGGTTTTGTCGTATTGCCCAAAATTATTAAACACCAGAATTCCTAAATCAGGATCGCAAAGATATACCCAATTGTCGCGGGCGATGAGCTGCGTGGGCTTTGGCGCTTGCGGCAGCAAGAGATTCAGGTTTTGGCTTTCGGATAAAGTTTTACCATCCTGATCCACCTTTCGGAGTTGGAAAGTCGCTTGATCGTACAACCAAATATTACCATCATTACTCATGCCTATAGTGCTCACTTGCAGGGCATTAGCGTTCAATAAATTCAATTCACCCGTTTTATTTAAAGTACGGTCGAGTGTAATAATAATTTGATAATCTGTGTAATATAATAGTAAATTAAAAGGATCGGTTGTATCAAGATATATCAAATCACCTAAAGTATTATTACTATAATGATATAATTTTATACAATCAGGTGCATATTTTATTATTTCATTCTTGGGCGTGACGGCGTAGATTTGCTGGAGCTTGTCGGTGGCAATAAATTTCGCTTTAAGCGAAATTTGGGTGATAGGGCGATAGGGTGATGGGGTGATGGTTTGGGTGTGTGCGCAGATTGGCACTGCCAAAAATAAAATATATATGATATTAATTTTATATTTATTCACGCTTATTTTTTAATCGGTTGCTTCCATTTATTTATTGCTTCGCTTACATCCACGCCTGTTCCGTCTTGAATGAGCTTTGGCAAATTCTCAAACGTGATGGGTTCCGGGTCTTTTTGAAAATGCTCAAACAGATAACGAATCGCATCCTGAAATGATTTTTTATCCTTGGTTTTTTCTTTGATCATCAAATTAATATCATGCGCCATGAGCGCGCCGCGTGCGAAGCAATTTTGACCGAAAATAAAATCTTCTGAATAATGCGAAGACGCCAATTGATTCAATTCTTGCAAAGAAAGCCGCTGCACGGCTTCGGGCGAATTGTAAACAATATCCTTGAAAAATGGAATGCCGCGTTGCGGAAGTTTCAAAATTTCTTCGGCAGTAATATACCAGATAAAACCTTCATGAAGCCATATATACTCAATGATGGGCGCGAATTCCCAGGCAAAAGGGCGATAGCCTTTGCCGTAGCAACGCAGCGGAATCCAGGCATGCCCGATATGATGTACCAGACCAAAAAGCCTGCGCTTGAATTGGGCTTCATTCAAAGGCGCAGTGATAGCGGTCGAAATATCAGCAAAAACTGTAGCGCTGTTCAAATGTTCCATCGAAAAACCATATTCATGCCTTTCATCCAAGGGTTTTAAATATTCTTGATGTATCGTATAATGTTGGAAAGGAATAGTACCAAAATAATCTTTTAGCAAGCGAATAGATTCTACGCCAAGCCTGCCGACTTCATCGAAATTGGTTGCTGTTTCAGCATAACCAACTACAAAAAGTGGTACAAGTGCCTCATATTCTTTAATATACAAATCAGGGCCAAGCATAATTTGACCGTCCGCAAGAATAGCAAAGTTCTCTACTTCCAAAGTTAATTTTCCGGTAGGCGGATGCGCATTCGGTTGCAAAGTGCTGAAAATCGGGTAGTTGAGTGGGGCTTGAATCGTGAGTTGAATTTTATCCTGAACGTGTTTGTCGATATACCCAAAAATGGAATATCCCAATAAACCAAGATACCCTTTTCTGATTTTTGAAGCGTCAGAAGCTTGTAATAACTCGGCTTCCATCTTTTTTAAGTTGACCCGATAGCTGATGGAACGCAATATTTGAGCAGAATCTCCCAGGATCCAGCGGGAGCCTTCACCTTTTTTAACTTGAATGGTAACGCCTTGATTGTCAATTGCTTTAACCTCTTCCACGAATCGGTCGTAAGGGATATAACCATAAGTACCTGGCGCGGAGCGGGGCATAATGAACATAGCAGGGCAGGGGATAGGCTGTGAAGATGTAATATTTATTTGAATATAATGGTCGCCGGAGGCTTTATATTGTAATTGATAATCAAGTGATTGTGTGAAAATTTTACAAGAATATAATATTATAAAGAATAATAATAAAACCTTTTTCATGGCGTTTATTTTGGATGTTAGACATTCAAATATCGAATATCTAACACCCAAAACCAACTATTTGTATATCAAGATTGCATTGTTTTGCGATAGCCAGGGTCGCGGAATGCAACCAAAAAGGCAAGGATAATAACAAAAGCAATGCCTGCCGGAATGAGCCAAATGCTGCGCCAATCGTGCCCTGTTTCGGTAGCATACACATCCACGATATAACCCGAAACCAAGGAACCAATCAGCATGCCGACGCCGTAAGTCGCCAGTGTTATCAAGCCTTGCGCGGCGCTTTTGAATTTCTCGCCAGCGAGATTGTCGGTATAAATTTGTCCTGTTACGAAAAAGAAATCGTAGCAAATGCCATGCAATACAATTCCCAGAATCAGCATCCAATAATTTTCACCCGCATCACCAAATGCAAAAAGTGCGTAACGCACAGCCCAGGCCGCCATACCCAGCAAGAGCATTTTTTTCACGCCAAGGCGTACAAAAAACCATGGCATCACCAATAAAAACAAGGCTTCTGACATTTGTCCCATCGACATTTTTCCCGTAGGATTGGTCATTCCTACTTCGCTGAGAAATGGATTCGCAAAGCTGTAATAAAACGCTAAAGGAATGCAAATCAGGACTGAGCCGATAAAAAATGTCAGGAATGAGCGATCCTTGAGTAATCCTAAGGCATCCAAACCAAGAATATCGCTAATGCTGAGCTTTTCATTTTTGTTGCGGGCTGGCGGTGTATGCGGCAATGTAAAACTCATCACGCCTAGAATGGCCGAAACAATCGCCGCCATTTGAAAGGTATTCTCTAATTTATTGCTCCCGTCAGGTTGAGGATCCCATCCCAAATAACTGATTGTCAATCCGGCTACAATCCAACCAATTGTGCCAAATACGCGCACACTGGCAAATTGTTTCTCCGGACTTGCCATTTGACGAAAGGAAATAGAATTTACTAATGCCAATGTTGGCATATATAAAATCATATAAATCAGGATATAAGGGTAAAAAATCGAAAATGCTGGTGCGGTAGAAGCCAAATACATCAAAGCTGCTCCAGCCAAATGCAATACGCCCAAAATACGTTGCGCCGGAAAAAAGCGGTCGGCGATTAAACCAATGATAAATGGCGCGAGGATTGCGCCAATGGATTGCGTTTGATAGGCAATACCAGTTTCTACACCGCTGGCTTTCAGGTTGTTACCAAGGTAAGTCCCCATGGATACGAACCATGCGCCCCAAATGAAAAACTCCAGGAACATCATGATGGACAATTGAACGCGGATATTAGGTTTCATAGGAAGGGTTGGTTGATAAGTTAAAGGGTTGATAGATATAAATTTAACTATCAACCCTTTAACAGCTTAGTGGATGACTCTAAGTTCTTCTAATTTTTTGCGCATAATGAACAGAATGCCAAATGCCACAATCAGAATGATCGGGAAAATCATCAAATTGGTCAAGGTTGCTTGCCCGGCAATACGATCCGCCTCTGCTGCTACTGCTCCTGCTGCTTCTGCCTTTTGGCGAGCCGCATCAATCCAGCCACCTACAATCGGCTGTGCAATACCCGTAGCGAACATCCCCGCACCACCAATCAACGACATACCCAAAGCGCCACTTTTTGGAATGTATTCACCGACAAAGCCAACCATGGTGGGCCAGAAATAACAAACGCCGATTGCAAATAAAATTGCAGCTATATAAATCATAGGACCTTCGGCGCGGCTCATTAAAAAGATACCAAAAAAGGCGATAATGGAAGAGAAGAATAAGACCCCAATAGGATTGAGGCGGTGTACGACTGGACCCGCAAAGAAACGCCCTACTGCCATCAAACCCGTCACCATTGCTAGTACCAACATACCAGGCGCACCTGCTGAGCTCAACAAACGTTCAATCCACTGCTGCGTACTCAATTCGGTATTTGCGGTAAGCAACATACAGAAAATCATGAAGATATATAATGGAGTGAAGATACCCTTTAGATTAGAGGAAACTTTAGCTTGCCCAGAATCCTCGGCGTTCGGGAACGCTTGACCCATAAATAAATAAGCATAAATCGCCAACGGAATCAACATTACTGCGATCTGCATCTGCCAAGTTGCACCGGCACTAGCCATGAATTGCGAGATCAAAGCGCCTAAGAAAATACCACCTGGAAACCACACGTGAAAGCGATTGAGCATAGTGGTTTGGTTATTCTTGTACATATTCGCTACCAAAGGATTACAGGCGGCTTCCACCGTACCATTCCCAAACCCGATGAAGAAGTTGGAAATCAATAAGATAGCGAAATTTCCAGCAAAAATAGTGGATACAATTCCGACTAAGTGAGAAATGAAAGCTAACCAAATCATGCGCTTCGCGCCAAATACATTGTACAAATAACCGCCGACAATCGTCGCAATGGGGAATCCCAAAATCGCCATTTGATTGATGTAGCCCAACTGTGTGTCTGTCAGACTCAGCTTAGTAGCTAATTCTGTCAAAATCCCCGCCCGAATGGCAAAAGCAAAAGCGGTAGTGACAAGAGCGAAACAACTCGCGGTAAAAAGTCTTTGTTTGTTGATGTCTTGCATGTTTTAGGTGTTAGTTTAGTTAGTTGATATTTTGATAATACACTGATTTTTATGATAATTATGATTTGTATTGGTTAAAATATTACATTAACATCATAGAAAATCATCGTCATCTTATCTAACCCGTGTACCTTTCTCCAAATTTACAGAAAAAATCAAAGCGTTTAAAATCTTATAGTTTTTTGACTTTGATATTTCTAAACCAAACGCGGTCGCCGTGATCTTGCAATACAATCAAGCCTTTGGGCGAGAGGCTAAAATCAGGATGATCTTTCCACTTGCTGTTTTTCAATAGCGCTTTCCACTCCTCTGTACCCATCTGTACATCAACGACTTTTTCGCCGTTTTGCCATTGCTCTACGTGATTGCCTTTTGCTACGATGCGAATGGAATTCCATTCTAATGCTGGCTTTACATTTTCTTTCGAGCTTTTTACGACATCATAAAAATCACCGGCACGGTGTTTTTCGATTTTTGCATCCGGATGGCAGTCATTATCAACAATTTGCATTTCGGGTCCGGTTTGCCAGGGATAATTGTATTTATTGGCTTCTACCGAGCGATAAATGATACCGCTATTGCCGCATTTATCAATTTTCCAATCCAATTTCAATTCAAAATCTGTGAATTCACCACCCGCCGTGATGTCGCCGCCATTATCGGGAATGCGCTTGCCATTTGCATCTTTTTGCACATCAAGCACAATCGCACCATCCTGCACTTTCCAATCCGAACCAACCGTCTGTTTTTTGTAGGAACGCCAGCCATCAAGCGTTTTGCCATCGAATAGAAGTACCCAACCGTCGCGTTTTTCCGCATTGGTGAGCATATTCATTTTATCATTTGAATCAGACGTTGCTTTACGGGCGCTATTACAAGCTATTAATATTATTAAACTGCTTAAAATCAATATTTTAAAGGCGTTTTTCATGTATATTTTGTTTTAAGTTTCAGCAATTTTTTTTTAACACATAAGCAGAATAGAAAGACCTAAAGAAAAAGTTAGCTATGTGCCTATGTGTTTTATAATTAAAATTCCTTAATGCGTATATTCCTAAACCATACCCGATTACCGTGATCTTGCAATACAATATGCCCTTTCTTCGCTTTACCAAAATCGGGATAATCTTTCCATTTGCTTTCGGCAATTAGTTTATTCCATTCATTCGTGCCCACTTCGGTTTCTACAATTTTCCGACCATTTTGCCATTGCTCAATTTTATTGCCCTTTACCACAATGCGCACTTGATTCCATTGACCAGAGGGCTTTGCAGTAGTATATTTGCTGCCTATCATATCATAAATATCGCCTACTTGATGTTTTTCGGTTTTGCCGTCAGGGTGGCAGGCATCGTCCTGAATTTGCATTTCCGGTCCGGTATGCCAGGCGTGCTCGTATTTGCTGGATTCGACGGCGCGATAAATAATGCCGCTATTGCCACAAGGCTCGATTTTCCATTCCAAGCGCAAGTCAAAATCCTCATATTCTTTATCCGTTGTAATATCGCCGCCATCCGCCGACTGCCAATTGCCATTGGGGTCTTTTTTGGCATCCAGCAAAATTGCGTCATCTTGTACAATCCAACTTGATCCAAGCACTTTTTTATTAAAATTGCGCCAGCCATTCAAAGAATTGCCGTCAAAAAGTAGTTTAAAGCCTTCTTTACGCTCGGTTTCTGAAAGTGTATTTTGCTTAAAATCAGGCGCTTGTGTTTTAAAACCAGGATTATCGGTCGGAATTTGATTCATGGTGTACCAGGCTTCGGTTGACCACAATTCCTGATAGGTATCACTCGTCCAGGAATAAGGCAAACGCAGATAAACCAAGTGATTCGGCTTCATACCCTGCAATTCCAAAAAGACCTTTTTGCGATCATTGGAAACATTGACCGACAATATTTTCAGGTTTTCCAAATCTTTTTTTGGACCACCATATTCCGGCGTCGGCTCGTACCACCATTGTTGTACAATATAATCGCTTGAATTCCAACCCAATCCTTCCGCCAAGGCTTGCGTAAATTCAATTTCTACCCCATTTGATTTCGCGCGCACCGCCAGCATTTCAAATGTGGATTTTCCATTATGTTTTAAACGCTGTAAACCATACCATTCCTTGTCTGTTTGTTGCCAGTTGCCGGGATTGCCCACGCCACCGATGTACAAAGCGCCATCGGGTCCCCACACCATCCGATTCACACCTGCTTCCAAGCCTTGGATAAATCGGAATACAACGCCCTGATATTCGCCATTGATTTTTTCTACAAAAACGCGCTTCACGCCGCCATGCGTCACCTCGCCGTGAATCATTTGCCCTTTGTACGGTCCGTCGTTCAAAGCCAGTGGCGTGGAGGGAGAGTTCCCAATTTCATCCTGCGGAAGCCAGACGACGGGCAGCTTCACTGGAAGGTTTGCTGTTCCAACAGAATCCACCGAACGCGAGCCGAAAAAAGCGCCCTGCGAAACGTGTACAATTTTACTCGAAGGCAACCAATCTCCTTGATTATCAGCAATAAATATTTCATTATCAACACCAATACCAACGCCATTTGGCGTGCGCAAACCCTGTGCAATAAATTCCAATTTTCCAGTCTCTTTATTGATCCGAATGGCTTTGCCTCGGTCAGGAATTTGTGGCTTTGCACTCGCGCCACCCGGCAGAATCGCAGTTGCTAAAGCTGCATAGAAATAGCCATTTTTATAAGCCAAGCCAAAACCAAACTCATGGAAATTAGAAGATACCCGCCAATTATTACATAAAGTATAATATTCGTCAATAATTTCGTCGCGATTATGATCTATTAATTTAGTTAATTCCTGTTTTTGCATAATATAAATCTCCCCATCCACTACTTTCAGACCTAAGGGTTCTGCCAAACCAGTTGCAATTTTTTTATATGACATTTTAGAAGGATCGCCCGTTTCTACCCCATCAATGATGTAAACACCGCCATCGGATTCCCAAGTGGAAACGACCAAGCGACCATCAGGCAGGAAGTCCATGCCGCCTACTTTAAAGGTAAAATCATGCGGACGCGCCTGAGACAAATCATAGCTCGGATGCACTGCCGTTAATGCCGTTTTATCGCCAGGAATGCGTTTCGTTTTGGCAAAGGAGACCAAAGTACTACCGGCAGCAATGGTTTTAGGATTGTATCGAAATGCCGATGCCGGCACCACCTGAAATTCGCCAATATCTGGTGAACTCCATTCCAAGCGCAGCACTTTGCCACCGCCGCCCTGAAAATATTGAATTTTGAAAGGATGATAACCCGCCGCCAGGATCAATTCGGCATCGCGCGGTTCAGCACCATGCAAGCCATCATGATTAATGACTGTGCGATTATCCAATATCAACCTACTTCCGTCATCCGAAGAAAGCCGGAAAACGTAGTTGTTCGTTTTTGGAATATTCAAATAGCCCGATACCTCGACCGCAAAATTATCCATCAAGCCCTCAAAATCAGCATCTGCCATAGATACGACCTGGAAAACTCCACTGAACGTCGGTTTTTGATTAAAATTGATATCTGCCAATACTTGTGGCTGCTCCTCTAGTACCAACACTTTACCAAAAGCCCCTGGCAGCAAATCTTCCATCGCTATTCCTTGAGCGGCAGGCACCGCATCATCCTCTGAAACCGCCGCCGCACTTGGGTTTTGAGGTTTTGCAACTGCTTCCTCTTCCGCATCCAATTCCATAATGTATTTCACCATTTCCGTGATATCTGACTCCGGCACATTCGGGTGCGCGGTCATGGCTGCTTCGCCCCAAACACCGGCGCCCCCATTGATGACCTTCCCAACCAACATTGCCACATTACCAGAAGTGTTGGCATATTTTTTGGCGACATCTACATAGGATGGACCAATTGTTTTTACAAAAGTATTGTGACAGGTTTTGCAGTCATTGCGGGAGATCAAGCGCATTCCAAGCGGTAAATCTTCTTCCTCTGCGCCGACAATTTTATTCTGATTTTCAATCATCGGCTCCTTTACAAAATAAGTCGTAAAAACGGTTTTGCCCTTCGGATTTAAAGTCAATAGCCCTTCTACCGCCATCGCCATCAAGCCGTTTTTTTCGTAGGCTTCTGTTTTTGAAATTTGAAATGCACCGCCTTCGGTCAAAATATTGCTTTCTAATGCAATAGAATTCAAATTTGCCTTGAGCAATACCTGTGCGCCAGAAGGTACATTTTCCAATGTAAAAGTCCGCTCAAATCCTTGCAAACCTTGCTTATTGGTCACGTATTCCGGCGTTTCATGCACTTTGATGGTGACGCCATCGCTGAGTTGAAGCTCATAATTGATTGTCACTTGCCCGTGTTGGAAACGATGTCCACGAAACTGAATATTCGGTTGCTCTGCCTTATTATTTTGAATAACCATCCATGGCTCAAAAAAATCGTTTTCAAAATAAGCATCGCCCAATGTGCTTGGTTGTGGTCCATGTGCAGTGGTATAAACCGCTCCGTCCAAATTCACACCGCCTTTCCATACCTTATATAAAGCGCCAGTTTGAGCACTGTAAGCTGCCCAAAGATTATCGTTCAAGGCCACCGTGAGCATACGCGGAATGCTGTCCAACACCGAGCGAAATACCCAAGGATCGTGTGCACGCGTATAGTCTGCTTGCGTCGCCCGTTTACAACCGATTGAAAATAAGGTGATTGCGATTGTGGAAAGTAGGAGAACTTTTTTCATGGATGATTTTAGTTCGTTTCTGTGATTCCCAATTAATTTTGTGCTAAAGGTAAAAAAAATAGGATTTATTCAAGCCTCATTTTGGGAAGGCAAAATATAATTTTGGTGTCACTTATTGTAATTCAGACAATAAGAATTGCGAAACTTTAAGAAATTTGCAGATGGAATTGCATTTAAAAGCAACCATTAAAACAGAAACGACGTTGAAATTCCAAAAAAATTAAACATGAGAGCGTATTGGAGTTTGTTAATGCTTAGTGTTTTTTTCTTTGCCTGCAATCAGACGCCGCAGCCCTTGCCCATTCTGGGTGAGCGCGATTTTGTGAATGGAGATACAATCTTTCACACGATTCCCGATTTTGCGTTTGTAGATCAGGATAGCAACTTGGTAACCAATGAAACGTTTGCTGGAAAGGCTTATGTGGTGGACTTTTTCTTCATTTCCTGCCCGACGATTTGCCCAAAAACGGCCAAACAAATGCTTCGACTTTATGAACGATTTGAGGAGGATGATCGGGTGATTTTGCTCGCACATACGGTTGATCCCAAGCGCGATTCAGTGGGTGCTTTGAAAAATTATGCTCGCAACTTAGGCGTAGAATCAAGTAAATGGCATTTGGTGACAGGCGAAAAAGATTCAATTTATCAAATCGCTGAAGATTATTTCAGTATTGCCAAAGAAGACCCGACCGCGCCCGGCGGCTTTGACCACAGCGGACGATTTATTTTGGTGGATAAAAACAGGCGCGTACGCTCGTTTTGTGATGGTACGGATCCCGCTTCGGTCGATCAGTTTATGAAAGATATTGATTTGTTGCTCGCGCAAGAATATGAGGATGAGAAATAAGGGGATGGGGTGATAGGAGAAATGGAGGATTTTCACTCTATCACCCCATTATCCAGTATTACGGACGGATTTGCTTACCGCCAATAGGCACTAAAAAGCCAATGTTGAATGCAATGCCTTGGTTTCTGATTTTTTCATCTATAACTGGAATATCATATAATTGGGTAAAGCCTCTGGAATAGCGGGCATCTGCGAATAATTGTCCAAAACTAGTATTCACGGTCAAACCCGCGCCGGCCACGGCGCCTACCTCAAAACGCTCATAATCAATTGCATCGAGATTAATATCGGAATCGGAGACTTTAAATTCCACCAAAGCATTGGCTCTGGTGATGAGTCGGCCGCTCAGGGCATAGCCAAGCGTGGGACCCGCTGTAATGTAGCCTCCCACCGTTTCGTTGCCAAATTTCACTTTTGCTAATACAGGCATTTCTAAGTAATTAAAGCGCGATTCAGCAGTGACGCCCACCGGCACTGGTACGTTGAACAAATCCAATGCAAAATCCTCCGCGACTTTAAATCCTTTGCCGACATAAGCTAATTCAGGTTGAATAGCAAAATGTTGACCAAAGCCGATTTCCGCAACCGCGGCAATACTGGCTGCTGTATAACTTTTAAAGTCTGGCGTCAGATTGTCAATGCCATCGGTGACATACACATTGGGCAAGTGCAATCCTCCGCGTAAACCGATGGAAATATTCTGAGCAGTAGCAAATGCTGAAATAGCCATGAATAATAACAGGGCAACGATTTTGGGTGTCGTTTTCATAAATGCAGATTGTTTTGGTTTTGTGAATAAAGTTTTTTGTGCTTTTATGAAGCAAAGATGGGGTACTTGCTTGTTAAGAGGAGTTAAGCTGTGGTTATTATAATTTTAAAGATTGGTAATAAGAACCATGTTTTGGTGAAGAATTCTTAAAAAGATGATGGCTTGGTTAAAATTGATAACTTCAACAAAATCAAAAATGAATGATGTCGCATATTTTAATCCAAGATCACCAATATTGGGGATATGTATTGATCCAAAAATTTTTAAAATTACAGCGGCTTTTATGATTGCACTAAAAAAAAACAGGGGCAACGTAAAACGCTGCACCCTGTATAACCCCAAAAAACCAAATGAAAACAATCTACATATGAATATCTTTTATCATCGGAATGATGTCATTCTCTAACCTCATTTTTTCTTCAACAAATCAGTTTCCTCGAGGTTTTGTATTTTAAATCTAATTAACACAAAGTTAACGCTTAATTCGCAAATATACAAATTGATTTTCTATAAAATCTTTGTATGGACACGCAAATAAAATACTTTTACACGAAATTACACAAGTATTATTTGCTATTTTTTGTTCAAACCTGCAAAATTCATTCGCTCCTTGCTTTTAGGAGTATATTTATGACTGTCTTTTGTTATGAAAGTCACAACTTTTGACAGACTAAGTTGTACTTTTTTTGCATAATAAGCAAACTTATGTTGTTAAAATTATTAAATAAGCACCATTATTCTGTATAATCAATTGAAAAACAAGATTTTAAATTAAATTATCTTGGCGAAGATTAAAAAAATATTTATTTGTGCCAACTGCGGCTCGGAGTCGCCGAAATGGGTAGGACAATGCCCCTCGTGTGGCGAATGGAATACGTATCGGGAAGAAGTAATTTCAAAAGAAACCACGCAAGAAGAAAAACGACGTGCCTGGAAAGGTACTTCAGATGGCAGATCGAGTCCTAAACCGGTATTGCTGGAAGAAATTGTGGCAGGCAACACCCAACGACTCATTACACCCGATAAAGAGCTGAATCGAGTACTTGGTGGTGGTATCGTACCGGGTTCGCTTATTCTCATTGGCGGGCAGCCTGGTATCGGTAAGTCCACTTTGATGCTGCAAGTAGCTTTGAGTGTAAAGGTAAAAGTACTCTACGTGTCGGGTGAGGAGTCGGAAGAACAAATAAAAATGCGAGCGGATCGCATAAGTGATGAGAAATCAAATTGTTATATATTAACGGAAACGAATACTACGAAAATCTTGACCCATGCGCAGGAATTAAGCCCTGATATGATTGTGATTGATTCGGTGCAAACCCTCGCATCTCCCCATATTGAAAGTACCCCTGGCAGCATTTCTCAGGTGCGCGAATGCGCAGGTGAGCTTCAACGTTTTGCCAAAGAAACCAATATTCCGGTATTTATTATTGGGCATATTACTAAAGACGGTTCGATTGCAGGACCAAAGCTGCTGGAACATATCGTGGATGCGGTGTTACAATTTGAAGGCGATCAGCATTATACATATCGTGTTTTGCGCACTTTGAAAAATCGTTTTGGCTCTACCGATGAGTTGGGTATTTACGAAATGCAATCAAATGGCTTACGCGAAGTTTCCAATCCTTCAGAATTGCTCATTTCACAGAAAGATGAGGATTTGAGCGGTAGCGCTATTGCAGCCACAATGGAAGGTTTGCGCCCAATGTTGATCGAAACGCAGGCATTAGT
>JANRME010000365.1:0-24729 GCA_033761835.1 Saprospiraceae bacterium
CTTATTTCAAAAGGTTTTCTGGGGATTGGTAGGTTTTGCATTAACAATAACCATTATATTATCATTGGGAAGCGGCATCAATGCGGATGACGAATACCAAAACGATTATTCAGAGAAATTGGTTTCCTATTACGCTACAATGGGCCAAGATACCAGCGCTTTGAATATCCCAAAGGGTAATATGCACTTATATGGCGGTTTTTTTGATCTTGTAACAGGTATGACGAACAAGGCCTTAGGGTACGATACATTGGATAGAGGTTACCATCAAGTGCGGCACGTTTATAATGCTATTTTTGGTGTATTGGCGATGCTTTTTGTGGGGTTAATGGCAAAGGAAATCGCGGGGTGGCGCGCAGGGATTTTGGCTTTGCTGTTCATATTTCTCTCGCCTAGATTTTTGGGGCATTCACTGATGAATCCTAAGGATATTCCATTCGCGGCAGGCTTTGCGATTGCTAATTACTACATTATTTTGCTTTTGAAAACCTTGCCAAAACCCAAGTGGGGAACTTTGATCGGACTAGCCTTAGGTATTGCGCTGGCACTCGCGACACGTGCAGGCGGGCTTTTACTATTTGGCTACTTAGGCTTGTTTTTGGGCTTGGATTTTTTATTCAAACATGGCTTCAAAGGACTTTCTACCCAAAGCAAATTGGTTGGAACTTATGCCATATATGGAATTGGCGTCGCAATGGTAGGTTATATCTTGGCGATTCTCACTTGGCCTTATGCCTTGCAAAGTCCAATTGCCAATCCGCTGAAGGCCTTAGGCGAATTCTCAGAACTCGGTATCAAAATTCGGGTATTGTTTGAAGGCGAAAACGTCATGTCAGATAAAACCGTTTGGTATTATCCGGTGCTTTGGATTATCAAAACGATTCCCTTGTATGTGTTGGTTGGTTTTGCAGGAAGCTTGATTTTGCTGCGTTCTATTCTAAAAAAATATGCGCCAATTCCGGTTTTGCTGATGCTTTTCGCCTCGATTTTTCCAGTAGCCTATATCGTTTACAAAAATTCTATTTTACACGATGGCTGGCGACACTTGATGTTTGTCTATCCAAGTATGGTAGTGATGGCGACGCTTTTTTGGATGGTGTTAGAATCTTTTTTTACAAAAAATAATATTATCAAATACGCAATTTACGGCGCCCTTGGCTTGCTAATGCTAGAATCTGCAATTTTTATCGTCAGAAATCCTCAATATCCTTATATTTATTTTAATTCAATTAGTGGCGGATTAAAAGGCGCTCATGGCAATTTTGAAACCGATTATTGGGGTGTGAGTACGAAGCAAGCTTTGGATTGGATGGAAAAGGAGGGCATTATCGGTGAAAATATGCAAGACACGGTGGTCATTGGCACGAGTTTCTGGTATCCTGTAAGTCGCTTGACTGGTAAGTACGGCGATAAAGTGCAAGTGAAATATACCCGTTTCAACAGTCGCTATTCTGAGCAATGGGATTATGGCATTTATCCTTCGCGTTATATTCGTGGGCCGCATCTTCGCAGTGACAAATGGCCCAACAGTCGTGCCGTTCATACAGTGAAAGCAAATGGTATTCCATTGACAGCGATTGAAAAAGACGCTGATCATTTCGCCTATCAAGGTGAAACCGCGATCAAGTCTCAAAATTGGCTGGAAGCCACCAATCAATTACAAAAAGAGGTAGCTGCTCATCCTGATAATGAATTAGCCTGGCAAAGCTTGGCCTCTGTTTATATCAATACTGGAAATTTCCAACAAGCGATCAACGCCGCTAACGAGTCTTTGCGCGCCGCGCCCCAAAATGAGACCTCGCTTTATTTTCTTGGTTTGGCGTACTTGAACACGGGCAGTATTCAAGCCGGAATCAACGCTTTGAAAGAATCTTTGAATGCAAATGACGAAAATGCCATTGTCTATTATTACCTCGGTGTGGCTTACCAACAAGAGCAAAATTGGGCAGAAGTGGTGCGATATGCGCTAAAAGCTATTGAACACAATCAAAGATTTAAACAAGCTTATGAATTGGCGGCAGTAGGTTATGAACTACAGGGTGATACCCAGACTGCAGCACAATATCGACAGGTAGCAAGCCAATTGTAAATCATTTACCATTGAGTATTTAAAATTGAACATTCAACCTTGAACTATAAACTACTTTTCCCGACTTACCGAAGTCGCCATCGTTTTGTAAAAAAGGCTTTGCAGCAATATGGTCGTTTTGACAAAGGCTTGAGCCTCGGCACTGGTGAAGGTGATTATGATGCTATGATTGCCAATTATTGTGGACATTTAATTGGTTGCGATATTAACGAACAGGATGTCGCTTTTGCAAAAGCATTAAACCAATCGGTAAAAAATCTTGATTATCAAGTAGAAAACGCATTAGAATTAAGTTTTAATAGTAATTCTTTTGATTTGCTCGTATCGGTAGAAGTGATCGAACACGTTGGCAAACCGGCGCAAATGATTCAAGAAATAGCGCGCGTGTTAAAACCCAATGGAATTGCCATTATTACCTTTCCATCCAAAGATTTTCCATTTACTTATGATCCGATCAATCGATTAAATCGCGGCGAAAAGCGAATATCGCAAGGCGCTTACGCTTTTGGGCATGATTATCTCATCGCTCCCGCTGATTTTCGTCAGTGGTTACAAGAAAATGGTTTGACAATTTTACAGGAGCAAAACCTGAGCGGTTATTTGATTGGTTTGTTGGAAATGTACTGGACAGGTTGGATTCAAAGGATTTTCAAAGCCAATGCTGGTAATATTTCAGGGCAAGAAAGAAAAAAAATAAGTTTTCGTCCCACCAATAAAGCGCCGTGGCTGGTTGTGTTGACCGATATAATAATTGGTTTGGATTATTTTCTTTTCAAAAATGCCAAATATTCTGTGGGAAAAGGTTTTGTTATTCGGAAACAACCCTATTTTAAGAACACAAACAAATGAAACCCTTAATCTAACATGAACGGAAAACTCCAACTACTCAACGAAAAAATCGCCGAAGCTCAACTTGGCGGAGGGCAAAAGCGCATCGATGCGCAGCACCAAAAAGGTAAACTCACCGCCCGCGAGCGTATCCATTTCCTCTTAGACCCTGGTACATTTGAAGAGGTGGGGATATTGGTGACGCATCGCAATACCGATTTTGGAATGGAAAACCAAATTTTCTTAGGCGATGGCGTAGTGACTGGCTACGGTACAATCAATGGGCGATTGGTCTACGTTTTTGCGCAGGATTTTACAGTTTTTGGAGGCGCATTATCAGAAACACACGCGGAGAAAATCTGTAAGATTATGGACATGGCGATGAAAAATGGCGCTCCGGTGATTGGTTTGAATGACTCTGGTGGGGCGCGTATTCAGGAAGGCGTGAGTTCACTGGGTGGTTATGCCGATATTTTTTATCGCAATGTAATGGCTTCAGGTGTAATTCCTCAAATTTCTGCAATCATGGGACCTTGTGCTGGCGGTGCAGTATATTCGCCTGCTATGACCGATTTTATTATCATGGTGGAGAATACGTCATATATGTTTGTGACCGGCCCAAATGTTGTAAAAACAGTAACAAACGAGGAAGTTACTTCCGAAGAACTCGGCGGCGCAATGACCCACGCGACCAAATCAGGGGTGACGCACTTGGTAGCGGCCAATGATTTGGACTGTATTGAAAAAACCAAGAAATTACTGAGTTATTTGCCTCAGAACTGCGAAGAGTCCCCTGCAAAATTGCCATACAAAGTTGGCGATGAACTCAGACCGCAATTGACGCCTATCATTCCTGAAGATCCGCAGCAACCTTACGATATGCGCGAAGTGATCGAAGGCATTGTGGATACTGATTCTTTCTTTGAAATTCATAAAGATTTTGCTGAAAATATTGTCGTTGGTTTTGCTCGTATTGCAGGTCGAAGTATCGGTATCGTTGGCAACCAGCCCATGAGCCTCGCTGGCGTACTTGATGTAGATAGTTCACTCAAAGGCGCTCGATTTGTGCGGTTTTGTGATAGTTTCAATATTCCATTATTGGTTTTGGTGGATGTGCCAGGATTCTTGCCTGGTACTGATCAGGAATGGAATGCAATTATTACAAATGGCGCTAAATTGCTCTATGCTTTTAGTGAAGCGACAGTGCCTCGCGTGACTATTATCACCCGCAAAGCCTATGGTGGTGCGTATGATGTGATGAATTCCAAGCATATCGGTGCAGATTTAAATTTTGCATGGCCTTCGGCAGAAATTGCGGTAATGGGCGCTAAAGGTGCTTCTGAAATCATTTTCCGTAAGGAAATACTAGAGGCAGAAAACCCCGAAGCAATGTTGACCCAAAAAGAGCAAGAATACAAAGAAATGTTCGCGCATCCTTATCGGGCGGCAGGGCGCGGCTTTATTGATGAAGTGATTGATCCGAAGGATTCACGGCGCAAACTCATCAAAGCTTTTGCTATGCTTGAAAACAAAGTAGCGCATTTGCCACGTAAAAAACATGGAAATATTCCGCTTTAGATGAATTTAGACCAAATTTTGTCAAAAATAAGCTTTTCAAATTTGACCTTGCGGGAAAATTTATTTAACTTGTTTTTCATTAGAGAAGGAATAATTGAATCTTACCATAATAACCATTTGAAAATCAATTGGATAAAGAAACGATTTCGACACTCATCATACTGGTCTTTCTTCGCAAACTGCCTGAAGAAAGACTTTTTTATTTAGACAATATTTAAAATGATTCAAGTATTCGTCACCGGTGGCACTTTTGATAAAGAATACAATTACATCGCTGGAAAATTATATTTTAAAGACACGCACTTGCCGGAAATGTTTGAACGCGGACGCTGCGAACTGGATATCGACGTAAAAACGCTGATGATGGTGGACAGCTTAGAAATGACCGAAGCGGATCGCGACATCATTGTACACAATTGTCGTCGTGCAACTGCCACAAAAATTCTGATTACGCACGGAACGGACACAATGGTGACGACGGCCCGATACATTGCTGAAGCACAAATCCCCGACAAAACAATTGTATTAACAGGAGCTATGATTCCTTATGCTTTTGGTAATTCTTCGGATGGATTTTTTAATCTGGGAAGCGCGCTAGCATTCGTGCAGACCTTGCCTTTCGGCGTGTATGTGGTGATGAACGGGCGTTATTTTGATTGGAACAATGTGCGAAAAAATACCCAAACAGGGAATTTTGAAGAACTAAATGAGGTCTAATAAATAGAATATTGAACGTATGGAATGGCTTGGCTTATTGTTTGAAGTATTGTTTTTGGCGCTGGGAATATACCTTTATTTACTAGCTATTGGCAAAATCACTTCTCCCGACCCCAATGCCCGCAAGAATATGGAAGCATGGCGCACGCGCAACGGTCGCTGGGTTCGCTTGGCAGCACTGGCATTGACGGCAATTATGTTCGTGAACATCTTTTTGCATTTGCAAGAATTGCTCAAATAAGACAAATTTCTACTGTATCTTTTACCAAATAATCGCATTTATGTTTTTGACAAGCGGTACACTACTACCCTATCATCAATCAATGATAACGATAGTTTCCATTTGTGTTGTACTGGCTAATTTCCAAAGGTCTTTATAAATTTATTTTCTTAATATTGCAGCATTATCAAAATCACAATAATCCAACATGAAAGGGATAATCCAACTCGCTTTTTGTACCTATATATGCAGTTTTGGGGCGGTGATCGGACAAAATCAATCAGATTTTTATGACATCAAAGCGATACAGGAAGTTGCTATTCGTTTTGAACAACCCAATTGGCGCGACATCCTGGATTCACTACGTTTCAATGGTGATAACCTCCTCCCTGCTACTGTAACGGTCAATGGCAAAAAATACGAAAACGCATTCGTACGCTATCGCAATGCCCGTGCATTCCAGATCGGTGGCAAGCACAACAGTTTGTTTATTCAATTGCCCGAAGGGGAAAATTATGAAGGCTATGCCACGATTGAACTTTCCAATGCACTACGCGACCCCAGCATGGTACGTGAAGTATTGGCTTACGAAATCGCTCGCCAGTATATTCCTGCGCCTAAGGCCAATTATGCCAAGGTAATGATTAATGGGTCTTATTATGGTTTTTTTGTGAATGTGGAATCGGTGGGAGACACTTTTTTGAAAAATCATTTTGGTAATGCGGATGGTGAACTTTATTTCGCCGATACCGAAGCGCGCAAAACCCTGCCCAGTGGCTGCAACGCCAAAGCCTTTTCTTCTTTACAATACGATGGGAATGAAGCTTGCTATACTTATAACTTCAACAGGATAGGCACGAAAGACTGGAGCAATTTGATTGAACTTACTCGTGTACTCAATGAAGAACCCGAAAATATTGGTCGTGTCTTGAATGTGGATCGCACTCTATGGATGCTAGCTTTTAATAATGTGTTGGTCAATTTGAATAGTTATACGGGTCATCCGAGCCATAACTATTATTTATATAAAGATACCGACGGACGATTCTCTTTGATTCTGGGCGATCTTAATTTTGTATTCGGGAGTTTCAAAAACACCGATGGTAGTTCTGATTTGGATTTGCAAGGTCTGATCGAAATGGATCCCCTACTCCACGCCAGCAATTCAGATCGTCCACTTATCAGTAATTTGTTAAAAGATGACCTCAACCGCAAGCGCTACCTATCGCATTTGCGTACGATTTTGTACGATCATTTTACAAAGGGTCAATACGAAAAACGCGCCAAGGATTTGCAGGAAATGATCCGCAAAACTTGGGTCGAAGACCCCAACAAAGAATATAATCTGGTGGATTTTACTCAAAGCCTTAGCAATACTGTTGGACGACGAAGCCGCATTCCGGGTATCACTGAATTGATGAAACCCCGTGCAGATTATTTGCAACAGCACGCTGAATTGGTAGTTGTACCGCCGGATATTACGAATGTATTGGTTGTACCTCGTGAAAAATACTCGCCAAAATTGGTAAGTGATTTTAAAATTCAAGCCAAAGTAGGGCAATACGCAAAAAAAGTTTGGTTATATTACCGTTTTAATGAAAACGAGCCATTCAGGGAAGTGGAAATGGAAGATGATGGCAACCACAATGACGGTGCAGCAAGCGACGAGGTATTCGGTGCAATCGTGCAACCAATGGCTGACTCGAAAGATATATTTTACTACATAGTAGCTGAAAACGCCAAATCAATCCGATTTGATCCGCCACGCTATATGTACGAACAGCACAAAGCGAATTTAGACGAATTGAACAAATAGTTAAGTTTGTAAAATTCCTTAAAACCTCCCCAACCTTCAAAGTACCTCCATGTGCCTTGAAGGTTGCTATTTTTCAAAATTGTTCTCGCTATGCGAAACTACACGCTTCTCTTTTTGTTGACTATATTTTTGCAATACGCTGTTGCACAGAGTATTTATGATGTCAATTCAATTACTGAGGTAAAAATCTATTTCCAGGAAAAAAACTGGGACGCGATTCTTGATTCGCTCAAAACGGCCGGTAACGATGACCGCCTCACGGGAGATGTGACTATCAATGGTAAAAAATATGCAAAAGCAGGCATCCGCTACAAAGGCAATAGTTCTTACAAAAATCCACGCGGAGAAGGTCACATTAAACTTCCATTTAATATAAAAATCAACGATCAGGATAAGAAACAACTGCTACCAGGCGGCTACGGCACGCTCAAGCTTTCCAATGCTTTCCGCGACCCAAGTTTTGTGCGGGAATTGCTTTCTTACGAAATAGCCAGAAATTATATGCCCGCCCCAAAAGCGAATTTTGCCAAAGTTTTTGTGAACGACCAATATCTTGGTATTTATCAAAATGTAGAATCGGTAGATGATCGGTTTTTAGAGGAATTTTATGGAAATGATGCAGGCGAATTGATCAAATGCGATCCTGATTGGAGCGTCGATCAAGCGCCGGGCTGCACCGATTCTGATAAGTCTTCTTTGATGTATATCGGCGAAGATTCTACTTGTTATATGCGTTTTTACGAATTGAAAGGCGAGACTGGCTGGCGTGGTTTGATTCAATTAGCCAAAATTCTTAATGAGGAACCTGAAAAACTAGACACTTTACTTGATATTGATCAAGCCCTTTGGATGTTGGCTTTTAATAATGTATTGGTAAATTTAGACAGTTATACTGGTTTACTTTGTCATAATTATTATTTATATCGCGATTCGCTTGGAATGTATCACCCAATTATTTGGGATATGAATCTTTCTTTTGGTGGCTTCCGGCGTTTGACAAGTAAAGGGCAATTGACAAATGAAGAAATGCAGACGCTTAGTCCTTTTGTCCATTATCGTGAAAACAATCCTAAAAGGCCCTTGATTGTCAAGCTTTTAGCAAACGATTTATATAGAAAAATTTATCTGGCGCATATTCGCACCATTGTAGATGAATATTTTGTAAATGGAAAATATATAGAACGCGCAAAGACATTACAAACATTTATTGATAAAAATATTAAAGAAGACGCGCAAAAATTATACAGTTACGAAGCTTTCCATGACAATTTGGAAAAAACGACCGAAGCTAATCAAGAACAAATCATAGGCATTGCCGAATTGATGAATAAACGTACCGAATATTTACTTTCGCATCCCGTTTTTGAAAAGGAAGCGCCTAAAATTTCCAATGTAAAACATGATATAGCTGGTAATAATGCTATTATAACCGCGCAAGTTGAAAACACCCAGTCTTCTTGGCTTTACTATCGTTACGGACTGGGAGATAATTTTGTAAAAACGCCTATGCTCGAAGATGCCAATAAGGGCACTCAGGTAAGCAGTGGTAATTGGTCTGTAAAAATTACATATAAAAAAGGATTACAATATTACATCGTTGCGGAAGGCGAAAGAGTAGCCAAACTCTCCCCGGAGCGCGCATCGCATGAGTTTTATAGCGTGGATAATAGCAAAACAACTACAAATAAAGCTAAATAATATTTCATGTTTTTGTAAAATCTTATTAAATAAATGATTGAAACTCGATACTTTGTTCGTTTTCAGGACTATCTTCGACTCATGTATCAAGTGGCCTACCGACGATGGACATATGTTATTATTACCATTCTTGGTGCAATTCAAATTCCCTTGATTGCCATGATGTTTATTATACCAGGGTCCTACAATCCGAACCAATTAATGTCCTCGTTTTTATTAATTGTATTTGCATTTATGATGCCTTTATTATTATATTTTCGTTCTCGAGCCTTTTATTTTGGCAATGTCAGCTTCCAACAAGAAATAAAAGCTACTTTTTCTAAAGATTTGATCGAGTTTTCGGGTTTAAAAAGAAATGCCAGTTTGTCTTGGGATCGCATTCAAAAAGTAGTGGAAACCCGCGATTGGCTTGTGTTTTACCAAACTAAATATTTTTTTAATTTCATGCCCAAAAGTGCTTTTACATCGCCATCCGATTTAGATAAATTGCGCAAAATTGTTCACTCCAAACCCCATATCAACGCAAGATTAAAATCGTAAATTCAAAAATGCCGATTATTTCAAAATCATCCTACAAAAACCCGCCATTATACCAATTTAATGGGCATTTGCAAACTATTTTTCCTGGGATGTTTCGCAAAATAGAAATCCCTTACGAACGCGAGCGCCTGGAGCTTTCGGATGGCGATTTTGTAGATTTGGATTGGCTGGATAACAAAAGCCGCAATCTTATTCTGCTTTCGCATGGGCTGGAAGGCAATTCCCATCGGCATTACGTGAAGGGCATGGCTAAAATCTTTGTCGAAAACGGCTGGGATGCTTTAGCTTGGAACTGTCGCTCTTGCTCCGGCGAAATGAATCGGCATTTGCGTTTGTACCATCACGGTGAAATCAGCGATTTTGCAGAAGTGATCGCGCACGCGCTGCATACCAAAAATTATGAGCAGATTGTGCTGGTTGGCTTCAGCATGGGCGGCAATATCACGATGAAATATCTCGGCGTGTATGGCAAGGAAGTGCCGGCCCAAGTAAAAAAAGCGGTAGCGTTTTCTTCTCCGACCGATCTGAAATCTGGGTCAGCTTTATTGGATGCGCCTTCCAATCGAATGTATAAAAAGCGTTTTCTGAAAAAGCTAAGTAAAAAACTGGAAATCAAGGCAGAACAATTTCCAAATAATATTGATTTATCAAAACTCAAAGAAGTAAAGATTTGGCGCGATTTTGATGAATTTTACTCTGCGCCGCTCTGCGGATTCAAAAATGCGGATGAATTTTATGAACAAGCTTCTGCCAAAAATTTTATGCAAGGAATCGCCGTCCCTACCCTGCTCGTGAATGCACAAAACGATCCAATTCTAACGCCTGAATGCTCGCCTGTACATATCTGCGAAAAGCATTCTTTTTTGCATTTGGAAATGCCCAAACAAGGCGGCCACGTTGGTTTTCAATTAAGGAATAAATCGTATATGTGGTCGGAGCTTAGAGCTTTGGAATTTTGTACTTGACGTAAAAATCGTAACTCGTACCTCCTACTTCGTATTTCTATTCACTATCTTTCCAACATGAAAATCCTGCATACATCAGACTGGCATTTGGGTCAGAAATTTTTATATAAAGATCGGGAAGCGGAGCATCAATTGGCGCTCGATTGGCTCGTGGCGTTTATTTTTCAAGAACAAATCGAAGGTTTGATCGTGGCGGGCGATATTTTTGATATTAGTAATCCGCCTAATTATGCGCGGCGTTTGTATTATAATTTTTTAACGGCATTATTAAAAAGTCCTTGTCGGCATATTCTTATTACAGGTGGGAATCATGATTCGCCGGCGATGTTGGATGCACCAAAGGAATTATTAGCGGCTTTGAATGTACACGTGGTAGGTGCTGCGACCGATCCTATTGAAAATGAGATCATTGAGTGGAAAAATAATCAAAACGAACTGGAAGCAGTGATTGCAGCAGTGCCGTTCTTACGCGACGGAGATTTGCGTTTCAGCGTGGCCGGTGAGAGCGGTTATGAGCGTGTTGAGCGGGTACGCGAGGGAATTTTAAAACATTATCATAACCTTGGCGATATAATTAAAGAAAAGTACAAAAAATATAATATTCCTATCATTACAACTGGGCATCTTTATATAAAAGGCGCTTTAGCATCAGAAAAGCAAGATAATATTTATATCGGCGATAAAGAAAATATGGACGCTGCTCAATTTCCTGAAGTGTTTGATTATGTAGCTCTGGGGCATATCCATCGGGCACAGGCATTCGGCAAGGCGGGGCGAGTCAGGTATTCCGGTTCTTTGATTCCCTTGAGTTTTTCAGAAACAAAAGACGATAAATCGGTCTATATCATTGATTTTCAAGGCAAAAAAATAGAAAAAATAACAACGATTCCTGTTCCAGTCTTTCGACGTTTAAAAACCATCGAAGGCACGCTCCAAGAAGTAGAAGAAGCCCTGAAACGCTTTGACAGCAAGGGTAATCGGGAACTGACGCCTTGGGTAGAGGTGATTGTGCATACCGACCGCGTCATTCCACAGTTGGATGTGCATTTGCAAGAATTGACCAAAGATATGAATTTGGAATTAATGAAAATTCGATTAAATTATAATCATCATACATTAGATGCTCAAATTGAGGAAGTTGATTTAAAAGATTTGGATCAATTGGAGGTTTTTTATAAAAAATGTGAAAGCTACGGCGCGCCGCCCGATGAAATGGAAGAACTTACAAGCGCTTTTTTAGAATTGCGATATTGGATGAATGAACAGGGGGTGTTATAGTATTTAGTGCGATGGTGTTATGGTATTATGGTGTTACTGTTTTACTAAAACACCAAAACACAACCAACCAAACTGAAATGAAAATTCTTAAAGTCACCATAGAAAATCTGAATTCGCTGCGTATTAGAAAAGTGATTGATTTCAGCGTTTCTCCGCTGGCAGATGTTGGTTTGTTTGCAATTACAGGCGATACAGGCGCAGGAAAGACGACTATTCTGGATGCGATTACATTGGCTTTGTACGGTCGGGTGCATCGCAACAAAGAGGTGAATGAAGTGATGAGCTATGGCTCGGTGGAAAGCTTGGCGGAAGTGGAGTTTCAGTCAAATGGTGATCTGTATCGCGCTCGTTGGAATCTGCGAAGGTCGAGGAAACAATTGGATGGAAAAATTCAGCCACCAGAACGCGTATTTTCTAAATGGAATCCATATAAACAAGAATTTGAAATTATCGCCCAGCGCGTACGGGAAGCGGATGAAGCCGTGGAAGCTGCATCTGGCCTGGATTATGACCGTTTTTGCCGTTCGGTTTTGCTTTCACAAGGTGATTTTGCAGCGTTTTTAAAAGCGGGCGAGCGCGAGCGCAGTGATTTGTTGGAACGTATTACCGGCACGGAAATTTATTCTCAATTATCAAAAGCGGCTTTTGAAAAGCATAAGTTGGAATTAGAAAAACTGAATAACCTCAAAAAAGAAAGAGAACTGCTAAAAATATTAGATATAGAAAGCATTCAACAGCTACAGCAGGAACTTCAGGAAAATCAGGGACAAGCCGAGACCCTCAAAACAGGAATTGACAAATTACAAATTGATTTACAGCAAGTTAGACGACAAAAGCAATTGCAATCGGGCATAGAAAAATTGAATATTGATCTTCAAGAATTTCAATTGGAGCAACAACATATTCAAGAAAAACAAACAGAATTAGTTGGTGATTTTCAAAAAATTAAATTAAAATGGGCGAATAGCCAAGCTTTATTTTCTAAAGTTATTGCATTGGATGCCGAAATCCGAGAGAAAGCGCAAACCCTTACAAAACAAGCACAAGATGCCGCCTCAACGCAACAAAGCCTGTCAAGGAAGCAAGAAGAATTAGTGTCTTTGAACAAAGAGATACAAACATCTAAAAATCAAATTACTACACTTAAAGATTGGTTGCAAAATAATTCAAAATTTGCTACACTCAAAGACGACCTCGCAGGCATCGAATACCAACGCGAAGAAGCGCGCGTGCTTTGGCGGGAGCAGCAGCAATTGAGCGTTTCCATTGAATCTTTAGATCAACAAAGACAAAGCATTGAGAAACAGGTAATTGAATCAGAACAAAAAAAGGCAAAATCGAAGGCAATCTTAGAGCAACTGCGGGTACAATTCAAGGCGCAAGTACCAGAAGATTTTGCGCAGGATCGCCATGATTTATTGTCTTTGCTAAGCCAGGATATTGAACAATTAAATGAACAACGGAAAAATTTGCAGCAACTGTCGCGCCTGGCAGAGACCTATCAGGAATTACTTGATGAATTATCAGGCTACGAAGATCAACTGGAAAGTCTGCAAAATGAGGAATTAGAGGTCAACAAACTAATGATGTCTTCTCTGGAAGCCTGGGAAGATGCCAAAAAACGATTGGAATTTAAAGAAACGATATATAAACGCGAGTTGAGCATTGCCAATTACGCCAAAGATCGAGGCAATTTGTCAGACGGTGAACCTTGTCCGCTATGCTTTTCCACGCACCATCCTTTTCGGGAGCATCCGGTGGAAGTTTTTGTAGATCAAGCAAAAGAAGAATTGGAAGTAGCACAAAAGCAACACGAACAGATATTTAAATATCATCAAAAATTATTACATCGTCAAAGTGATATTGCACAGCAGATTGAGCAATTGGCTGGAAATGAAGTCAAAGAATTGAGTGGGCAGGTGGCTCGACAGTTTCAAAAAATCCTGGAATACGAGGAAAAAATCGCACAAATCGCGCCGGAACTCAGCAACGAGCATTATGCTTTGACGCGCAGTATTCTGCTCCACCGAAAAATTCAGGAAGCCGAAAAACAAATCGAAAAGAAACGGGAAGCGCGGGGAGCTTTAACCACCTTAAATAAAGAACTCGAGCAATCAGAAAAACAAATACAAGAGCTGGAAGTTAAAGGGAAAGAATTACATACATTGCTATTGGTTAATCAGGAAAAGCGTTCTGCCAATGTAGAGCAACTTCAGCAGGTGCAGGAGAAATTCGCAAACGTTTCCGAACAATTGAATACTATTTTTGCTAAATATGGCTACACCTTTGATGTGGAATCTGCCAAAAAAACCTTTGAAATCCTGGCGGAACTGGCAACAACTTTCCAAAACAATCAACAAGCATTAGATTCTACTGCCCGGCAGTTAGAATTATCTCAAAAAGATACGTTGAATTTGCAAGAGCAAATCGAAGCGCTGGAACAGCAGTCAAATCAACAAAATCAGGCAATTAAAGCGCAACAAAATATTTTGGAAACAATCCGAAATGAGCGAACCGAACTATTTGGCGAAAAAGACCCAAAAACAGAGCAAGAACAACTGCAACAGCAATTGGAAGAGCACGAGCAATTAGTCGCTACAAACAAGCAAAAGCTGGAAATTTTAATTCAAAATTTGGAAGGAACACGACAGCTTTTGGCAGACCGCGAAGAAGAATTGCGTCAAATTAAAATTGAAGAAAAGAATGAAGAAGAATTGATTAAGCAATTGGAAACGAACAACTTAGAATACCGAACTTTATTGGAACACATCGGTGAAATCCGTCGAGATTTGCAAAAAAATGAAGAAGATGTTCAACAAGCTAAGGCTTTGTTACAACAAATCGAAGCGCAACAGCGCGAATATAGTCGCTGGGCCAAGCTCAAAGATATCATTGGTTCGGCGGATGGCAAGGCTTTCCGAGTATTTGCGCAAGGATTGACTTTGAAAAAACTGACCCAATTAGCCAATCGCTATTTGCAGCAACTGCATGGACGCTATTTGATTGAAAAACGCGGGAACGAGGATTTGGAATTAGAAATAATTGATACTTACCAGGCTGATAATCGGCGTTCGATGAATACACTTTCGGGTGGAGAAAGTTTCCTGGTGAGTCTGGCGCTGGCCTTGGGTTTGAGCGATCTCGCTGGTCAAAATACGCATATTCAATCCTTGTTTATTGATGAAGGTTTTGGCACGTTGGATGAAAGCAGCCTCGATTTAGCCATTTCTACATTGGAAAATTTGCAAGCAAGCGGCAAAACAATTGGCATTATTTCGCACGTTAAAGAATTGAAAGAGCGAATTTCAACGCAAATCCAGGTCAAAAAAGCAGGCAATGGTTTCAGTGAAATCCAAATAATCGGCTGAACATCGAATTTCCATACAGGATTGTCTAAATTTTCCATCTTTTTTATTCACATTTTGTCTTAATTTGCGGAAACAACTAGATAAAGGAAGATCATCATGCAAAAAGACTTAAAACAACTATTTGGGCAGGCACATGGATTGGACGAAAAAAGTGTTGAATTCTTGACAAAAGCCTTAGAAAAGAATAACCTCCCCGGTTTTGATTATATCGAATACAAGCAATCGTTGGGCGCGCTGATGGCGATGAATATGGACGAAGTGACCGCGTTCAAATCCGCGTACGCCACAGCAGCAACGGTAGGTTTGACTAAAGAAAAATTGATAAAAACCGCGGAACATTATAAAAGTGTCTTGAACAGCGAAAAGCAAAAATTTGATGCGGCCCTGGAGAAAAATATGACCGAGCGCGTTAAATCCAAGCAGGAAGAAGTAGCGAAACTCAAAAAACAAGTGGAGGATTATCTGGCGAAGATTGCGGAAATGCAGAAGAAAATTGAAGAATATAAATCAATCATTGCAAATGCAGATGGAGATATTAGAGCCTCTATCGAAAAAATTGAATCGACAAAAGAAAGTTTTGAATTTGCCCTGAAAAGTATTATGAATCAGATCGATAAAGATATTGAAAGTATTAATCAGTATTTGTAAATTGTTATTGGTTAGCTGATTTCGAGGGATTATAATGTATCCCAATAACTGATAACCAATAATTGATAACTAACTTAAAAAATGGCAGAAATTCCAAATCCTGAATTCAAGCAAAAATCTTTCTGGAAGCGCCCAGAAGGCGTGACCGGTACTATATTTATGATCGCCCTTATTTTGGGTGGTGGGTATTTGCTGTACCTCAATCTTCCCTGGCTGATCAGTCTTACATCTAATATATTGTATCTCAGTTTGTTATTAGTAGCCTTGGGCGCTGTAGTCTATATGGTGCTCGACCCTAAGATGCGCAATTTGGTCTGGTATATGTACAAAAGCGTAATGCGAAATGTAACCAGTTGGTTTGTGCAATTAGATCCAATCGGCATTTTAAAAAGCTATGTGGAAGATTTGCAGAATAACCTGGCGAAAATGCGCAAGCAAATTGGAGCAATCCGAGGTCAAATGCGCCAGTTGCAAAGCTTAATGGAGAAAAACAATGCCGAGATCGACCAAAATATGAAGCTTGCCAGCGCTGCACGCGACAAAGGCATGGACAATCAGGTAATGTTGTCTTCGCGCAAAGCAGCACGCTTACAGGAAAGCAACCAAAAGTATCAGCAATTGCTGAACAAAATGGAAATCCTGTATCGGATTCTGACCAAAATGGAGCAGAATTCTGAAATTCTATTGGAAGACACCAAAGATCAGGTCAATCTCAAAGAACAGGAACGTAAGGCAATCCGAGCATCACATTCGGCCATGCGCTCGGCGATGAGCGTCATTAGTGGCGATCCAGACCAACGCGCGATGTTTGATATGGCGATGGAATCTATCGCAGAAGACGTAGCCAATAAGGTGGGTGAAATGGAGCGCTTTATGGAAATGTCCGCCAATTTCATGCAAACAGTTGACTTACAAGAAGGTATATATCAGGAAGATGGATTAAGAATGCTCGAAAAATGGGAGCAGGAAAGTACGCTTATGCTATTGGATAGCGGCAAGAAATCTTCCAGCGATACACTTGACTTGGACAACCGCACTGCCGAACCTGAAAAACGCGCTCAAAGCAAAGGCGGTAGCGGTAACTATGATAGTATGTTTAATTAATCCTTGATATTTCGATGCTGGCGACTTATCGTATCAAATGCTTAGTCGCCAGCATTCAAGCAATAATATAGTATTCTTCTCCTTTTCCAAGATTTGATATAGCAACTCTCCATCTCTATTTCTTAATTGAAATTTGCCTCCTGGATTCTGGAAAAGTTCCCTTTGTAAACAATTGTTTTAGAAACTATTAGCAAAACTAAATACTGTTTTTTAACAAATAAGCGTTACCCGAAAGGTAAATCTTCGTCTAAATATCAAAACGAAATCCAATATGAGAAAAAGCACAATTACACTTTTTTTATGCTGTGTGCTATTTGCAGCATATTCCCAGGAAAACCAATCCCGACATTCCATCGGCGCAAAGCTTCTTTTTATTGATTACGGTCGCGTCAATTCTATTGATTCCTTGAATATTACAAATGGGCTCGAATTGTTGTATAGTTATCGAATTGGTAATTATATTAATCTGACTGTGCCTTTGAAGGTAGGCGTAGCAAACGTGGTGGGCGATATCAATAATCGAAATATTACCAGTATTGATGGTATTATTCGAGCAAATTTCTTGAAACCTGATAGCAAAATAATTCCTTATGCGTTTGGCGGTGCTGGTATCGTTGCAGAGAAAAATGGTAACTCTAATTTGCAAATCCCTGGTGGCTTGGGCCTTGATTTTCGGGTTGGAAGCAATACTTATGTGAATCTGCAAGGTGAGTATCGTTATTCGATGGAGGAGAACCGCAATAACCTTCAGTTTGGCGCGGGCTTTATTTATAGGCTTGGCAAGATACAATTAGATACAGACAAGGATGGTGTGATTGATACTGAAGACGAATGTTCGGATGTGCCTGGTTTAAAGGCTTTAAAAGGCTGCCCGGATCGTGATGGTGATGGCGTTGCCGACAAAGATGACCAATGCCCGGATGAAAAAGGTAAAGTAGAAACCGATGGGTGCCCCGATACCGATGGCGATGGTTTTGCGAATAATAAAGACGATTGCCCGACGATTCCCGGCACACTCAAGGGTTGCCCGGATGGAGATAAAGATGGAATTGCAGATAAGGACGACCAATGCCCGGATGAGGCTGGTAACACTGCAACAAGAGGCTGCCCTGATCGAGATAATGATAGCGTTGCGGATCGCTTTGACAATTGCCCGGATGAAGCAGGTTTGCCTGCAAATAATGGTTGCCCTGTGCAGGATACCGATCGCGACGGCATTCCTGATGTAAGTGATAAATGCCCTACAGAAGCTGGTACGACGGCTACAATGGGCTGCCCCGACCGCGATGGTGATGGCGTAACTGATAAGGATGATCGTTGCCCGGATGCTGCTGGTCCTTATGCCGGTTGCCCAGACACTGATGGTGATGGTGTGATTGATGCCGATGATGCCTGCCCCAATGAGGCTGGTTTGGCAAGTAACAAAGGCTGTCCTGAATTAAAACAGGAAGTAAAAGAAGTATTGGAATTCGCTATGCTAGCTGTACAGTTTGAAACCGGTAGAGCTGCGATTAAGGCGGAATCCTATTCGGTACTCGATCAGATTGTCAACATTATGAAACAATATCCAGTGTATTCTTTGCGAATTTCCGGTCATACCGACAATACTGGTTCGGATAGCAATAATCAGATTTTATCAGAACAACGGGCAAAATCCTGTTACGAATATTTAGCTGCTTCCGGTATTGCTGCGGAGCGGATGAGCTATGCAGGTTTTGGAGAGTCACGCCCTATTGCGGATAATAATACTGCCGAAGGTAAGCGATTGAATCGCCGTACGGAATTTGAATTGTATATTAAGTAAAAAAATTAATAAATTTAAATATCAAAGTGGGTCATATAAAATTATGACTCACTTATTTATTTTTTGTAAATAACTTTCATAGCCGCTTTCTTCTATTTTTTCTGCCTTTGTCGCTACTTCGTCCTTCATATTATTTTTATAAGCTAAAATTTTATTTAAAATTACTGCATCATTTACACCCAAAATCTGTGCAGCCAAAATCCCAGCATTTTTTGCAGCATTCAAGGCGACGGTAGCTACTGGCACACCGTTGGGCATTTGTAAAATAGATAAAATAGAATCCCAGCCATCTATCGAATTGGAAGACTTAATCGGAACGCCAATTACAGGCAAAGGCGACAAAGATGCGACCATTCCTGGCAAATGTGCTGCCCCCCCAGCCCCTGCAATAATTACTTTTATGCCTTGCTCGTGTGCGTTTTTTGCAAAACTTAGCATTCGCTCGGGGGTACGATGCGCTGAAACAATACTCAATTCAAAAGGGATTTCCATTTCTTTGAGAAAATCAGCCGCTTGACGCATAATTGGTAAATCAGAATCGGACCCCATAATGATACTTACCATGTTAAAATATTGGGATATTAAGAAATTTTAAAATTTATAGATTACTGATAAACTTGGGCTTTCGCTAAACCTTCCGAAAAATCGCGCACATCCAAATAGCGAGGTTCAATAACGATTTCCCCGCGTCGATTGATAAAGGCGATCCCGCCATACACCGCAGCACGCGCAATGCTATCCTTGAATGCCCAGCAAAGCCCAAATTGAGGTTTGGTGATAATATTACCATTTTTATCAATAAGTCCCCACAAATCGCCTATTTGATAGCTACTCAACCCTTCCGAAAAGCTGTATAACTGATCGAATCTAAAAGGCACAACCACTTCGCTAAAAGCATTGATACAACCAAATTTACCGTTTTTTTCTGCACACCAGAGTCCTTCTTCTGCATACCACATTTGTTGATATTGTGGGGATACAACAAACTTTCCAGTTTTATCAATCAAACCGTACAAATTATCGTCCTTTGCAGGGGCAAAGCCATTGACAAAATCTTGCGCCGCAGTGAATTGTACTGGAATTGCCAATTTGCCATTTTTGTTTACAAATCCAAATTTATTATCCAGCTTCACCCGAGCCAAACCATCCGCAAAAGCCCAGACATTCTCATATTCCGCGGGTAAAATATATTTTCCATTGGTGCCAATCAGTCCATACTTGCCATTGATTTTTACTTTTGCTGCACCATTTTCAAAGGTTGTTGACGAGCTTTCAAACTGAGCAGGAATAAGTTCCTTCCCAGATTTGTCAATAAAACCATACAAATCGCCTTTGCGGATGCGTGCTATGCCTTCCTGAAAATCTTGTGCCTCTTCCAAGGTAGGCTGCACAACCCATTCACCATTATTTTGAATAAAACCCATTTTATCTTGATAAGTCAACACCCTTGCCAAACCTTCTGAAAATGGCCAAGCGCCTTTGAATTGTGGAGGAATTATTTCCTGACCTTCCGTATTAATATACCCCCAACGGCCTTTAATACGTACCGCAGCTAAGCCTTCTGAAAAATCGCCAGTATCGTCATATTTTGCTGGAATTACGAGGTTTCCTTCCTGATTGATAAATCCCCATTTATACTCCGATGCTTCAAAATCGGTTTCGGGTGGTGGCAGCTTTGCTTCCGTATTTGCAGCAGGTTCAGTGAATTTAGCGGTTTTATCGGATTGGCAATCATTCAATGTCAGCAGACCGATAATTAAAATTATTGTGCGTTTAATTTGGGATTTCATAATAGTTGTTTTCAAATCTCAAAATCAACTCCTCGTTTAATGAGGTCTTCATAGCGTTCGCGAGCCAACTGCTCGTATCTTTTTTTGTCAAAAGCGTACAATATTGCAGGTCGATGTGCAACACCTTCCTGTTTTCCCACTTCTCTTAAAACGCCCATTTTCAAAATTCGAGTTCGAAAATTGCGCTTATTTAATGGTTCTTTTACACCCAAAATAGTTTCGTACAGATTTTGCAACTGCGTCAAAGTAAACTGCTCCGGCAATAATTCAAAACCAATCGGCTGGTAGCGGACTTTAGCGCGCAAGCGATTAATAGCACTTTTCAAAATGTTTTCGTGATCGAAAGCAAGCGCCGGAAGTCGTTCCAATTCAAACCACTTCACATTTTTCGCATCAGAAGCGGCTTGCACGGGATGTTCACTCAAATTGACCAAGGCAAAATAAGCAACGCTCACCACCCTGCCCCTTGGATCGCGCTCAGGATCACCAAAGGTGTATAATTGCTCGATAAACAAATTGGTAACGCCGGTTTCTTCCTCCAATTCCCGCAGCGCGGCTTCTTCCAAGGTTTCTTCCATAGACACAAAACCCCCGGGCAAAGCCCAAAAGCCCAAGAATGGCTCGTGGCCTCGCTGAATCAGCAAAACCTTGAGTTTGTTACCCTCGTCCAATCCAAAAATCACGCAATCAACGGTAAGCGCCGGGCGCGGATGTTCATAGCTATAAGCCATTTGTGGTTGATTTACAATTCGGATTCCAATGCAAATTTTCCTGAAATAAAAACTGCTTGCATCCTATCCGTTTCCTCAAAGTTAAGAATTGAACCTGGATTTAAATGTGCCGTTTGCCAATTTCCCTGCTCAAGTTTTTGATCTATGCACTCATACAACAAGGATGTTGAAATGGACGCTTCTAAAAAATGAAAAATCGGAATACTGCACACTTGTGCCTCAACGTAAGTAGCTTTTAATATCAATATCGGCTGGGTTGCTAAAACAAAAGCGTCTTTTGGCATTGCATAAAATGTCAATCCAGGCTTCATCCGTTGTAAAGCATTCAAAAAGCGCTCGGCGAGGCCCAAACTTGCCAAATATTCTACTTCAAATGCCGTAAAATGGTGTGTTTTCAGAAAAATAGCCAATGGCGCTACATCAGGCATGATGATAGCTTGATTCGCAAAAAGGTGAAATACTGCTTGTTCCTGGTAACAGCCTTTGTCCCAATAATATTGTGCCGCCATCAGGCGCCCCAAATTGGTTTTTACATAAGGACTTTCTTTATACAATTGCACCGGCAAATTTTTCTTCAAAATGCGTCTTTTTCCTCTTTTCTGCCAATTTTTATACAACTTTCTCGTTTTTCAAACGCTCCATTATTCATTGATTATTGACCATTTTTGCAAGCGATCCATTTTGAATATGAAATATTATTTTTTTTCCAGTCTTTTTTCTCTGTTAAATATGATTGTATTCGGCGCTACGGATACCATTCCCACGCCTTTTGGTATTAAAATAGACCTATCGCCGGAGAGTAAAAACTGGCGAGAATTTAATTCTTACGATGGCCGATTTAGTATCCTTTCACCAGGTGAAATGAAAGAAAAAATTGATTCGATTCAGACACCGATCGGTATATTAACCTATCATACTTTCTTTTTTCAAGCAAATCAGGAGAATGCGGATAATGTGTTGTACATGCTGAGTTATTGTGATTACCCGGAAGGTTCGATGCATTCCGATTCAACGGAATTATTACAAGAATTTTTCGATGCGACCTTAGAATCAGCGACAGCATCGGTAAAAGGTGAATTGATGTATGAGCGCAATGCCAAGTACAAAAATTATCCAGGTAAAATTTGGCGCATTGATTATCTGGATGGCAAAGCCCTTATTAAAACCAAAGCTTTTGTTATAGAACGGCGTTATTACACGATTCAAACCATCACACGCAAGGATCGCAGTTTGAATTTTTCTTCTGAGAAGTTTTTGGATTCTTTTAAATTATTAGAATGATATTTTATATTGAAAAGGAAGTTATATCTGAGTAAAATAAAATTACGTTATAATTTTAAACGCATTGCCCAATCGTCGTTAATCTCTTCTCCAAAATGAAATTTTTCATACCCAAAATGCTCAAATCCCCATTTTTGATAAAAGTTTACCGCTCGTAAGTTTTGATCCCACACCACCAGCCAAAGCCATTCGTAGCCTTGCGTTTTGGCGAAATCTATAATGTGTTTTAATAAAATCGAGCCAATTTTCTGTCGCCAAAAATCTTTCAATACATAAATACGGTGCAACATCATTGTCGCTGCGCCTTCCAACAACTCATGCGAGCGATCCCAGCGCAACAGCGCGTATCCGGCCCAAACGCTATCATAGCTTGCCAACAAAAATTTTGTTTTGGGATTATCAAAATCGGCCTCAACATTGGCAATTGTAAATGTCTTTTCAAGATATAATTCCATACTTTTGGCATCCGTATCTTCGGCATAAGCTTCCCGGAAGGTTTGTTCTCCAAGGTTACGTAGCAATGGAATTTGTCGAGGTGTTGCCTCTATAATGCGAATGTCATTTTCGTAGATCAATTGACTCATTTCGCAGAATTTATGCTTTTAGACAAGCGTTAATTGTAAAACAATTCCTACTTTTCATGTCCTAAATCGTTCATTCGACTTAAAACTCAAAATTATGACAACTTTCAGATGGAAATTTCCCTTGCGGACTTTTTTAATGTTGACAGCATTTGCTTTTTTTGCAAGTTGCAACAAAGATAATAGTCAAGATATGGCCAACGAAAGCGCGATGTACGCAAAAGATATACCGACACCTGCCGCTAAAAAAATTGCAAAAGAACTGAGTATTCATGGCGACAACCGGACTGATAATTACTACTGGCTTAATGAGCGCGAAAATCCTGACGTAATTGCTTATCTGACAGCAGAAAACGATTACAAAGAAAAGATGATGGAACACACTAAGGGATTCCAGGATAAGCTGTTTCAAGAAATGAAGGGCCGTATCAAGGAAGAAGATCAAAGTGTGCCTTACAAGGATAATGGCTATTGGTACATCACCCGCTACGAGCAGGGGCAGGAATATCCGATCTATAGCCGTAAGAAAGGCACATTGGAAGCATCGGAAGAAATTATGTTGAATGTCAATGATTTAGCTAAATCTTTCGACTATTTCAATGTAGCCGGTTTGTCGGTCAGCCCGGACAATAAAATCTTAGCTTATGGCGATGATACCTTGAGTCGTCGCATTTATACGATTAAGTTTAAAAATCTGGAAACCGGTGAAATGTTGACAGATGTAATTCCAGGGGCGCAGCCAGGATTCGCCTGGGCAAATGATAATAAAACGATTTTCTACACTGCAAAAGACTTGGAAACGCTGCGTGGTTATAAAATTATGAAGCATAAGCTCGGTACACCCGCCTCACAGGATAAAGAGATTTTTAATGAAAAAGATGAAACCTTCAACGCTTTTGTTTATCGTACCAAATCGGACAAATACATTGTGATCGGTACTTCTACGACGCTTTCACAAGAATATCATATTTTGGAAGCGGACAAACCCGATGGCAAATTCCGCCCGTTCCAGTTGCGCGAGCGCGGATTGGAATATAGCATAGATCACTATGGTAATAAATTTTATATACGTACCAATCTGGATGCCAAAAATTTCCGTTTGATGGAAACCTTGGAAACGGCGACACCCAAAGAAAACTGGAAGGAATTAATTCCGAATCGCACGGATGTTTTGTTTGAGGGCATGGATATTTTCAAGGATTATTTGGTACTTTCCGAACGTAAAAACGGTATCACGCAGATTCGTATTCGCCCCTGGAAAGGCGAAGAGCATTATATTCAATTCCCGGAAGAAGCTTATTTGGCTTATACTTCTACCAATCCTGAATTTGATACTGAACAGTTGCGTCTTGGCTACCAATCAATGACCACGCCGAATTCGACCTTCGATTATAATATGAAATCGAAAGAATTTAAGTTATTGAAGCGCCAGGAAGTACTGGGTGGCTTTGACCCGAATAATTATAAGAGTGAACGAGTGATGGTGGCGGCGCGCGATGGAGCAAAAGTGCCGGTCTCTATTGTGTATCGCAAAGGTTTCGAGAAAAACGGCAAGGCCCCACTCCTACTCTACGGCTACGGCTCTTACGGCGCCAGCATGGATCCAAGCTTCAGTTCTTCTCGTTTGAGTTTATTAGATCGTGGCTTTGTATTTGTGATCGCGCACATTCGTGGAGGGGAAGAAATGGGTCGC
>JANRME010000366.1:0-15523 GCA_033761835.1 Saprospiraceae bacterium
CATTATTGCCATTTACGCCATTTACAACCGCATTATTCAAAGTGAAATTGATCACTGAATTACCTCTAATTGCGAAATCCGAAAAATCATTAAGTTGCATCCAAGCTAAGGAAACATTGCGTGTGCTGGTCAGGCTAATGCCAATTGCTCCATTTCGAATCGTCCCGCCAGTACCCGCCATACCCGTCCCATTCACGGCAAAGCTGCCTGTGGTCGTATTCAAGTCAATACCCGTTGTGCAGCCATTACAGGAAACGGCGGTGAGCATCATGCCCAAGGTGGTATTGTCTATATCCACTGCCCTGCCGCTGCCGGTGTTGATGGTGCCGGAGGAGGAATTGATCGTGCCGCCACTAGCCAAGATTCCGGTCTGATTACTCGTCGTATTGGTGATGTTTAAAGTATTGAAACTAACGGTGGAGGTGTTATTGGCAATGGTGACTGCCGCGCTGGTGCTGTTGGTGATGGAAGTGGCGTTGCTGACTGTAAAATTACCACCCACATTATTCAGGTTTACTCCGTTTGCACCACCCGTGGAACTTACACTGCCCAAAGTCACCGCCAATGTACCCCCTGCATCGGCTCTGATACCGCCACCAGCGCCGTTATTGATGCTCACTTCGTTGATGCTCAGTGTGCCGACATTCCCATTATCATCGATGCCAAAATCCTGGCAATTGCCAATGTCAAATCCTCTCAAATTATTGTTTGCAGCTAAGGTAACGCCGTCGCCGCCTGCGTTGACGATAACCGGACGCGTACCGTCAATATTGGGCAAAGCCAAACTAAATGGCGCCAACGCAAAAGACAAAGCCACACTCAGGTTTTCATTAGGAACCATGGTACTGGTACCTGTATGTCCTTCACCGATGACGATTTGGTTGTCTTCCAGACTGACGCCGCCGCTGTAATTGATACCCGTATGTTCAATATAAATGGTATGCCCGGCGGCCGGATTCAGTCCGCCGGTACCATTCACGGACTCAAAAGAAGCGAGTGTTTTAAAGGGGGAACTGCGTCGCCCGTCGGATAAAGCCGCCACCGAACTATTATCAATAAACCAAATCATATTGCTGATGGTGATGTTCACCGTTGCGGTAATGTCGCCTGCAATAGGCGTAGCGCCGTCGGGGATGGTCGCATCGTTAATAGTATAGGTGAATTGATCGCTGCCAGTATAACCAGCAGCGGGAACATACATAAAACTACCATCGTTATGGAGGGTGATCGTTCCGCCATTAGTAGTGGGGTTGCAGGTATTGCAGGTAAGGGTAGCGCCACCGAGGTTATCATCGAAATCATTGCTCAAAACGCCGTTTGCCGCAGGCACGTTGATACCCACATTACCCGTGCAGGTATAAGCATCATTCACAGCGACAGAAGTGCTGACGAAAGAGCTATTGACAAAGGTAGTTTTGGCATCGGGTACGGCGTTGAGTTTTACGCCGTTGGCATTCGCGCCACCCGTATTTTCAATTTTGACTTTGTATTGAATCACATCTCCTGCATTGGCTTTGCCAACAGTGCCGCCATCGGTCTTAATTTTGTCGGATTGCTTGACTTCGATGCTTTGGGCATGGAGGAAATAGCCACTCAAAAAGAGCGCAAACAGAAGGCATAAGGTTTTCATGAGATACAATTTTACATTAGGTCAACTGGGCGAAAGGTATCCTCCTTCTTTAAAAATCATTTGTCCATATTTGCTATTGTTTATCTTAACATATATCGAGCTACGCTATAATTTTTCTTTTACGTATCATAAAACCAATTTTTCATTAAATAAATCGCCCTTTTCGGCATCATAAAGCTTGTTGGCGTCAAAAATATTTGATATTTCGTCGTCGTCACATGATATTTTGTTGTCAACATATCATTTTTTGTTGTCAACATTTGATGTTATGATATGCTTTATTCATTTTTTGATATCTTTCTATCATATATGGTTGTCTGCTTTTCATTTTTTGAGATCGGAAAAGGTAGTTTTGACGTCCAAAAACCAAAGGAGGAGAATGCGGAATGATAAGTAGAGTAGAAAAAATGAAAGGAAGACGACGAAATATCATGGTCAGAGAACGAAATATCATAGGAAGACGACAAAACATCAAGGATTGACTTTGAAGAAGGAAATTATGATAAAAACTTTACAAAAATAAATAATAGAACTACTCCAAACGGATAGATGGATGAAATATAGCATAATTGTATATCATAAAGCGAAACAGAAGACGGTCAATCGCACCAGGAATCAAAAACAAATCTCACCTTTTTCAAGTCGTTTGTAAACGAGTTACAACAGTTCGTATCCATTTTATCCAATGGCTATTTTATAGCATAATATATTGATGTATTTTTAAAGCGTGTGTTTATTTGTTCATTATTCAAAAACAAATCTTACATGAGTAGAAATTACTTTTCGGTCGTGATACCGACCAATGCGGACAAACTATTGTCCCTTGCCGACAAAATCCTACAGAAACATTATCAGGATGGCGCTGCCAGCAAAATCAATGAAACCCTGGCGCAAGCATTACAACAAAAACAGGACATCGCTCGTGTGGAAAATGTTCGACAGGGCGAACTGGATCGCCTGAAAGAAAAGCTCAACGAAGAACGGACTTTGCTATTGGGATGGCACGATACCCAAAATGCCTATACCGCAGGCACGGTGCGTTCTATCGTTACCGCTGCGCGCGACATTCTGATGGGGCATTACCGTGGCAATGAGCGTATGCTCGGCGACTGGGGCTTTGAGGTCAACTCGCCCAAGGGTGTAGCCCAGATTATCATTCCCCGCAATGCCGATGCACTGATTGCGCTGGCTAAAAAGGTGATGGAGAAACATTATATGGACGGCGGCGCAAGTTTGCTCAACGATTTGCCTTGGGATGTCTTGAACAATAGACTCTACGAAGCCGAAATGAAACTGGAAGAAGCCAGAAAGGCAAACCGCGACAAGGAAAAAGCGACCCAAACCCGCAATATCGCACTCGGCATTGACAAAGGGCAAAGCTCCAAAACGCCGAATACGGTCAAATACATCGTGAAATCGGTAAGGGATTTGCTCTTGGGTACGTTCAGAGGCAGGGAGCAGGAATTGGGTGACTGGGGCTTCGAGGTGAATCGGAATACGAGCAGCGCAGCGGAAGGAGAGGTTGCTGGCTAAGCGCGTGTTTAAATTTTAAATCTATATATGCGAGCATCTGTTCCCTCTTGCCAAAGATAATGGAGCATTGGATTGATGGAATGGACAATATTTCATTGCTCCATTATTCTAATAATCCAACACTTCCTATTTCGAGCGGAATAAAGGAACATAGAATAGCATTTGAGACAACTTCTAAGTAAAAGAAGCAAAAAACTTTGCATTTCAGTGAAACGACAAAAGCCTGCTTTTCCATCGGAAGGCAGGCTTTTGATATTTGTTTTGATAAAAAAGGGAATGATTTGGCTTATTCACCTAATACATATCGAACGCTCAATGCGCCGTAACCACCAGCAAAACCGCTGCCATAACCATTCACAAAGAATACCGGTACCCAGTCGAGGGAGACATTGACGGGGGCATCAGCGAACTTATAGTCCAAGCCCAGCGTGCCCAAAATACCAATGCTGGTAGTAGAATCAGCACCGATAAAATCATTGTCGTAATTCCAGAAAAATACGGAAGCACCACCACCGAAGTACCAATTCAATCCATCCAAGCCGGAGATTGGTTTGTGGTGTTCGTACAAAGCACCCAGGTTGAACCAGCCATAACCTGCGTAGCTGCGGAATCCGGCGAAAACTTCACCTGCGTTTTGTTCGCTGAAAAAGTGTTTGTAAGATACCGACAGGGGATACCCTAAGCGGAGACCGATTGCGTTTTGGTAGCTTTGTGCCTTTGCGGAAAGGCTTAGTCCTGTCAAAAGGATTACAATTGCGACGAGTTTTGTGGTTTTCATTCTGTTATTTTTGTTTTTGGTTTTATAATGAAGGCAAATGTACAGCAGTTTATCGAATTTCCCTACGGATAAGCCTTGTTTTGGTGGATGGATGCCTTGTTTTGGTCTAAATAAAACGACCATAAAATGCAAATGGAGGTAAACGGCTTGCTAAGACAGCTCTTTAAAAGATTGAATGCAATCAGCTACCCATTTTTTATGGCGCAGGGTTGCAAGGTCATTGGGCTTGTGTTTTAAATGCTTATCCAAAAAGGTTTGGGTATAGAGCATAATTGCTTCGTAGGCTTTGCCGGGGCGGGGTTCGTTTTTACCGATGACGTAACGAATTTGATTATCCAATAAACCAAAGGAAGTGAAATGCCCGTGCGCGACGCTTTTGAGGGCTACGAGGGTTCGTTTTGAGGATTTATAGGCATTGAGCCATTTTAAATCGGTGTAAGGATCGTTCGGATTGTACAAATGCAGGATGGGCGCTTTGATTTTATTAACGTCGTAGAAAGCTTGTTTACTAAGGAGGATACCTCCAAAATCAGAGCCGATTCCGCCATCCAGACTCACCACTGCTTTGATATTGCTATTGCGAATGGCCATACCCAGAGCTGACTGTCCGCCGAAGCTGAATGCCACGACGCCGGTTTCGGCGGTCTTTGCTTGTTTGAAGTTTTGAGCGACTACTTTAAGGGCGTATTCGTAGTCTAAGACTTGCGTTTCCAAGCCTTTATCTTCTAATCCATAATCGAGTTCGTAAGTTGTAGTGCCTTTCACGGGTACGTGTACAGCGATGAAGCCCATGCTGGCGAGGTATTCGCCGAGGAAGGCGTAGTCGACGGCAAAACCATGCACGAGCATGACGAGAGGGAAAGAATCTTTGGCAATGGAAGAGCCGCGAACGGCGCGAAGTAGAGTATTTTGATTCAAAAAGGCATCCACATCGCTTTGCGAAGTACCCGCAGAGATGGGCCAGGCAAAGTATTTGGAAATGCCATCTTGTTTGTAGTTGGGATTGTCAGCATCCAGTTCTTTACCAACCAGGTGCACGTAGTCTTTGAAGGCGAGTGTTTGCTTTTCTTTTTTTTCCGACATCGCCTTCGGCAAGCCTACGGCGATCGAGGGATACCAGACATTGATTTGCAGCAATCGTCCTTTGTTTTTGACCTTTTGCTCTTGTACGGCGGGGCGAGCGTCGTCGTATTCAAAAAATGTTTGGAATCCTACAGGATATTTGCCAAAAGCAAGCTCTTGAATGAAAGGTGTTTGTGCTTGGGCACAGGCTGCCAGGAGCAGCAGGAATACTACTTTTTTCATGTGTCGGATGATTTTATGATGATTCAAAAATTATTCAATTTCCAAATCCGGGAACAAGCTCTGGTTTCTCCCTTTGGGTACGACGCCTAAGTGTTTGTAGGCTTTTTCCGTTGCTTCGCGCCCGCGCGGTGTGCGCTGGATATAACCTTCCATGATCAAAAATGGCTCGTGTACCTCTTCAATGGTGCCTGCTTCTTCACCTACGGCCGTAGCGATGGTGCTGATGCCAACCGGGCCGCCCTTGAATTTGTGGATGATGGTGGAAAGGATTTTATTGTCCATTTCGTCCAAGCCATGTTCATCTACATTGAGGGCAGAGAGTCCATATTTGGCAATTTCTGCATCAATGGTGCCGTCACCTTTGATCTGCGCAAAGTCGCGGATTCTGCGGAGCAAAGCATTGGCAATGCGCGGCGTGCCTCTACTGCGGCGGGCGATCTCGTGCACCCCTTCGGGAGTGACGGGTACTTTCAGAATATCAGCAGAGCGATGGATAATGCGTTCCAGGGTTTTTACATCGTAATAATCCAGGTGGCAATTGATGCCAAATCGCGCGCGCATCGGTGCAGTGAGCAAGCCCATGCGCGTCGTTGCGCCCACGAGGGTGAAGGGATTCAAGGAAATCTGAATACTGCGAGCGCTGGGGCCGCTGTCGATCATAATATCGATGCGGTAGTCTTCCATGGCGGAGTAGAGGTACTCTTCGACAACGGTATTCAAACGGTGGATTTCATCGATAAATAAGACGTCGCCTTCATCGAGGTTCGTAAGCAAGCCTGCCAAATCGCCTGGTTTTTCTATCACCGGGCCAGAGGACATTTTCAAATTGGCATTCAATTCTAAAGCGATAATATGCGAAAGCGTGGTCTTGCCCAAGCCAGGAGGCCCGTGGAGCAAGACATGATCGAGGGCTTCTCCGCGTTGGCGGGCCGCAGCGATGAAGATTTTGAGATTTTCTACTATTTTTGGTTGACCGCTAAACTCTTCCAGCGCTTTGGGGCGAAGCGATTTCTCTATCTGCTGCTCCTCGGTGCTCATTCGTTCTTCGTTCGGGTCTAAAAATGGATTCATATTTTTATTTAGATGTTAGACTTTAGATATTAGATATCAGACGATTTTGAGTAATAGGCATCGGATAGATCGTCTAAGGTCTATCCTCTAAAGTCTGATGTCTCAAAAAAAGAAAATTCCTGTCAAAATCTGCTTGTCAAAACTTTGCAAAAGGAATAAATTCTTACTTTTACGTGCCTTTAGCGAAAATTTCTCAATAATGGCGGACTTTGACCGCTGTTTATTTTCCGGCGACCAAAGATCGCCGATACATCAACAAATCATTTAACAAAATACAACAAAAAAATGAGTGGAACAAAAGTAAAAATTGAAAACGGCAAATTGGTAGTGCCGAATGATCCCATTATTCCATTTATTGAAGGAGATGGCACAGGGCCTGATATTTGGCGGGCTTCGGTGCGCGTATTTAATGCGGCAGTAGAAAAAGCTTACGGCGGGCAGCGCAAAATTCAGTGGCACGAGGTTTTGGCAGGTGAAAAAGCATTTAATGAAACGGGAAGCTGGCTGCCGGATGCAACGGTGAATGATATTTCAGAATATTTGATCGCGATCAAAGGGCCTTTGACGACGCCTGTTGGCGGTGGTATTCGCTCCTTGAATGTGGCAATTCGTCAATTATTGGATTTGTATTCCTGCGTTCGTCCGGTGCGTTGGTTTACGGGCGTTCCCAGTCCAGTTCGTCATCCTGAGCAAGTGAATATGGTTATCTACCGCGAGAATACCGAAGATATTTATGCTGGAATTGATTTCCAGGCAGGCGGCGAGAAGGCAATGAAAACGATGGAGTTTTTGAAAACGACTTTTCCGGAAGAATTCAAAAAAATCCGTTTTGGCACAGAAACACCTACGGAAGTGGGCATTGGCATCAAGCCTGTGAGCAAAGAAGGTACGCAGCGTTTGGTGCGTTCGGCGATTGAATACACCATCCAGCAAAACCGCAAAAGCCTGACTTTGGTACACAAGGGCAATATTATGAAATACACCGAAGGCGCTTTCCGCGACTGGGGTTATGAAGTGTTGAAAGCAGAATACGGCGCAGTAGAATTGGATGGCGGCCCTTGGTGCACGATGAAAAATCCGAATACAGGCGAAGAAATTATCATCAAAGATGCAATTGCCGACATTACCTTACAGCAAGTATTGACGCGCCCGAAGGAATTTGATGTGATTGCTACGTTGAATTTGAACGGCGATTATTTGTCTGATGCTTTGGCTGCGCAAGTAGGCGGTATTGGTATCGCTCCGGGTGCAAATATCAACTATATCACTGGTCACGCGGTGTTTGAGGCGACGCATGGCACAGCGCCTAAATATGCTGATTTGGACAAGGTAAACCCAAGTTCGGTAATCCTCTCTGGCGTAATGATGTTCGAGTATATGGGCTGGCAAGAAGCGGCGGATATGATTATCGATGGCGTAGAGAAAAGTATCGCCTCAAAGCGCGTCACGTACGACTTTGCGCGATTGATGGATGGCGCTACCGAGATAAAATGCTCCGAATTTGGTGATGAAATCATAAAAAATATGTAACTTGCATTTGTGAAACGGCAACCCGCTGTTTCGCTTCATGACTATGAACCTTTGAAAGCCCCGGATGCCCTCCTTCCGGGGCTTTAATTATTTTTAATCCTTGATATCAGTAGCTTTAATATTATTACTTTCTTTTTCCGAAAGCTTTTTATAATATTGGGCCAATTCAGGCTCTTCGATGCGTTCGTACAATTCTGCCAGTTGTAATAAAACTTTTTTTACATCTATATTGGGTTGACAAAGAGGCAGTATTGTTGTATTAATGAGATCATTCCGAAGCCCAACGTAACCTTGATATTTTACACCAGACTTAACAAAATGGGCGGTTCTGGCACTTAGCCACTGGCGCAACACATTTTTATAATGATAAATGGCCAGCAAATTTTCACTGCGATTTCCAGATTGTTTTTGATAAAAAATATTTCCAAACTCAAGATTGACAAGCAAATCGTTGCGATCCAGGAAAAATGATCGCTCGAGCAAATCGATTGCCTTGTTTTCATCGCCTTCTTTACGCGCAATCATTGCCAAATGATAATAAGGACGATTCAATGCAGGAAGCTCTATGATGATACGATCCAGCAATTTTTTAGCCGCATCGGTACTGTCTTTTGCTAATAATATCCGCGCCAATCGCGCTGCCTGTACGGTACTGTAAGCGGTATTTATTTCATATTGTAAATCATATTCGATCTTATTAATCAAGTTATTTACTTTTTCTTTATTACTTTGTAATAAATAAGTGTAGAAAGGTGTGCCCAGAAGTTCTGGATACAAACGGAATGCGCGTTCGTATTGCGCAAAAGCCCCCAGCGTATCTCCTTGGTTTTCTTGGATAAAACCGCTCCAGATTAGCAATTCAACATGATTAGGGTCTAACGTCAATGCCTGTTCGATATAATCTTTAGAATTTTCTAACCAACCCAGATTAAAAAGATACCCCGAATCATAAGGATTCAATTGCAATGCTTTTTTCAGGTCTTCTTTAGCTTTATTTTTATTTATATCGGTTGCATCATTATTTTGTAATATCATCAAACTTCGTAATGCGTAGTAAGGCGCAATGCCAGGATGGATTTTTATCGCCTGGTCAATAGCTGATTGGGCGGTTTTTTGATCGCCGTTTTCTATTGCTTCAAGACATATATTTGCTTGATTTTTAGCGCGTTGAAATTGATTTTTCTTATAAAAAACAAAACCAAAAGCCAGGATTATTACAATCCAAAGTAATAAGTAAAATTTATTTGTAAAGATTTTATTTCCTTGATCTGTATTGCGGAAAGCTGCTGCCGCCAGTATCGCCAGCATGGTAATAGCGCCCGAACCATAAAAAAGCGTAGAAAAAAATAATTCTCGAAAAGCAAATGTTAATAAACCTGTAAAAAGCAAAATAGCCAACAAGCGCCGATGTTGTTCGGTTCGCCCAATAATTTGTTGCCAAAATGCCGCCATCAAACTCAAGAAAAACAGGGCGTAAACTGCCAATCCGATGATACCTTTTTCTAATAAAATTTGTAAATAAGTATTATTTGTAAAGCCGCTATAACCTTGATATTCTTCTGCAATTTTACATTTATCATTAATAAGCGGATAATTATTACCGCCTGCGCCCAGCCAAAGATGGTCTTTCGCTTGGCAAAGCCCACGTTTGATAATGTCCATGCGGCCCTGCGTGCTGCGTTGCTGCGACACGGTTTTGTTCATCGCCACGGTCGTCATAAGTGGCTGCATACTCGACATCATAAAAGCCAGGATCAAGCCGCCTGAAATTAAAATAGGAATGAATAAAGATTTTAAAGATAAACTGCGAAAATATAATATAAATATTGTTGCTAATATCCAAAAAAACGCCAGTGATAAATAAGCGCCCCGCGAAAAACTAATAAGCGCGCCCACATTCGCAAAGGCAAAACCCAGCAACCCAATGCCGATGATAAGTTTGGATTGCTTAAAAATCGCGCCCATTCCTAAAGGAAAAACCATAAAGGCAATCGCCAGCGTAGCCCATTCATTATTGAGTAATTGATACGGACTAAATAAACCTTTGAATTGAGAAGCATCCGACCAGCCCGCGACCTTTAATTGTACTTGTAATAAAAGAAAAATAAAAAAGGCACCCATTGATAATAATGCGCCGTATCCTCCAAGTATTGTCAATATTAAATCACGGGAAGCGTTATTTTGAAAAGTTAAGCGCAAAGTATAAAATAACAGAATAAAATATAATATCTTTTCAAACTGAAAGAGGCTATTGGGGCGGTAAATGGAAAAAATATAATTAATCACCTCCAACATAAATAATAACGCTAAGGCATAATCAGCCCAATAAAAATGGGGCAGAAACCTTTTTTCAACGGGCGAAATTAAATTGGAAATCCCAATCGCCAGCCATAATCCAATAAGCGCAGGCAGCGCCAATTGTATGTTCCAGAAGCCAATGACGGCCGACCAGATCGCAACGACCAGCGCCGAAATGCTTTGCCAATTGTAATCTTCTTTTTTTAGTTGCAGCATAAAATTCGAGTGTCAATTTTTTTTAAAAAATGACCAACAATCCTGTAAAATCATCGTAAAACGAATCGGAGTCATCAGACAAGGATAAAAACAAAATTACAAAAGAATGAACATCCGTAATATCATACTCTACTTTGCTGTATTTGTTGCGTTTTTTGCCAATAATAGTTGCAATAGTAAAAAAACACAAGTTGATCCTTTAGAGCAAAACCTAAGTTTTGCAGGTGAAAACCGCCCGGAATTGGAGAAAGTGTTGATGCATTATCGCCAACGACCGGAAGATAGCTTAAAATTGCAAGCAGCTATTGCTTTGATTAGTAATATGGAATGGCATCATTATTTTGCTGGTGAATGGATGGATCAATTTGATCAAATATTTACAAAAAGTGCTCATCAGTCGGAAGCAGAACTCAAAACTATCAAGGATTCTATCCTTACTATTACTGGAGAGCGCAATTCATATAACTTTCAAAAAGTATATGATGCACAAGTAATGCCCGCTGAATATTTGATTCAAAATATTGATCAGGCCTTTGAAGCCTGGCAGCGTGCACCGGGGGCAGAAAATATTGATTTTGAAACGTTTTGCAATTTTATTTTGCCGTATAAAGTGCTTAATGAACGCACTGAAGACTGGCGTAGCCAAATGCAGGCGCATTATAGCAAGATTTTATCCGATCCGATTCGCGGCGCTCGCTCCGATGAAGTATTATGCGCGATGAATGATGACTTTATGACTTGGTTTCGCTACACCGATCAAGTAGAAGATTATCCTGGTAGGGTTAGTTTTTCTAATATGATGCAAGGGCAGCGTGGCAATTGCTCGGATATGAGTGCTTTGGCGATTTATGGCGGGCGGGCTTTGGGCATACCCGTAGCGATGGATTTTGTACCACAATGGGGCAATCATCAATTGGGGCACGTGTGGAACGCTTTGATTTTGAATGAGAAAGAATCGGAACCGTTTTTGGGTGCAGAAAGCAGCCCGGGTTCGTATGCGGCTATTCAAGAAGGCGAAGCCAAGCCAGCTAAGGTGTATCGGCGAACTTTGTTGCCTGAAGAGGACAGTTTTGCCGCACAGGCAAGAGCTGTAGGCATTGCAGAAGCGGATATGCCGGGCATTTTGATCAATCCGCGTTTGCAGGATGTTACATCATTATATACAACAGTGGCTGATATTACAATTCAAGTAAATAAAAAAAGAAAAAAAGCATTGTATTTATGCCTTTTTAGAAGAGGAGACTGGTCGGCTATCGCCGGAAGCGTAATAAATAAAGAAGGTTTGGCGCATTTTAAAAATGTAGGACGAGATATTATATACCTACCTATGTTTTATAAAGATGGTAAATACGAACCCGCAGGAAATCCTTTTGTTTTGAATTTTGATGGAAGCGTTCGTGAAATCAAAACCATTGAAAATCAGACTCAAACGATTAAAGCAAATCGAAAATATCCTTTAAAATATTCTCGCGTATTTTGGTCTTTTGGCAATCATCTCACGGGCGCGCAGATAGAAGGCTCGGATTCGCCCGATTTTAAAAATTCAGTAGTGTTAGCAACGATTGAAGATGCTTTACCTGATTTTGGAGTCATTAAATCAGGCGGTATTCAATATCGGGATCGCATTGATTATAAGACTTTATGGCGGGAACTGCCTATCCAAAACGCAAAAGCGTATCGCTACGTGCGGCTTCGCGTCAAAGACGAGCAGTTGATGCGCCTCGGTGATCTTTCTTTTTTTGAAAAAGAAAATCAAATGCCACTTGAAGGGCAGGCTTTGGGTTCGGTGACCAATCCTGATTGGGCATTCGATGGTATTGATGGTTACAGTATTATATATGACGAACCTTCGTCAAATCAATGGGTAGGCTTGGATTTGGGTACACCAAAACGCATTGGAAAAATTCGTTATTTAATCTCGAATGATCGCAACCAGATTCAGCCGGGTAATACGTATCAATTATTTTATTGGAATGATGAGTGGAAATCTTTGGGTATCAAAAAATCGGAAGGGCTGTCCTTGGAATTTGATAATGTACCGGCGGATGCCTTGCTATGGCTGCATTGTACCGATTGTGAGCAATGGGAAGAGCGGCCTTTTACCTATGAAAAGGAGCAACAAATATGGTGGTGATAAAATGCAAGAATGAAACTATGAATTAATAATGTCTTCGATGATGATTAATAATAAATCCAGCATGACTTTTATTTTTTGTTAAAGGTAAAATAATTTTAATTATAATAAGATATTTTTTAAAGAAAAAAATTACAGCTCCGTCAACTCCATCACTGATTCACTATATAGATTTTTACTTTGCATAAGCGACTGATGATTACCGCTTTCTACTATTTTTCCATCTTCAATAATATAAATGCGATCCGCAATCGAAGCGGTTTTGATGCGGTGGGTGACTAAAATAATGCCCATTTCCGGGCGTAATTTTTGTAACAAATCCAGGATATGCCTTTCGGTATTGCGATCCATCGCGGAAGTTGCTTCATCTAATAGTAATAATTGGGGCTTGCGATATAAAGCTCTGGCCAAAGCCACCATTTGCTGCTGCCCGCCGGAGATGTTCACACCAGTTTCGCCGAGGACTGTTTCGTAGCCTGCCGGAAATTTCTGGAAAAACTCATTAAATCCATAATTCTCAAAAAAAGCAACCAGGTCTTCTTCATTTAATTCTTCGGGTTCTGATAATAAAATATTCGCTAATAAAGGCCCGTTAAATAATTTAATTTGTTGAGGGACAATACCTAATAGTTTACGCCAATTGATAATAGAATAAGATTCTAAAGGGGCGTCATTTAATATAATATTACCATTTTCAGGAATATAAAATCGTTGTAAAATTTGTAATAAAGTACTTTTTCCGCAGCCGCTTTCACCCAGAATAGCAATAATTTCGCCTTTGCGAACTTCAAATGAGATATTTTCCAGTAATAAAGGACGCCCTGTAAAACGGAAATCCAAGTTATTTACTTGTAAAAAATTAAAATTTGTAAATGACTGTTTATGTGCTTCTTCCTCGGATTTGTATTCCGGCACAAGCGTTGTAAATTCTTGCATTCGGTCGAGCGCAACTTTAGCTTCTTGCAAAGCGATATTTGCATTGGCAATGCTGGCGGCAGAAGCCATCACCATACCGATGAGTTGCACAATGGCCATGACCGCACCGATAGAAATGCTACCGCCCAAGACCAAAAAAGAGCTATACATAATAATACCAACAACAAAAAAAGTGCCCGCTATTTCGGCGCTTATCGCAAACGAAAGCCCTGTGATACCTAAATGATAGCGCGCTTCCTGGAATCGCTCATAAAATTGATGTGTAATTCTGGAAAAGAAATTTTCTTTACCCGCCACCTTGATCGTGCCAATGCCCTGGATCGTATCGATATAATTGCTTTCATTATGTGCGTAGCTCACCATCACTTCGCGCTGCGCGTTGAGTATTTTTTTGTAAAAACGATAAACGATGAAAGTGAAAATCGGGAGCCAAAGCAAGGCCACCCAGCCAATATTCGGGCTATAAGAAAACAGCGCCGCCATTCCTGCGATGACCATGACGACTTCTATCGCCAGGCTTGAAAATACAATAGCTACGGTCTGTTGAATCCTTGAAGTATCATTCATGCGGGCAATCAAATCACCCGTTTTTCGGGAATCAAAGAAAGGCTTGGGCAATAAAAGTAAAGATTGATAAAAATATTCCAGGATTCTGATATTAAAATCCTTGTTTTGGCGCAATAAAAATAGCTGTCGCAGATAAGTAAATAAGGTTTTGACTAATAATAAAAATAACAGCAATGCACATCCAACCACCAAGCGCACTGTATCATCCTTTGGTAGAAAATCATCCACCAGTTTTTGTGAAAAAATAGCCACCGATAAGCCCAGCACAGAAATAATAACACCTAATGTAAAGGATGTGAGTAATAGGTTTAAATCTATTTTAATGAAATCATATATCCATTTTATTTTATTCCAAAAACTCTCGTTTTCAGATGGTTGAATATCAGGTGTTGCTTTTAACAATAATAATGTTTTTGACTGCCAAATCGACTCCAATTGCTCTGGAGAGAAATTCTTTACATTTGCTTCGGCCGGGTCGCCGATCAAGAAAGTATTGGACGCAGCATCGTATTTGTAGCAAACTACGAAGTGCAGCAGACTTTCTTCTTTGACAACATGAAGAATACAAGGCTTATCGATCGATTTTAAATGCTCCAGATCCGCCTCAAAGCCTTCCGCCTCAAGCCCTGTGCGTTCGGCAGCCTGATATAATCCCAGCAAAGTCGCCCCGGTAGTGGAAGTGCCACTCCATTCGCGTAAGCGATCTAATGGTGCATTACTGCCATAATATTTTAAAACAGAAAGCAGGCAGGCAGCGCCACAGTCGGTGGCATCGCGTTGCTCGGTATGATATTCTTGGAAACGATTCATAGATAGGAACATTTGGAGGGATAATGCCTGAAAAGAAGAGGAAATCCCAGCTCAACAATATTTGCAAACTGGGATTTTTTTTTTAACTAACACGAAGGATTAGCAAGATGCGCAAGAGTCATCGCCACCACCGTGTCCACCGTGGCCGCAGAACTGAGCAGCAGCAAACAAGCCAAAGAAGAACACCAGCGGGCTATGCAAGAGATAACCAGCAACAGTAATTCTAAGAGCACTTCCGCAGTAGCCATAGCCATTACGCAGACGCTGACCGCCTTCAATGTTAGACATTTGATTCAAAGATAAAGATTTCATCGTGAAAGGGTTTAAGAGTAATTCTGCCTACTCTGTTCCTAGGTTTTTCGGCATCCACCTTATTACCAAATACGCGTTGATAATCAAATTTTCGGTGGGGGAGAATAACATGATTTGCTTAGGCTGTAGAAATGATGCTGCAAATATATAAATATTTTTTAACTATCTGCAAGCTCAAGGTACTACAAAAATACAAAAAATACAACAAAAATGGCCCAAATTGCCAAGCCGGTGCCATAAGTGCCGAGTACAAAAGGTATCCAGCGTTGTACGCCCTTCTTTTCAATTTGATTGAGTCCAAATGCTACCAGCAAAATAAATGCCAAAACGAATAGATTCAATATTTGTATAGGATAGATCGCCCATTCTGGCAATAATGCTGGGTTAATGATGTCATATAAAG
>JANRME010000367.1:0-39000 GCA_033761835.1 Saprospiraceae bacterium
CTATCAGACCGCCTACATGAAAAATCAATGCAATAGCAATCAGGACAACAGAAGCAATTAACCCATATCTCACGCCAGTAGGACGAGGTGAAACCGAATTCATTAAGGTACTCATACGATTGTTGGTTTAAAGTCGGTTAAGAAATTTTTTTATGCCCTACAAAATGAGAAGAAATTCTGGCAATGCCAAGCATTTTTCTATGGATGTACGAAAATTTCCGATTGAAGATTGTTTATAATCGCTAAAACTTTGCCAATGAGTTCTTTTCCGATCAAAGGCGAATTCTTGGATTTGCTACGAATATCGCTTTCGTGAAGTACCCATTTTTTGTCAGGATCAAAAATTGTTAAATTCGCCATTTGCCCAGGTTCGACGCGAGGCACATCCAATCCAAAAACTTTACGAGGCTGAATCGCTAATTTTTGAATCAATTGTTCGAGCGATAATTTATTTTGTAATGCTGTCCAACTTGTTGAAAATGCAGTTTGCAAACCAATAGCACCAAAATCAGCGTAAGGGAATTCCAGGTTTTTACCCTCCGTATCAACGGGAGTATGATTTGATGAAATAAAATCAAGTGTATTATCTTCTAAACCAGCAATTAACGCATCACGATCAGTCGCACCGCGTAAAGGTGGCATTACTTTATAATTGGATTCAAATTCTGCAATCGCCTCATCTTCAAATAACAAATTCAACGCTGCTACCGAAGCTGTCACGCGTAAGCCCCGCGCTTTCGCTTCCCGAATTCGAGCTACAGCACCCGCCGTGCTTACATTGGCAATATGCAAACGCGAACCGGCGTATGCCAATAAATGTAAATCGCGCTCCACCATCAATTCTTCTGCAAGATTGGGAATGCCTTTCAGTCCAAGCATAGTGCTCACAATACCCTCGTGCATTTGCCCATCTCCGGCAATAGCTTTGTCCAGAGGCTGATTGATGATAATGCCATCAAAGGGTAAAACGTATTCCAAAGCTCTCAAAATCAAACCACTATGCTGCAATGATTTTCGTCCATCCGAAAAAGCTAAAGCGCCAGCCAATCGCATATCAAGCATTTCGGTAATATCTTTGCCTTCGCAATTTTCAGAAACCGCGCCAATCGGGTAGCAATCAACCAGAAACCCTTGTGTGTTTTTCTTAATATAAAAAACTTCCGATTTAGAGTCAATCACCGGATCAGTATTAGGTTGAATCGCAATCGCCGTGAAACCGCCTGCTGCTGCTGCTTTTGTCGCAGAATAAAGGTCTTCTCTATATTCAAATCCTGGATCGCAGGCCTGCACGCCCACATCCATCCATCCCGGCGATACGCAAGCGCCTTTAGCATTAAAGATTTTAATATTTTCAATATTTAAATCCGCCTGAATCAATTGAATAACTCCATTTTCAATAAAAATATCGAGCGTATGACCGTTATGCGGAGAGTTGGGATCAAGAATTTTGGCTTGCTTTATCAGCAGATTCATGCTTTCGCTTAATTTTGGCAAAAATAGCAATACCTGCCCGTATTGACGAAGTCAAAGTGCAGAAATTTTCAACCTTGTGAATTTATACTTATTTTAAAGCTCAAATATAATAATGATGGAAGTGAAAGATGGTACTAAAACATTTCATGCGACCGACCGCGCAATGACCCAATTTATATGATCCTGCTAAAATATAAACAAAACCACTGAATATTATCGCAATTTTATACCTTGCAAGAATATTCCATCAAATTATGCCATAATCATGAAGATTAGCCTCTTAATTTCATTATTATTTATTAGTTATTTACTTCCTGCTCAAAATATTAGCAAGGAAACCACTACCATTATATTGTTTCGCCATGCAGAAGCACCAACAACGAGTAGTGACCCCAGGAATCCTGATCTTTCGGAAGCGGGCATGGAGCGTGCCAAACGCCTTACATCTTTATTATCGGACTTAATAATAGATGAATGTTATTCAACTCCGCTCAAAAGAACCCAGCAAACCATTCAGTTTATCGCTGCCCAACGAGGTCAAGTCACTAAAGAATATGATCCGCGCGCCTTGCCAGCATTTGCAGATGCTTTGCGCCAATCAGCAGGAAAAACGATTTTGGTAGCAGGCCATTCTAACACCACCCCTACTTTGGTCAATCTACTGATTGGTGAAGAGCGTTATCGCCAGTTGCACGAGTCAGAATTCGGTAAAATATGGATGCTTACTTTTATAAATGGAAAATTGGCTCAAACAGTGGTTTTGAATTATTAAAATATTATAAATTTTTAAATATTATACCTTCTACTTCGTAATGATACCAATATAAAATGGCTAAGCAGCCAATATACCAATTATACAAGGGCTTTTTGTAATTAAATAATCCCAAAAGCATAAAAATTGCAATTGGAAGCACGTTAAAAACCGCTCTAATGATACCAATTTTATACGCTAATCTTATACTATTTAATAATGGTCGTTTCACTTTATCTATAAGTAATGGAAAAAGAAACAAAAAGTGAACCTCCAGAAAATAAAAGAATAATATTGCCAAAGGCGCAAGAAAGATGTTTACTTTTATTAAATAATAAAGCGCTATGACAAGCCCCGCGATGCTGATGCTGTATTTTAATACTCCGTAATAAGTAAAATTAATAACTTCATCAAACTCTTGATCGCTGCCTCTCATTTCGCAGAGCCTTTCATGCATCCATCTTGCGCCAATACTAAATAGATTATTCCATTTTAATCTTTCCGCATATTGCGGTTGGTGTTTAAAAATATGTTGACTTAATGTCAATAATATTAAAGCATACATTTAATAATAAATAAAATGAAACCAGGCAAGCCAGGCAATTCCATTTCCAAAAACCAGCATCCTGTGATAGATCGTCTCTGTTTTTCCACATCTTTTGAGATGAAAAATAAATTCATCATAACATATCATAACTGTCGTGTAAATCAGTACAGTTATGATGGGAATAAGAAATATGATAGGTTTTGAACTCAGCATTGCTATCCACATTAAAATGAACATAGGCAATCCTCCCGCACCAAGCGCCAACGCTTCTGCATCTCTTTCCTTTGGAGGAATGCGCATATTCAGTGGATTTCGATGGAATTTCCAATCCAAAACGCCTCCTATTGTTGCAATAATTCCAAATATTCCTATTAGGAAAAATTGCCATGGAAAAAATGGGAATTTATATTGAATTGCCATGCGAGGATGATCATAAAATATTAATAATAATGTAGCAAAGCACAAACCAGGAATAAATAATAAAATGAGTGCAAGATAGTATCGGAGCGATGTTTTATCTTCCCGATCATTTACTTTGGCAATCAGCGATATTTGATGTCGTTTAAACATAATTGAAAATCATATTAATTTTCATCTTTTACACCCAAATTATACCAGTCCACTTTTCTGGAGTAAAACATGACGGCTGCCAGCGCTACAAAAATGCCCAAACTGCCCGCCAATAAAGCGAAGTCTTCCAATTGTAAAATGACAAAAATAAAGCCATAAATAGCGATTAATAAAAGTGCCAGTTGTATTACTAAACGTGTAATTTTTAAAACCGAAGCGCTATAAAAAGTGATGAGCCCAATGGTGGCGAGCGCAGCAGCTAAATAAGCATAATTAAATCCGATTTGCTCGGATAAAGAAAGTAATAATAAATAAAATACGCTGATTGCCAAGCCGATTAGTAAATATTGGAAGGGGTGAATATGAAATTTGCGTAAAGTTTCAAAGAAAAAGTAAATTAAAAAGGTTAAACCTATAATTAAAATAGCATATTTCGCAGAGCGATTGTTCTTGGCATATTCATCCACCGGCTGAATAAGGCGCACACCAAATGCGGATTCTCCAAATTTAAAATTGTCGTTTTGCCAGCTTTGAGGGTAATTGCGATTGAGGTCAAGCACTTGCCAATTCGCACGAAAGCCGTTTTCATTGATCTCGCGTTGATCTGGTAAAAAATTGCCGATGAAGCTGGGGGAATTCCAGTCTGATTGCAGATTCACTTTGGTTTCTTTGCCCACCGGCTCAAATTGCAGAAAATCGCTTCCGTTTACTTTCAGAGGTATCGAAAAATTATAATTTGTACTTTCCATATTTACAGGCACTTCGATGCTTATGCCGGAAGCCAAAAGCGTCGGTTCTGCCGTACCGGGTTCCATGCGAAATTTATTATTATCCCAGTCCAATTCGATCATATTTTTAATGCCGGACATACCAGAAACGCCCACCGATAGTTTAGCTTGCTCCCAGAGTACATCTTTCGGATCGATGTGCAAAGCAGTAAAATCGGGCTGTTCAAAGTTTCCAGTTAATGTTAATTCCGTTTGATATAATATTACATTAAAAATACCGCGCTATCGAATTTCATGCATTACATCACCATTTACCTCCAATTTAAGTGGCAGAAAATGAGCAACTTCACGTACCGCATTGCGCTTGCCATCTTCATATTGTATCCAGCGATTGTAAGGAATCGTGAGCACCGGCCCAATAATGGTTTGGGGCGCCCCCCAGGAGCTGCTTACTTCCCTGATGGCTTCTGATTGGCGGCTTTGTCGCTCGGAAATTAATTCCTGAATCATTACATTCGGTATCATTAAGATCAAGATCAAAAAGCCAATGGCCGCGAGCTTGACGAATAAGGATTGTTTTAGCCAATTGCTAAAGCGCTGAAAACTAGATGTTTCTTGATTTTCCATATTACTAAATTTTAAAGTACTTTGAAATTCAAAGTTTAAATACAAAAAAATTTTATTATATCCCTTTTAATAATTTTTCCAATGCTGCCAAATGTTGCTCAAAAGCTTGCCGACCTTGGGTTGTAGCGTAATATTTCGTATTTGGTTTTCTACCCACAAAAGATTTTTCCACTCTTATATAATTTGCATTTTCTAAATGTTTAATATGGCTCGCTAAATTACCATCGGTAATATTAAATGGATTTAATAAATCTTTCAGTGCATTAAAATCTAAATAATCATTCACCATCAAGGCAGACATGATGGCCAGGCGAATATTGTTTTCAAATGCTTTATCTAAGTTTTGTAATACTTCTTTCACGTTGTTTGATTGTGTTTAAACAACCTTTATCGTTCATACTTCCAATACATAATAATGCCATACACAATATGCAAAACCCCAAAGCCTAATGCCCAGAATAACAGACCTTTACCCGGAAATAACGCTGCTGCAAACCCTATTAATATTTCTATCATACCCAGCTTTCGAATATCACTAAATGTAAAATTGCCGGCATTCAACAGCGCCAAACCATAGAAAATCAAGGTAGAAGCAACGATTAAAGAAAAATAACCATTCATGTAAAGAACCAGCGTAAAGAGGCCTCCAGTGACTAAAGGAATCGAAAAATTGACTAAAACCCTTATGGCCGCTGGCGTCCAGAGTTTTTGTCCTGCTTTCCGAGCTTTGCGATAACTGAGCCAAACGGTTGTGCCGACTGCTAATGCTAAAACGATAATTGCATCAAAAAATAAAGGTAAGACCTCGGGGCTAAATAAACTTTCGGTCATCGCGCGATAACGCACCACCGGAGCAAAATAAATGAGCCGATAAGCAAAAAAAGCTCCAATCAGCGCATACACGCCTGCCAGAATTGCCGCCCAGGCGCTCAGCGATAAAAACTTGGTCGATCGCTCCATAATAGAACGAATCTGCCCCAGGTCATCAAAATGTTTAGAATTCTCCATAAAAGTACTTTGCGTCACAAAGTTAATTCAAATTTTCATTTCTGCAAATTTTCAAGCATTTTGAACAAAAAATTGTTTTAAATAGCAGGAATCTCAAGGATGCAGAATAATATTATGCTATAAAAATGAGCAGTACAAACTATATTTTGTGCTTTTAGCTAGTAGGAATATTTTCTTAACAAATATTTTACATTTAAAAATGTAATTTTTTAATATGATCTGCGTTATGCAGTTGTCTATTTTTGAGATAGGCATATTTTTAACTGATTTAGATATTTGTATATGAAAACCTTATACGATTTTTTAACCATCAAAATCTTGAGTTATGGCAGATGTAATTTGTCGCCTCTGGTCATTCTATCGAATCGAACCAGAGCCTGGGAAGGGCCTGCGTGACCACACGCGACACAGCCCTCCAGCTGAATTTTATGTAATGTTTCATAGACCAAATCCTACAGGGATATTGTCATTGAGGCGCTTAAAAATGACCCTAAAAAACCTAAAACCATTTCTAGAGAGGCTCACTATGCACCCGTCCGCTCCGGACGTAAAAATGGAGTAGTGCTTGTGTGCCTTTCTTTTTTATGTAGGCATATTTACATGAAGTAATAAAATATCATAAAATTCTTCCGCGATTTTCTTCCCTTTCTGTGTAAGCTTCCAAAATGTTACTTTTCCAACCTTATTTTTTTCGATGAACATAGCATTCTCCATCTCTTTTACAACTTCATAAATTCTTTTTCTACTTTTAATATTAGATAATTTATAAATATCAGAAATATTATACCCTCCAAAGGCAGTACCCGTTTGATTTAATAACATCAAAACACAAATTCTCGCCAAGGCGTCCTTCCATTCCTCTTCGATGTCATTTTGCTTATTATTTACTGTATTTACTTGTTGAATATTTACTAAAGCATTTTTGGTTTCTTTGGTAACGCGCACAAAAAGCTCGTCTCTTTCGCCTTCCAGCATCTCAATCAGCGGTTTATTTGGAGGATTAACGGATTGGAATTTTGACAAGGATTCAAATTCTGCAAACATGCAATGGCTTAAAATCAAAGGCAAAATAATAGCGCCTTCATTCTCTGCAGCCGTCAAAAGCGAAGGCAATTCTTCATTATTTATAAAATCGGAAGCGAGATAATTGGCGCTAACCAGAAGTATAGCAACTTGAGCCGATTCCATCGCGTAGGCGATTTCTTTTCTCCATTCGTCACCAGGATTGATGTCGGTGTCTACCCAAATCGAGAATTGATATTGCTGCTCCAAAAATTTTAAATGCACCAATAATAAATCCATCCATTTTTTATCCTGATGGCTGTAGCTTACAAAAACGCCTGTTCTTTTCATATCTTAGAATAGCCCCAAGGGTTTGATTTCTTTTAAAACGACTTAAATATAAGGCTAATTTAGATATTTAAATAATTGAACAGTTTTTAGTCAATAGCTGAAAGTTTTATTTATTTAATAGTCAATCATCAAAATTGTTTAACAGTGAAATACGAATACTTATTTTATTGATAACCAAATACTTGTTAAATTTTATTCTCAAACAACTCCATTTAATTCAATTTTTAATTAAAATTAATTATATTTCTTTATTCACTTTGTTTAATAAAAAACCCGAAACCCATGGTGGCTTCGGGATGGTCATGAATCATTTATAAGATAACATCTTAAACATCAATTCAATTTCAAGTACACGCCAACCGACACAGCTGGCGCGGCCAGGACGTTCCGGCCGCTCATTGCGCCTGCCACTTGCGCATTGATGCCGATTTGGTTTTTGAATTCATATGCCAGAAACGCTTGCGGAGAAAGGAATTCTACATTATTGGAAAACAGACCATTACCACTGCCTGTCGGATCGCCATTGTTTAATGATTGTGTGCCAGAAAATTTCACGCCTGCAATCAATTGATTGTCAATAAATTTATGCCCAAATTCCAATTCAAACCGAAGTTCATCTGAAAAATTCTCAGCGCGATTATTAAAACCGAAATAGCCTGTAGCGTACCATTTATCAGCGCCATAACCCGCTTCGAGGCGGAGTTGTTGATTGAATTCGCCGTCGCCTGTGAAAAGCAAATTCTCATTTTCGGAGTCGCCCGTCGGCAAACCCAAGAATAGCGCGGTTGTTACCGACCAGCGATTCTTTGCCCATAGCCCATAACGCAAACCCAGATCCAGATCGCCGATGGAATTATTCTTCAATCCCGGTTGTAAAATTTCGCCTGTAAGCGCCCCTACCCCTTCATTCACCGTATTTCGCACAAAAAATGGCACATAGCCAATGACTGTTAATTTACTTGTAATGCCATATTCGCCATAAAAAGAGGTAACGTAATTGCTCAATCGCGTACCAGCGCCGTTGATATTGTAAATATTGGCATCCATGCCATAATATTCACGCGCACGAATGAAACTGAAGTCCAATTTAAAAAATCCGCCGCCTTGAGGCTGCGGCCAGCCTCCGGCATAGGATTGGGGTAGGTATATAAAAATGAATATGATAACAAAAATAATATTTTTCATTATATTAACATTTAAAGTCTTTTAATTCAATCTTGCAAAGCCAAAAGGCACGTTGAAAGGTTCGCAATAAATAACTGCGTAGTCAAAATCATTTAGTCCGACCGAAGCAGGTACATCATAATCCTGCGCGCCTGAGGTATTTTTCAAATTGCCAAGTTTTACGCTATTGGAAGCAGTAAGCACCGCCGGAGCATTTTTTGCCAAATACACCCGTAAGCCAGGGCCGTTGCTGCTTTTGAAATTATTTCCAAAACTAAGTTTGCCTGCTGTCAACGTTGCTGTACCAGTTACCGAGTAAGACATATTTCCCTGAAAATTGCCACTGCGCGAAGTAACAGTAACCGAAGTGACAGTTACTGTGAAAGGTACACTATTGACACCATCTACGGTCGCCGTAATCTGGGAACTGCCTTCGGCATTGGCAGAGGCAAGCCCGGCATTATTGATACTCATCACCGAAGTATTGGAGCTCTTCCATATAATGGTTTTTCCTGGAATGGCGCCGCCGCTGGCATTCAACACAGAAGCCACAAATTGTATCGTTGCGCCAATAATTACTACATTTTGAGGGGCTGTGATTTCTACTTTGGTAACCGCATTTGCATTGGCAACCACCGTTACTAAAGTAGAGTCGGCGATTTTTCCAGGTATGAATATTACGATCCAGGCTTGCCCTGGCGCTTTGGCTGTGACCAAACCACCATTTTGTACCTCTGCGATGGCCGGTGTATTGCTGCGCCATTGCAGTAAATCGGAGCGATCCACATTTTGCTCATCGGTATATTTAGCCTGTAATTGAGTCGTTTGACCAACCATCATGCTGGCGCTTTTGGGTGTTAAGTTCAATTTGGGTTCAAGTACTTCCGGTATTATTTCGGTTTCAATGCACGCCGTTAGGAATAGCAGAACCGAAATACAGAGATAAGTGATGAATCTAATTTGCCTTTTCATTATGTCAAAAGAATTTTCTGCAAAGAAAGGAGCAATTGTCATGCGCTTCCGTCTCGGTCAGGACACTTACAATCACTTGGGTTTTAAAACAGAAGAGATTGTCAGATGGAAGTCGTTTTGGATGGGGCAATAAGGCGATAGGAGGATTGGGGGACAAGGGATTGGGCGGCAAGCAGCGAGTAAACTATCGCACCAGCACTACTTGCCCTTTACGTGTGGCTTCGCTGCCATCCACCAATAGCAATTGTACAACGTACACGAATACACCAGCATTGGGCACCAAGTTGTTGATTCGTCCATCCCAGCCTTTTGACTCATCATTGGGAGGAAAATGATGCGCTTCATACAATTGATTGCCCCAGCGATCGAATATTTGAAAGGAAAGTACCTCACTCACCTGTTGTTCGTTGGCGTAGATGGTAAATCGGTCATTCACGCCATTCTGATCGGGTGAAAACGCAGATGGGATAAATACATCCACGTTTCGGTCGAGTTTGATTTGAATGGTAGCTTCGCCTGTACAACCAAAAATATCGGTGATTCGAATGGTGTAAGCACCTTCGTGAATAGCTTTAATGCGTGGGTTCAGGCAATCAATGCAACTCAAATCTTCATTTCCCAGCCAGCGGATATTGGCAACAAATGCTTCGGAAATATTCAGTTGGGGCTTTAATTCGTAGCTTTCCCCTATCTTAATTTTCATCGTTGTAGGCAATTCGACCATGCGCTCGTAGCGCGGGGGTAAGGTGAATGATTGCTGCAATTTGCAGCCATTGGCATCGCGGGTTGTCAACTGGTAGGTGATACCTGGCATCAATTCTTTAAACAAACGCTGATCGACATAATTAATCCCATCAATACTGAAATGATAGGGCATTGTACCACCTTCAGCGGTAAATTCAAATCGGGCATCCTTCAAATCTTCGCAATCAAACACCACTGGCAAAAGCGGTTCCGGCTCCGCAACTCCGATGGAGAAAGTTCCTTCGCATCCCATTGAATCGGTCACAAAAAGTGAGTATACTCCTGCGTTCAAGCTATCTCGCGATGCTTCATTCAAATTATTTTGTGCCCATTGGTATCGAAATGGTGGCTGACCACTCGTTGGACGCACCACGATGCGCCCATCATTACCCGAAAAACAACTTACATCCTGCACTTCGGAATCAATATCAATAGTGACAGCTTCGATTTCAGCGTAACCCTCTGAGATACCTGTGCAATTGGCATCACTCACGGCTTTTATTTTATAAATGCCATCCTGCACAGCATATAAAGGGAAAGAAGCATTCCAAATTCTTTCAATCATAGGTTGTGGAATGCCATTAATAGTGTAAGTAATTGCCCAAGGGGCAAGGCCCTGCAAGCCTATTGTAAGCTGGGCAGTATCGCCAAAGCAAATTTTTTCATACCCTTCTAAAGTAGCATTAGGTGGTTCAATGATGTGAATGGCACAACTATCCACTGAACTATTGCCACAATTATCAGAGACAGTAACGGTATAAGTCCTCGCCGCTCCAGCTGCTACTTCAAGCGTCGAAGTAAGTCCTCCGTTACTCCATTGATAGGAATATGGCGGAATCCCTCCGCTAACTCTGGGCGTGAGTTTGGCAAAGCCATTTCGGCAGATGTTGATGTCGGGAAGATCGACTTGCATAGGCGGCGGATCAGTCAGAATAAGCGTAGTACTACCATTATAACAAGCACAAGGTATGTCCAATTCAATTTTCAGGGTTTCATCCCGTTCTGTCAATCCATCGCTGATAATTTTCACCGGCAGTCGCACCTTGCTGGCACGAGCAGGAATAGTAATTCTTCTTGGAATTGGTTCAAAATCAAGGCCTTCTATCGCTGTGCTTTCGTTGGAAATTTTAAACTGAACGGTTAAAGGCTTTTCCTGATTTTCTTTTTCATCGCGTTCAAACACAAAATAAGCATCCTGACAACCTTCGGTCGCTTTGTTCGCATCTTTGGCTTCGGCATTTAGCAACACTTTTCCGCCAATGTTAAAACTCTCCGCTTCAAGAAAAACGGCAGAATCATAATATCGATCAGCTACATCGGCTATCACAAATCGGATATGATAAGTCTCACAAGGCGTCAATTGCAAAGCAGCTGTCAGAATCGTCGTAAAACCATCATATTCTATATTGTTTCGGTGTGGCGAAATATAAGGTTCAATGCCACATTGACGGGAGTCGCGTTCTAGTTCATTGCGAATGAAATATTGCGAATTATAATCGTGATTCACTGAATTGATAGCCACATAATCATTGGTGCCTGGTATCAGTGCCACATTTTTAGCGTTATTAGAAAATTCCCCCTCAATGCCCGGCCCGCTTACAAAAAAGCCAAATACATCGTTATAGACGCTGCCTACAAATTCGCAGTACTCTTCAGAAGCAAATACATAGCGAAAGGTCACAAAAGAATCCAACGGAACAAAATCAAATTCGATTCCAACCACATCCAGCACGCGCTCGTTGATGAACATACCCAGATCGGAGTCACCGCTAGCAGTACCAAGCGTACCACTTTTATCGTTTTCCTGATTAGGTCCTTCAGCGTGTTCAACAGGCCCTGTAGAGATCACAATACCGCGATCCATTCCAATAGTATTTTCTCCATTTTCAAAATAACCGATTCCATCAGGATTGCCAATAGAGCGAATATTACTGATGTTGTCACAAGTGCCTTTCGCAAAGATGTCGCGCACCAACGATTCAGTACTGTAGCCATTTTGAGTACGAATACCAGTCATCGGCGTTTCTGGGTCAGGCAAAGGATCAAGGGTATCCCGGCGGAAAGCCAGCATACTCAATAAACACAAAAGCATATAGCTAAATAGGTATTGCATAAGCATACATTGGCTAAGAAATACAGCAAGGCAATTGTGTGAGTAGATGGTTCGATCTTTTGCCGATAGAGCAACCCGACAGTATGTTTATTATGAGAAGAACTTGGGCACAACGAATGGTGTGGGGGAGAAGCCATTCTTTAGATGTTCTGATTCTCAAAAATAGGAATAAAATTTTCAATTCAAAAGTCCAACTACTACATATTTTTTTCTGGAATAAGAAAAAATGCGATAGCGCAGTTTTATGGCAATATTTGAAAAAAATTTCTTATATGTTTTTTGAAGTAACTTCTAACTTCGAAAATATGTAAATTATTTGTTACGAAGGAGTTACAATTGTTCGATTATTTTTGTAACAATTAAAAAACGGATATCTGAAAAGAAAATGTGTGGCAGCGCTTTTCATAACGAAAAATTTATAATAAATTAGCAGGGTTTTTGGTACGACCCAACTCCAGGCTATTGTTTTACAGAATGTATAATAAAACAACCCGCAGAGAGAGGCATTCCCCCCCGTATCCAATTCATCCTTTTGAGTATAGATTGGCTAATGCAGTGCATTTCATTCAGGCATAATTTCAAGAACGAAATAAATTTTCTTTTTATGAGACTAAAAAGTACGTTACTTTTTTTTATCCTGCTGAATGTAGGTAGTGCCATTACTGCCCAAATACGACCGGGGTGGTGCATTCAGGATGCTACAATCAGTGTTTCCGGTGGACAATCGGAACTTTATTTCTGCGAAGGTGATGGTATTGCTGATCAAGCGCGTTTCAAAGTAACGCCTTTCGCACAACCTTTCGCATACTTAGTGACAGATGAAAACAATATCATTCTGCGAGTAAGTCGCAACAACACCATCAATTTTGAGGGCTTGGGGGGTGGCAAGCTGCGCGTTTGGGCATTTGCTTATCTTGGTAATATTCTCGCTGAAGTAGGTCAGGATGCTACCAATTCTGTTTTGGCAGATATTTGCTATGGCTTGACGCAAAATTTTATCCCGGTAGGAAGTATTGTTCCTAATGCCGGTTCGGTGGCTACTTCCGATGGGCGTAGCTCTTTGTTTACTTGCCGCGACGACGGCAACTCCGATGTAATCACTTTTACCAATACCAGTTCTGATCCTTTTTATACTTATGTGATCACCGATGAAAATAATGTTATCCTGGCTTTTACCAATGATGCTAACAGCTTCGATTTTGAAAGTTTAAGTACCGACAAAGTGCGCGTTTGGGGCGTATCTTATATCGGAAGTATTCGAGCTAAAGTAGGTGATGACATCACAAAAGTTGCTTTTGCGAGTGGCTGTTTTGATCTTTCCGATAATTTTGTAGCAATCACAAGAGCTATGCCCAATGGCGGAACGGTATCCCTTACTACAGGGGAGACCAACAAAACCATTTGTGCAGAAGACTTGAGCGGCGATATATTGACTTTTACCAGTCAGGGTACAACCACCAATCCTTATGCTTTTGTGGTGACGGATGAGAATGGCAACGTTATTGCGATTCTAAATGGCAATAATGCTGATTTCAGCTTGACAGCGCCAGGCGTCTGTCGGGTGTACGGTGTATCTTTTACAGGCGAACTGAAAGTTTTGATTGGCGATAATATTAACAATGCCGTACTTTCTGATGATTGCTACGATGTTTCTGATAATTTTGTACAAATCATCAAAAGAGAAGTGGATGGAGGTATGGTTAGATTGGCGGGCGGCGGCAGTAACGCAACGGTTTGCGTGGAAGGCGGTCTATCGGACATACTCAGCTTTGTTAATACTTCTACTGTCTCCGGTTCTAACTATGTTTACCTGATTACCAACCAAAACAATGTGATCCTGGCAATCGCCAACGGGAGTACGTTTAATTTTGCGAATCTTAATAGTAGAGACATTCGAGTTTGGGGTTTGTCTTATACTGGTACTTTATTAGCCAAAGTAGGCGATAACGCAGCAACGGCGGCACTCTCCGGTGAATGTTATGATCTGTCGGACAATTTTCTTACGATCACCCGCAAATCTGTGGATGGCGGTATCGTAAGCCTTACAAATGGCAGCAGCACCGCAGCAATTTGCAGAGGCGACAATGCTCCCGATACCTTGTCATTTAAAAATACTTCAACTTCGGTTGAAAGTTATATTTACCTCGTTACTGACCTCACAGGCAATGTTTTGGGCTTCATAAATGGTCACCAGTTCAATTTTGCAAGCTTATCACAAGACAGTTTCCTGGTTTATGGTCTATCTTATAGCGGTGCATTCACTGTCCCTCTGGGTTCCAATATTAATTCCGTGAATTTTTCGAGCGAGTGCGCAGACTTGTCGGGTAATTTTGTCACGATTATCGTTCGATCAGTAGAGGGTGGAAGGGTAAGCCTGGAAGGGATAACCGATGACGCCACCTTTTGCAGTGGCGATGGAGCATCTGATATTGGAGTTTTTTCTACAAGCAGCAGTTCCACTGAGAATTTTGTTTTCTTGATTACGAATGCCAATAATCAATTAGTCAACATCGCGCTTGGCAATACGTTCGATTTTGAAGATAGCCCAACAGGGGAATACCATGTTTGGGGTTTATCTTATATCGGAAACCTTCAGATTGCTCAAGGTCAAAGCTTAGTGGGTTCAACGCTGGCGGATAATTGTTTTGAATTATCAGAAAATTTTGCTACCATCAATGTCTTTGAAACCGATGGTGGCACGGTGAGTCTGATAAATGGCGATACCAGCGCTGTTGTTTGCCTCAATACGGCTCAAGCTACGGAGTTTGCCTTTGAAAACACTTCTACCGCAGGCAATTATGCTTATTTGGTAACAAACGAAGCGAATATCATTCTGGCAATTGCCAACGGAAACTCTTTTGATTTTGCGAGCCTTCCAGTCGGCAATTATCGTGTTTGGGGTGTTTCTTTTGCAGGTACGCTCACCGCTCAAGCAGGCCAAAACGCAGCAACGGCAGTACTTGCCAGCGACTGTTACCAACTTTCCGAAAACTTTATCAGCATCGGCTTCCAACAAGTGGACGGCGGCGTGCTGAGTCTCTCTAATGGAGGCGAAACGGCTACGGTTTGTATCGGTGATACGAATACCGACGAACTATCATTTACAACAACTTCTACCACAGCAAGTTATGTTTATTTGATTACAGATGAAAATAATAAGATTTTAGCCATTAGCGATGAAAATAATTTCGATTTTAATAACATAAACGCAGCAGTGGTAAGGGTTTGGGGATTAGGATTTTCAGGAAATTTGACTGCGCAAATCGCTGATAACGCAGGAACGGCAACCCTTTCCGATGAATGCTTTGATTTATCCAATAATTTCATTACCGTCACTCGCAAAAACGTGGATGGTGCTACGGTAAGCTTGGCAAGCGGCGATACCTTAGCGGTAAGTTGTGCAGGCGTACCCGAATTAACTCCGCTGGCTTTCGCCAATACTTCATCCGCTGGTAGCAGCTATACTTATCTCGTGACCGATGAAACGACCAATGTATTGGCGATTGCCCAAGGAAACAACTTTAGTTTTGACACTTTCCCGCAAGGGAATTATAGGGTTTGGGGGCTCTCTTACACCGGCAATCTAAATGTACAAGTGGGAGATGATGCCATTTTAGTGCCACTTTCTGACGAATGTTTTGATTTATCGGATAACTTTATTACCGTTATAAGAAAAGATGTGGATGGTGGTATGGTTAGTCTGAACAATGGTGACACCACCGTGGCGGTATGTGGCGCAAGCAGTACACCAGGCCAGTTAATTTTCGATTTTGAGTCCAGTGCCAATTCTAATTATCTCTTCGTCATTACGACCACGAATAACGATGTTTTTGCAGTGCTGTTAGGTAATAGTGTGAATTTCAATGGCGTACGCAATGGCGAGTACCGCGTTTGGGGCGTTTCTTACACCGGCAATCCTACGGTACGCACGGGTCGGAATCTTTTTGAAATCCCATTATCGAGTGAATGCTTTGATGTTTCTGACAATTTTATTCTCATTAAGAAAGATGCAACCACCGGAGGTACGATTGCTGCGACTTCCGCCGATACTTCGCTTATTTTCTGCCCTGGCAATGGTAAAGCCGATGTCGTACAGCTTTCTACCAATGGGGATTCTAGTGGCGATTATATTTATATTTTGACCAATGCAAATAATGGTTTTATTTCGATTATCCCTGATTCAACCATTAATTTTGATACTTTGCCCATAGGCATTTATCGTATAAGAGGCTTAGCATACACCGGCGATTTGAGCATATCAGTCGGTGCTAATGTAACAAACACGGAGCTTTCCAATGAATGTTTTGATCTGTCGGACAATTTCATTCAAGTCACCAATCAACTGCCAGATGGTGGTACGGTTGCTCTGGCAGAAGGGCTGACGCAGCAATTTACTTGCCCAGCCGACGGAAAAGCGGATACCATTGCCTTTTTCAACGAAGGTAATATTGGAAAGGGGTTTGTATTCTTGATTACCGATGAAAACAATATCATCGAAGCGATCACCGAAGAAAATACTTACGATTTTGAAAGCGATACCGAAGGTACAAATCGCATATGGGGATTGGCTTACAGTGGAAATTTGACGGCTAAAGTCGGCGACAACGCGGCAACGGCTGCGCTGAGTGATGATTGCTTTGACCTATCGAATAATTTTATTGAAATAACAAGGGAATTGCCTGTGGGTGGTGACGTAACTCTTGAAAACGGTGATACCCTGACTTACGTTTGTTTGAATACAGGTGGTTCAAGCATTGTAAAATTCGACAGCACCGGCACTTCTCGTGGCGATTATATTTATGTAATTACTGACGAAAACAATATTATCCGAAACGGCATTTTCGGCGATGAATTTGATTTCTCCTTCCTCTCTCTCGGTACCTTCCGAGTATGGGGCTTGGCTTATACCGGTACACTTACAGCGACTATTGGCGACGTAGTGACCAATGTGCCAATTTCTGACGATTGCTTTGAGCTTTCAGATACTTATGCGACCGTTGTAGTCAGTGATCCTGATGCCGGAACAGTTGCTACTGAAAGCGGTGCTACCGCAGTTACAATCTGTGTTGGCGATGGTGAAGCCGATGTAATAGCGTTCGATAGCGTTGCAACGACAATGGGGCGCTATAACTATCTAATTACAAATAAAAACAATATATTGTTAGCGGTGTCCGAAGGGGATAGCTTTGATTTTGAAACAATTGATGCAGATACCTGTCGCGTATGGGGTATATCTTACACAGGCGCTTTGCAGGTGCAAATCGGTGAAAACATAACAACTGCGGCTCTTGCAGATGGTTGTTTCGATTTGTCCGATAATTTTATCCTGATTAATCGCTCTTTAGTGGATGGCGGTATGATCGCTTCCGACCGCCCAGGAGAAGTGATTTATACTTGTGTCGGTGACGGCGTTGCTGATGTGATTACTTTCTCCAACAATAGTGGGGCTCAAGCAAATTACATCTATGTATTGACAAATGAAAACAACCAAATCAGAGGCACGATTACAGGCAATCAATTCAATTTTGAAACAGCTGGGGTTGGTGTGACCCGCGTTTGGGGGGTCTCTTTCACAGGTGCATTTGCAGGGGCATTTAATGCTAATATCCTAACGACAAGCCTTGCTTCTGGGTGCTTCCAAGTTTCTGAAAACTTCATCACCATTTCGCGGGATCGTCCATTGGGTGGTGATATTTCTACAGCCGATGGCGCTACCAGCACTTTGTTCTGTCCTTCACCTAATGAACCGGGTTTGATATTTGAAACGACCAGTAACCGCCGTTTGAGCTACGCTTTTGTTGTAACGGATACGAATAATGTGGTGCTGGCATTCAGCAATCAAGATACCGTTAATTTCGAAGCTTTGCCGGTGGGGACTTATCGTATTTGGGGGCTTTCATTTGCAGGAGAATTGCAATTAGCCCTTGGCGACAATATCCTTGGCAGTGATCCATTAGCAAGCAGTTGTTTTGAAATTTCTTCCAATTTTGTCACGGTTTATCGTTCAACCCTTGTAGATGGTGGCAGAATAAGCAATCTGGGAGGGCCCGACACGCTTTACGTTTGTCGTGGCAACGAATCGGAAGACTTAGTGATTTTGGGGAATGACAGTGAGGCAAGCGATGCCGATTACCTGTACGTACTGACGAATCAAAACAATACCATCCTATTGCCAAGCCTAAGCTCTGAAGCGATTGATTTTAATGGCGCTGCGCCAGGGATTTATCGAATTTGGGGCGTGTCTTTCACTGGCACTTATGAAGCCACAGCAAGTGACAATATTGCTTCTGCACAATTGTCAGACAGTTGCTATCAGACATCTGAAAACTTTATCACTGTGTTCGTTGATACACCAAATGGCGGAACGGTAGCTACTACCGACAGCTTGACGCTTATTGAGCCAAACCTCGATTTGGGCGAGCCGCAGTTATTCAGCTTTATGTCCAATAATACTTCGATTGTAAAATATCAATACGTAGTGACCAATGTCAACAATGAAATCGTTGCGTTTATTGACAGCGTAGATGTTGATTTTGAAGGACTTGCCGCTTGGGGTACGCTTAGAGTTTGGGGATTGGCTTACACGGGTACGATCAAAGTGGGTGTGGGCGAAGATTTAGATAGTGGCGATCCTTTGACAAATGATTGCTTCGACCTATCAGATAATTTTGTGGTGGTGGCTTTCCCTGTGCCAGTTACTGGCGATGATACGCAAATTTTCCAATACGAAACGCCTATTGCTACAGTGTTAGAAAGCTATTCCCAAATAAAAGTAGATGTAGCCCCTAACCCTGCATCGCACCGAATTCGAGTGAGTATCAGTGCGGAACGTCCGCAAATCGAGGATAGTAACTTGCGCATCTACTCTGTAACAGGTCAATTGATGTACGAACAAAACCTACTCGTTAAGAAAGGCGACAACCAATTGGAAGTGCGCATCAATGACTTCCCAGATGGCTTGTATTTAGTGCAATTGCGTAATGGCGACAAGCTCCAGACGGTACGTTTCTTAAAGCAGTGGCAGTAATTTTAAGACTTCAGATGATAGATTTTAGATATAGACCATCTAAAGTCTAATAAATTTTGAGTTGGTATAAACATTATGAAAGCGGCCTTGCTTCCGGGCAAATGTCGCTTTCTTTTTTTATTCTAAGCGTTCAAACATACTGCCTTTTTGATTTAGCTTAACTTTTAAAGCAGGAAATTGTTACCACAACAAAAGGCTTTGTACTTTTGCAAAAATTTAATAAACCATTATGTTTCAGATCAATATTTATCTGCGTTTGGGGCTGATTGCGCTGACTTTGCTTGGCGGCGTAGCGCTGGCATTTGCTTTTGGATTTTGGTATGCGTTTCCGTTTTTTTTGATCGGCGTTTTCCTGTTGGTGGGTTATCTATTGCTGGGTACTATTCAATCGGCGGCGATGTTATTACAGGAAACGAAGTTTGAAGAGGCCGATAAGCGCCTGAAATTAACCCTCACTTCGCGGTTGCTTTACCCTACCAATCGAGCTTATTACTATATTCTAAAAGGAACATTGGCAATTGCTTTTAAAAACAACGATGAAGGCGAAATGTGGCTCAAAAAGGCCCAACAGGTAAAACTCCCGACCGATAATGAAAAAGGGATGATCGAATTGCAATTGGCAAACCTGGCAGCCCAAAAGGGGAACTGGCAAAAAGCACAATTGCATTTTCGGAATATGAAAGGGCTGAAAATCACCGATGAAAATATTAAGGAACAATATAAACAGTTTGAAAAAGCAATGGGGCAACGCGGTCAAATGAAAGCCGCCGGGCAACAAGGCGCTGGAATGGTAATGAAACCAGGGGGAAAGCGCCGCAGACCAAAGATGAGGTAGGCATCGGGTGTTGGTTACTGGTTTCTTGCTACTTGTATTTTGTCACTTATAGCTTGCAGCCATCTAGAAATGTACGGAAATAAATTGTCCGACCTCCCACTTCTGATTTTCGACTTCCAATTAATCAACTACAAAACGGTATCCAACGCCTTTAATGGTAAGGATTTCGAGGTTACTATCTTCTTTCAAGTAATCGCGGAGTTTTGTGACGTACACATCTAAATTGCGGGAGTTAAAAAAGGAGTCGTCGCCCCAGATTTCATTGAGGATGTCTTTTCTGCTTACCACCACATTTTTGTTTTCCATGAGAATACGCAATAATTCTGCTTCCCGGTGCGAGAGCTTACGAACATTGCTGCCAATTTTTAATTCATAGCGCAGTGGTGAAAATTCGTATTGCCCAATTGGCAAAGCTTCGTTGCTTACTGTATTCGTTTTGGCAGAGCCATTTCCTGTTATATTCAATAGATTTTGAATACGTATAATTAATTCTTCCATACTGAAAGGCTTGCGAATGTAATCATTCCCGCCCGATTGGAAGCCTTTGAGTACGTCCTCGGTTTGCGTCTTTGCAGTCAGAAAAATAATGGGGATGGTTGGATTTATTTGGCGAACTTCGCTTGCAATTGTATAACCATCCTTTTGCGGAAGCATTACATCCAATACACAAATATCAGGCTGGAATTGTCGAAACACAGGAAGTGCTTGCTGTCCTTCAGCAACCATCCGCACATCAAACTCGCGGCTCTCTAAGCTTTCCTTTACAATTCGCCCGAGAAAAGGCTCATCTTCAACGTAAAATACTTTGATACCCATAAACCGCAAAATGTAAAATTTTAAATGCAAAATGTAAAAGAACCTTTTGAGATATTTAAAAATGCTGTGATTTTACATTTTATATATGCCTTTATTAATTTCCCCTCGGCAAATGCACTGTAAAACAACTTCCCCTACCCAGTTCGCTCGCCACTGCGATGCTGCCACCGTGTTTTTTCACAACATTAGCCACATAGCTTAGGCCCAAGCCATGCCCCTTCGTATTATGCACATCACCCGAAGTAACGCGATAAAATTTCTCAAAAATTCGTGTCTGGTGCTCCGGCGCGATACCAATGCCATTATCTTGTACAATAAAGGTCAATTGACCATTTTGCTGTTCCAATTTGATATTAATTTCGGGTTCGTTTTTGCTGTATTTCAAGGCATTATCAATTAAATTATATACCACACTGGTGAGATGGGTCATATCGCCTTGCACCGTAAAATCAGCGCCGATAGAGTCAAAATCCACCCTGGCGGCATATTTTTCAAATTGGAGTTTCATAGAGTCCAGAATTTGCTGTAAAACCTCTCTAAAATCGAATCGTTCCGTGCGCAATTCCGGTTCTCCTTGTTCAAAAATTGCCATCTTTAAAACCTTGTCAACCAGTATATTGAGGCGATTAAGTTCATTTTTGGAAATATCGAGGTATTCATGGGTGAGTTGAGGGTTTTGCAAAGCATTAAAATTACTCAGCGCTTCAATCGCTACGCTTACTGTTGCGATGGGGGTTTTCAGTTCGTGGGTTACATTACTGATGAAATCGTTTTTGAGTTGTGCCAGTCGCTGCTGTTGTCGCAAACTTCTGTAAACCAACCAAAAAGCCAAAGAAGTGATACCCACAAGAAAAATAGAAAATAGGATTTGAGGCAGGATTTTTTGAAAAAGATAACCGTTGTAATCCAGGAGGGTCGCTGCAAAAACATCGCGCGGTGGAATGCCCGCCAATACAGGACCGATGAACAATTGCTTTTCGTCAAACCTTACATCCTGTATTTTGAATTTTATCAAATCAAAAGCAATAGGCATCTCGGCAATTCGCAAGCGCTCGCTAAAAGCTCGTTCTACGGAAGGTGTGGTCAATGTATCCTTATCAATTTTAATCATAAACCCTTTAGTATTGTCTTTTCCTTCGACGGTTAGAATAAATTGTTGGAGCGTTTTACTTACTCGAACCGCTTGAATACTGTCGGATGACAATGATAGAAGCCCATCAGGTGTTCGAAGTCTTATTTTTTCGGTATTTGGTTTTTGATTTTGGGCAAATCCGATTCCGTGAGTAGTGAATTGTTGCTTTGGACCAGCAGATGCGGTCATTCTTTGCCTTAATCGAGGCTGTCCAACTCCTAAGGAGTCCTTCGTAAAATAAAGCGCAGAAGCTTGACCGCTCAATCTTAAGGCAGCCATCGAATTCCCTTTCAATTGAGTAGGAATCGTGTCGCAACTATCGACTTCTGCAATTATTTTACTTTGAAATATAGAATCCTGTAATGTTGAAATCGTCTGATGAAAGAGATTATCCGCTTCTTTACGCAGCCAGACCCGCTGTTCTTCGTACACTTTTTTCAACCAAAAAACCTGGAACGCAATTAGCAAGGTAATGCTAAGCGGCATCAAAATCAGTGAAATCGCATATTTATTTGGTCGAGTCATATTTTTATAGGCGTAAAGGTTTAAAGGCTTTAGGCGTTGTGGCTTAATTGCTTTATTTGAAGCCTGTACACCTCTAAGCCTGATACTTTTATAAACCTCTCACAAATTTACACGCTTCTGAATCAATATGTTCGGTCTTTTAACTTTAATTAACCTTAAATCAAGGATGATTAACCCCGCTTATCATTTTGGTGCAATACTTTTGTCAAAAAAACAGATTCACCATGAAAAAATTATTAATACTCGTTATTCTAACGCTTGTTTGCAAAAGCTTGTCTTTGGCACAGGAAGGCGTGATTATTTATGAGCAAAAAATAAATATGCATCGCAACGCCCTGGTGGTCAATGGACAAGATATGAGATCTATGATGCCGGAGTTTCGCATTAATAAGATGCAATTGCTTTTTAATGCAAATGAGTCTTTGTATAAAAATCTTGAAGATGAATCTACAGATGAAGTATCAAATACCAATGGTATGACATTTCGTATGACGCGCCCTAAAAATGAGACTTATAACAATTTCAAAGAGGGACAGCGTATCCAGCAAAGAGAGTTTATGTCTAAGAAGTTTCTGATCAAAGGTGAAATTCAGCAAACGCCTTGGAAAGTAAGCGGAGAAATGGAAGAAGTGGCCGGCTATAATTGCATGAAAGCGACGATGACCGATACCAATCCGAATGGCGATATTCGCAATATCGCTGCATGGTTTACAACGGATATTCCTGTAGCTGCTGGCCCGGAAACCTTTGGATCCTTACCAGGCTTGATTTTGAAATTGGATATTAATGAAGGGGAAACGGTTTATACGGCGCTCTCGATTGACAAACGCACCTTGAAAAAAGATGAATTGGAAGTACCCAGCAAAGGCAAAGAAATGACAGAGGAAGAATTCCGCGAAATGGTGCAAGAGCAAATGAAGCAAATGGGCGGTACTCCTGGCGGTGGTCAAAGAATGATAATCAGAGGAGGACAATAGGCAATACAACAATTATATTTTCATTATTAACTTCACCCGACTAAATCGGTGCAATGCTGGTCGTTGTGCCGATTTTTTTATGCAAACAAATCAGAGATTTCTACTTCAAAGCCTTCAATTACAACACTTTGTAATATTCCACTTCTCACAAATTTCTGGCGTAATTCAAAAGTTTGATTTTCATTTAAATATTGCTCTACCGTTTGTTTGTCAGGATCAATCATCCAGTCTTCTTGCACCCCATGCGCGGCATAATCCTGGAATTTAATTTCCTGATCATTTTTTTCGGTCGAATCTGATAAAATTTTCACTACAAAATCAGGTGCAGGAAAGTGCATTTGATCTTTTTTGAAAGTGGAAGCCTTTTCTTTGCGGAAGAAGCAAATATCGGGTTCGTAGTCATTGCGCGTCAAGCTAATTAAGACTTTTTCAACCCCGACCTCGCCTAATTGACGCTGCTCCACAAAAGTAATAAGACGAGCAGATAACTTTGCTGATACCAGCCAATGCTTGCGCTTTACGGGAGATTGATAAATAATTTCGCCATTAATAAACTCTGCTTTGGTATCTTCATGCACCAGTGCATAATATTCCTTTCTTTTGGCCTTTTCGGCTTCCAGTACTTGCGTTAATTCTTCCAGAATCAAAGCGGCGTCTGGCTGAGCAAGTAAATCTTCGCGCAATTTAGCGTGTGAAATCATCATTATTTACAATCCTTTTTTTCAAAGATATAAAATTTTATATCCAAAAGTTTCTATAAAACAAAAGCCGCTTGACTGCTGTGCACAATCAAACGACTTTATTATAATTAAATATTTATTATTACATTATTACACTTAGTTAGTCATCCGAATAATAGGCCCACCGCCGACACCAAGCTGCTGCAATGAATAAGTAAAACTAAGCATATAATATCGGCCTAAAGAACGAGTAATTTCCTCCTGGAAATAATTCACATCACCGATTCGATTGATGCCCACATTGCGATTGAGCATATCATTTACAGCAAATTTTATTTCGCCGCGTTTATTTAAAATAAATTGCGAGATAGAAGCATTCCAAAGTGGAACAGACTGATCGGCGCTATCATCATTAATGCTATTATAAATAGTATAATTAAGCGAAGACCCGAATGATAATCCAAAAGGTAAATTAAGGTTAAAATCCGCATCATAAGTTTGATTTATAAAATCCTGATTTTGTGAACTTTGCAAAGAATAATGCGTTTGATTATAACTCAGGCTACCACCAGCGCTTGCGTTCAGTATTTCCTTGTAGCGATAAAAAAGGCGCACACTGTTGCGGATATTGATTCGTTTTGTTTCATTTTCTACGTCATTAATTAAACTAAATCCTTTCGACCATGTAAAGTTTGGATTAAAGCTGGCGCGCAAATTCGGCCGCTTGATCGGAAAACCGAAATTAAACGAACTATTAAAGCGATGGTTATTGTCCACATTTACGGCTTGCGTCGTGCGCACATAGTTATCATCTACCCATTGTGCATTCGAAATGCTGTTTTGTGTATAAACATAATTGAAGAAAACGAATAAATTGACCTGAGTAAAAGCATTAAACGTATTAAAATTAGTCGATATACGATGTGCGTATTCCGGCCGTAGATTTGGATTACCGATGGAAATATTCAGCGGATCGCTGTTGTCCACCAAAGGTGATAATTGCTCGATGCTTGGTTCGTTCACGTTCGTTACATAATCAATTCCCAAACGCACCGCCGAAGTAAAATCATAATTAAAATGCGCACTGGGCAAGAAATTAGTAAAAGAACGATTAATTTCAACATCTTGCAAAATCAAATTTCCATCTAAAATCGTCTGTTGCACTTGCGCTCCAAAAGAGAAATTATAATCTGTATTATTTTTGCGGAAATTAACACCACCCCGATGATATTGCGTGGTATTATCAAACTTATTACTTAATTGATCATTAAATTGTTCTTCACCGTTATTTACATCAAATACTTCATAATCCTGATCGTTTTGATTCTGATTGAAAGCATAATTCAATTCCAGATAGCGGCGCTTGCCCAAAGGCTCTGTGTAAGAAGCATTTCCGCCAAAACTCAAGGTATTACCAAGCTGATTGCTAAACTGCATAATAGAATCGGTGCGGAATAAAGCGCCACCATTATAATATTTATTGACGGACTCCAGTTCGGCGTCGCGCTCGCTATCATTCAAGCCAAAAGTCAGGTTGGTGCTCAGCGTACGGCCAGGTTTGCCCAATTTGAGGCGATACAACAAATTATTATTCCAATTCATGCCTAATCCATTGGAATAATTAATCCGATCCCCTGTATTTTGTATAATATCTTCTAAACCAAAGGCTTCGCTATTCGCTTCAGAGTTCTGATCGGTTTTGCTGTACCCCATATTAGAAGTAAATTTAATATTACTCGAAGAATCGATATCATGTTCAAGTGTCAAATTCAAACGATGACTCTCGTTAAGGCTTGTGCCGAATGAATTTTCATTCGTTTTAAAACTACCATTGGACAAAAAGTTCTCCCGATTCAGGGATCGCTCTACGTCTCGATTAGAAGAATTGAGGAAATAACTCAAATTCAATTTAGTTTTCTTATTCCATTCATTATTATAATTCAAACCGCCGGCCCAAGTTCTAGTAAAACCGGTATTGCTGTTGCCAAAATCAAGCGGAAGCCCACCGCCTGACCCGCCAGTATTCACTGTGATCTGCATTCCACCGCCTCTGCCGCCACCGCCCAAGCCGCGCGCGCCACCGTTGAAGCTCATATAATCCTGGAAAGAAAATCCGGAGCGATTGACGTTATTGCCCATGCCAATAAGCGATAGTTGCTGGTCTTCGCGGAAGCGATTCAAACTGAGTCGGCCTTCAAAGCGATCATCATTGCCGTAACCACCACTAACCGTACCGAATAATCCTTTTTTATGATCTTTTTTCAAAGTCAAATTGATCGCTTTTTCGCGTACGCCATCGTCAATTCCGGAAAAAGTGGCTTGATCCGATTTGCGATCGTATACTTGAACCTTATCAATGGCGCGGGCCGGCAAGTTTTTGGTGGCAATTTTAGGGTCATTCCCAAAAAATTCTTTACCATCCACAAAAACGCGCTGCACATCTTGACCTTGCGCTTTAATCGAACCATCGCTTTCTATTTCAACTCCGGGGAGTTGCTTGAGCAAAGATTCCACGTCCGCATTGGGCTGAGTTTTGAAGGCATTCGCATTAAATTCGATAGTATCCTTTTTGATTTGTACGGGAATATGTTCGCCGGTCACTACCGCTTCTCCAAGTGTCAAGCTCGCAGGTTTCATGCGGATGGTGCCCACATCGTAGACATTTTTATCCACGCCTGCGGGTATTTGCTGATCGTATAATTCGTAACTTAAAAATGTAATACGCAGTAAATAAGGATCTTTGGCATTCAAACCTCTAATCACGAAAGTGCCATTGGATTCGGAGCGTCCGAAATTGACCAAAGAAGAATCCGTAGGATTCAACAGCATAATCGTAGCTGATACCAAGGGTTCAGAAGTGTCATCCGCCAGCAAAGTACCGGTAAGATTATACTTTTGCGCAAGTAGGGCGGTGTTTACAAGTAGAAAAAACAAACAGAGTCGAGTGACCTTTTTCATTGTAAATGGATTATTACCAATGTTTAAAATTTTAATTCAAATTCAGGCTCAAAAATAGTGAAGGACAAATTTAAAACAGGTTAATCGCTCTTGAAATAAGGTTAAAAAAGGTTAATAAACAATCTGCTACGGCATGCCCCATTAAATATGATCCGCACAGATCGTTTCAATCATCCTTATTATTGGTCGGCATTTGTATTAATTGGGCAATAATTTTTGATAGAAGTAGGAGGTAATATTCAAAATCTTATTCTTAACTTACGCATAAATTCAAATTTCAAGACATGCTGTTATCTGGTGTTAGGTTTTAGCATCTATAAGATTAATCTCCGCTAAAAATAAAAGTTTATTACTTTCTGAAAACAACTGTTTTTTTTACCAAGATTATAATATTTTCCAGTATAGGTTGATTGTATTGAGTTTTATTTACAGAGAAATTTAATAAAATATGAAAGGTAAAAATTTATGGTTTTATATCACAACAATTGGAATTACTGGATTCCTGATATGGTCGTGTATGCAAAGGGGTAAATTGTTGGAAGTTAATAAAGTTATAAATAACAGCATTATCCATCAAGGTCAAAGTAATTTATGGCAAGACCTTACACATAACCTTCAACATTCGTTGAGCATTTTGATCCTTCAAATTATAGTTATTATTATAGTAGCAAGAATTTTTACTATTTTTTTTAAACGGATTGGTCAACCCGCAGTAATCGGAGAAATTCTGGCAGGTATTGTGTTGGGGCCCTCTCTTTTGGGGTGGCTCATGCCCGATGTATCTGCGTTTTTGTTTCCAGCAGCATCTTTGAACAATCTTCAGTTTCTAAGTCAGATTGGTTTAATTTTATTTATGTTTGTCATTGGTTTAGAATTAGATACCAGTGTTTTAAAAAAGCAAGCACACGAAGCATTGGTTATCAGTCATTCCAGTATTATTTTTCCTTTCCTTCTGGGGGTCATACTTTCATATTTTATTTATGAACAATTTGCGCCCGATAATATACCGTTCTTAGCCTTCGCGCTATTTATGGGTATCGCCATGAGTATTACGGCATTTCCAGTACTGGCACGTATCGTGCAAGAGCGCGGGCTGACACGCACATCTTTAGGGACAATGGTAATCACCTGCGCTGCTGTAGATGATGTAACTGCCTGGTGTTTGTTAGCCTTGGTGATTGCTATTGTTAAAGCAGGGGCGGTTGGTCCCGCATTAATTACTTTTTTATTATCAATCGGTTATGTAATATTTATGTTTTACATATTACAACCATTAATGAAACGAATTGGAGAGCGCTATTCTTCCAAGGAAATGGTGAGTCGCTCGGTTGTCGCGCTAATTTTTATTATATTGTTGGTTTCATCCTGGATGACCGAAGTGATTGGAATTCATGCTTTGTTTGGAGCATTTATGGCGGGTGTTATCATTCCTGATGGCAGCAATTTTAAGCGTATTATTGCAGATAAAATTGAAGATATTGCCTTAGTATTATTTTTGCCTTTATTTTTTGTTTTTACTGGTATTCGCACACAAATTGGTTTACTCGATCAATCCAATTATTGGGTGGTATGTGCTGCAATTGTTGGTGTAGCCGTATTGGGCAAATTAGGTGGCGGCGCACTTTCGGCTAGATTTGTAGGGCAAAGCTGGCGCAACGCACTCAGCATAGGTGTTCTGATGAATGCCAGAGGCCTAATGGAATTGATTATTTTAAATATTGGTTACGACCTTGGTGTACTTAGTCCAGAGATATTCGCTATGATGGTCATTATGGCATTGGTTACAACTTTTATGACAGGGCCTGGATTGGATGTAATAAATCGGTTTTTGCCTGAAAAATCATTAAAAATACCGACTTATTTTGGTAAAGTCTTGATGTCTTTCGGCAAACCAGAAATGGGCGCAAGCCTTTTACGACTATCTGAAATGCTTACCAGCAAAAAAAAGTCGCAGATAGAATATACGGCCATGCACATTTCACCGCATTATGATATTTTTCCAGAAGAAGCGGAAATCTTTGAAAAAGAAAGTTTTACACCTATTAGACAAGAGGCCCAAAAACGAAATGTCTCGCTCAACACATTTTATAAAGCTACGGAAGATGTTACCGATGAAATTATTAATTTTTCAAAAGAACAAGAACCAGACATCCTTTTGCTGGGTGCTGCTCAATCACTGTTCAACGATGATTTGTTGGGAGGTAAGATCGGGCGTATTCTAAATGTCACCGATTGCGACACGCTAGTTTTTAGTGACCGGGGATTAGAATCAGTGAATAATTTATTAGTTATTTATTATGATTTAAATGATAATTTTTTATTATATTATATTCGTTTAATTCACGAGAACAAACCCTCCATACAAGTTTCTATTTTAAATCTATCGTCAGAATCTGCTGAGAAGCTCCGAGAATATTGGGTACCTTTAAATGTACAGGTTCTGGAAAGACAATTGTTGGACAAGCATTTTTTAAATGGATTCGATTTGGTTATTATTAATAAAACTAAGTGGGAAAAAATTATCGAAACGCATAGTACCTGGGTAAAGCATTGCCCTTCTTTATTGGTCATTAAACAAGGTACTGCACAAAATAAATTATTAGAACGAAATGATGCCGTTCAAATGTCGAATAAATAAAATGTAAAATCAATTATTTCAAATCATTATAAAGATCAATATGATACTATATATAATAATTTTATTACTGTTTTTGGGGTTTGTTGCTTGCGATATCGCTAGCCAATCCAATGAAAATCAGCCATCTCCATTTCCAATAGAAGCTTATAATTTAGTTTGGGATGAAAATTTTGATAATAATACGCTTGACTTGAAAAGTTGGGAATACCAACTCGGCGACGGCTGCCCAGACCTCTGCGGCTGGGGCAATAATGAAGGGCAATGGTACACCGATGATATTAAAAATGTATCTGTTAAAGATGGATTTCTTTATATCACCGCACTAAAAGAATCAAAAAATAATAAAGAATATACTTCCGCTCGCCTGCGCACCAAAGGCAAGCGCGATTTTAAATTCGGTAGAATAGATGTACGTGCTAAACTGCCCAAAGGACAAGGGATTTGGCCGGCTATTTGGTTGTTACCGACCGATGAAGTTTTTGGTGGCTGGCCCAAAAGTGGTGAGATCGATTTGGTAGAACTCGTTGGGCATGAGCCAAATGTGCTTTGGGGTACGGTGCACTACGGCCCAGCTTGGCCGAATAATAAATTAGATAATAATCGATATTATTTGCCGAAAGGCGATTTTTCAGATGATTTTCACGTTTTTTCACTCCTTTGGCAAGAAAATGAAATAATTTGGCTACTCGACAATCAGCAGATTTATCAGCGCATTATTCCGAATATGTTACAGCCTGAAAATTACCCTTTTAACGAGCGTTTTCACTTGATTTTAAACGTAGCAGTTGGCGGCAATTGGCCGGGTTATCCTGATGCTACGACTGTTTTTCCGCAGGAGATGGTGGTAGATTATGTAAAAGTGTATCAGAAAAAGTAAATCCAGGATTTTAATTACGTTTATAACGATCCGCTTCAAATTGCCTATTTTTGCTTTCCAATTTTAAAATTCATGCCCACAGAGCAGTTTGAAGTTATTTATAATCTTTTCCCGGTCGTTGAAGGACTCTATCTCCCGGAAGCTTACGTCGCTAGCCGCGATGCCGAAGGTTTATTGGCGCATATTCAGCAAAAAGCCTTTCCGCAAACAATTGATGGCTACGGGCTGCAACTCACGCCTTTGCGGCAACAATTATTTAGTCTCATCGAGCAGTTGCAACCCAAAGCTTTAGAACAAAAATTCAGCCCGCCTAAAAAAGCGCCAAAACCCTTGTCTGAATTGCTTTCGCAAGAAGAAATAGAGCGAAGTATTACAACTTTTATACATAGAAAATTAGATGAATTTTTGACCCGCGTAGCGCAATACCAATTGCCGATTTGCTGGAATGTAGAGCGCCGAATCCTGGTGAATGATTTCTTATTGGAAATGCCCAGTGAAGCATTGCAACCCAATTTATATTTTGAAAAAACCGAGCAGGGTGTGCGTTATCGGCTCTGGTTATCGGATTCTAAAGGTCCCTGGCATATTCATAAACACGCGATCATTCCTGTCACGAATACGCCCGCCTGGGTGCTGGTGGATGACAAACTCTATCGCCTTGCGCACGTGAATGGCAATATGGTCAAGCCTTTCCTGAGTAAAAAAGAAATTAATATTCCGCAAGCCAGCGTCAAGACGTATTTTCAGAAGTTTATTCTGCGAATGGTCTCCACCCTTGATATTCAGGCCGATGGCTTTGATATTATTTATCATAAACGAATGCTGGGCTGTCAATTAGAACCTGTGCGCGATTGGCTGCGCAATGAATGGGGCATCACCGCTAAAATGTTGTATCCTGGCGCGGCTTTTCTCTGGCGGGACTTGAAGGAACAGCGCACAACGCTTGAATTTGCAGAGGGTGACGAAATCAAGATATCTAAGGTTATTCGCAATTTTAGTTATGAAGCCAAGTGGTTGGAAAAGCTGGAAACATTTGGTTTAATCAGCGATGGCAATGGTTATTTTGAATTAGCAGAAAAAACAGAAGATGCTTTTTATCTCTTGGAATGGCTTTCGCAATATTCCAAAAAACTGGAAGAAGCGGGTTTCACAATTGTGCCGCCGCAATTGGAAGGGCAAAATTTATATTTACAACCCGCTCATATTCAGCTTGATACACAACAACAAAACGATTGGTTTGATCTCTACGGCGAAGTAAAAGTTGGCGAGTTTAGGATTCCTTTTCTGGCTTTCGCCAAATATATCCGCGACGAAAATCGCTTGTATCCTTTGCCAAACGGTGAATTTTTCCTGATTCCGCAAGAGTGGATGAGCAAATACAAAGGCTTGGCGCAATTTGCCAAAAAAGATGGCGATCATTTACGCTTGGAGAAAAGTCAATATATGTTGCTGTTGGAGATCGGTTTGCAAGAAAACACGGATTTAGAAATCGATCAATTAGATGATTTTCAGGTATCTACCTTATTAAAAGCAGATTTGCGGCCTTACCAACTGGATGGTGTAAAATGGCTGGTACAATTGTACCAAAACGGCCTGGGTGCTTGCCTTGCAGACGATATGGGTCTTGGAAAAACGCTCCAAACCATCGCCGCTTTGCTGCACGCTAAGGCCCAAAAACCAAAAGAAAATGCTCAGAATAATGGACAGCAATTGGGTTTGTTCCGATCCTCAGATACTGATTTTTTACAACCGCTGAACGCTTTGATCGTGCTGCCCGCCTCGCTGGTATTCAATTGGGAAGCGGAGCTACAGCGTTTCGCGCCTTCCCTTTCGGTTTACAAACATATTGGAAATAAACGTCATAAAGATGCTCGAATCTTGGCTCGTTTTGATGTGCTGCTGACCACTTACCAAACGGCATTACGCGATGCAGAATTATTACAAAAGATTGAATTTGAATATATTATATTAGACGAAAGTCAACAAATCAAGAATAAAGATAGCAAGGTTTTTAAAGCGACCAACGAATTAAATGCACGACATAAAATTTCTTTGAGCGGTACGCCAATTGAAAATTCACTGGCGGATTTGTGGTCGCAAATGCAATTTATTAATCCCAATTTACTCGGGAGTTTCCCTTTTTTCCAACGCGAATTTATTACGCCGATTGAAAAGCGCAACGATGAAGATAAAAAAGCCCGCCTGCGCTCGCTTGTAGCGCCTTATTTGCTGCGCCGCACCAAAGAAGAAGTCGCCAAAGACCTGCCGCCGCTCACCGTGTCGCTGCATTATTGCGAAATGGAACCCGAGCAAAAGAAACTCTACGAGAAAGAAAAATCCGCAGCTCGGAATTTATTATTGGATAATTTTCAATCAGATAATCCTCAATTTCAGGTAGTTGTATTGCAAACGCTCACCAAACTTCGTCAGTTGGTCAACCATCCAAAGCTCATTCAACCCGATTTTGACAAAGAAAGCGGCAAGTTCACAGAAGTGCTGGAGCAATGGGACGTCATTCGCCGAAGTGGGCACAAAGCGTTGATTTTCAGTTCTTTTGTAAAATATCTTGATTTATTTCGCAAAGATTTTGAAGCAAAAAATCAAACATTCTCTTGGCTGGTAGGTGATCTGACGCAAAAACAACGCCAAGCCGAAATCGAAAAATTTCAGGAAAATGACGCAGTACAATCTTTTTTAATTTCTATCAAATCCGGCGGCGCGGGCCTAAATCTTACCGCTGCCGATTATGTATTTATCCTTGATCCCTGGTGGAATCCATTTACTGAGCAGCAAGCCAACGCGCGCGCGCATCGCATCGGGCAGGATAAAAATGTAATAGCGCTGAAATTTATTACAAAAGATAGCATAGAAGAAAAAATATTAAAATTACAAGAGCGCAAGACTCAACTCGCAGAAGATATCATCGAAGGCTCAGGCTCCCTGCGCCTTTCAAGAGGAGAATTGGCGTTTTTGTTAGAGTAAACAAAGATAAATCAGAATACTTAAATCCTATATTTTCTGCTGACCTGTTCTATTTGTCCGTTTCTGACCTCATCTTGTCCTTCTTTACGCTTTGGCATACTCCATCTTTGTATCGTCAATTATGACAAAATAAATAAAATGATTATGAAAAATTATGGAGTAATGTTAAAAAGAGTTGGAACAATCGCAAGTGTAATGATGCTTTTTTCCTTGTTTAGTTCCTGTGAAAAAGAAGTATTTGACCCTGCATTGACGCATGAATTTACGATACAGTCAATCGCTAATGGAGCAACTTACAACATCAAAGTTGGGTTGCCTACCGATTACAATCCCAGCGTTGAAAAGTATGCCTCCATCTATGTTTTAGACGGGGAAGAAAATTTCGATTTCGTATCCAACAAGTGTAAAGAAATTTCGGACAAACTTGCTGTCACAAACGCAGTGGTAATAAGTATCGGCTATGGAAAGGATCGAAGCATAGATTATACACCTACAGAAGTTAGTGCCGTAACGGGTGGTGGCCCGCAATTTTTGCATTTTATTAAAACCCAATTAATTCCTGCAATAGAGGAGAATATGAGTGTGGATACTGCCCGGAGCAGCCGTGTAATCCTTGGACATTCCTATGGGGGGCTGTTTGGGGCTTATGCTTTTAGTACCGATAGTAAATTGTTTGGCAACTACATTTTATTAAGCCCATCTCTTTGGTTTGATGACCTGATTTCGTTGCAATTTGAAAAGGATCATCGGAATAAAAATAAAGACAGGGAGCAATTGGTATTTATGGGAATAGGTGAAACAGAAAACTCCGGCAGGATGCAAGCTCCTTTTGAAGCTTTTTATCAAATTCTTCAGGATAATTATACCCATATTAAATTAGAAAAGAATATGGAGGAGAATTTGGGACACATGGGTTCAAAGAATCCAAACATTGTCAAAGGATTGGACTATTATTTTCAAAACAGGTAATACGGATGCATCAATTTTTAAAATCTTTATAAACTATAAACATGAAAGCAATAAAATATCTGATGCTCCTGATTGCACTTTTATTTGGCGCCAATGGGATCGCTCAAAAAGACATTTCAGTGATTACAAATGAACTGTCAACCCTACGGCAATTAACTATTGAGCCAGGCATTGGGATCCATACAAATTTTGGTACCGATTTCCTTGTTACAAATCTAATGCAATGGAATCCGCGTAAACATCTTAGCTTTGCTTCACACACCTCCTTTAATATTAATAACATAACCCAACGATATTTTAATAGTGTAAAAACAAATTACAACTTTTCAATAAACCAAAAATTTGGTGTGGGCACAACATTATATTCAAAAAAACAATCTCATACTTTTTTGTTAATGGTTGGAGCTAAGTACACCACCTACAAGGAAACCTTGGATGATGAGCGTTTTGACCGGGTCGGCTCTACAATCACGGCATTTAGTCCCGACTACGGATTGATGTATAGCTTGAAGCGGGGGTGGAAAAAATATTTTTTCACTTATCGTATGTATGTGCCATTATATCCTTGGCCTACTAAAGGTTCTAACATTTTATATTTAGATGGCAACATGGATAATATTGCCCTGGAGTTAGGTTTTGGAATAAAAATAAAATGATTGCCTTCTTATTATAAAAAAATGTATTATGAAAAAAATGGCATTTATCATACCCCCTACCGTTGAACTACTTGACCTGGCTGGTCCGGCCCAGGTATTTACCGAAGCTAAATTTTATGGCTTCGAAGTGGATATTGAATTTTATAAATTCCAGGAAACGCCTGTCAGTACATCAGGTCTTGGATTTGGAAATGTTGCACATTTTAAAGATGCACAATTAAAGGAAGGCGATTTTGTCTTTGTACCTGGTATGCATTTTGAATACGTTAGAAGCATCTCTTTTAAGGCAGAAAGAGCATTCTTTAATTGGTTAAAAGAATGCTCTGATAACCATATAACAGTTTGTTCCATCTGCAATGGGGCTTTTGCCTTAGGTCATGCCGGATTATTAACAAACACAGAATGTACAACGCATTGGCGAAGGGTGAATGAATTGCAAATGCAATTTCCAAAAGCAAAGGTAGTAGTAGATATTCTCTATGTAAAGAGCAATAATGTGTACACCAGCGCCGGCATTAGTGCCGGAATTGATTTGGCGCTGGCAATTCTTGAGGATTTAAAAGGTGCACTTTTTACACATAAAGTAGCAAGGGGACTGGTAGTGTATCACCGAAGAAGTGGAAAACATAAACAACAAAGTATTTACCTGGACTATAGGAATCACATTAATCCACAGGTACACGAAGTGCAAGACTACCTTATAGAGAATCTTTCTAAAGAAAATAGCATTGAATCACTCGCTGCTCATGTGGGTATGAGCCCGAGAAACCTGAGTAGGGTTTTCAAAGAAAAAACGGGTTCTACTGTTTTGGAATACTTAACCTTATTGCGAAAAGAATATGCCAGTACAATGCTGAATAATCCCGAATACACGATTGAGTATATCGCTTCAAAATGTGGATTTAAAACGACAAGGCAATTACAAAGAATATTAAAAAAATAATGGACTATTGGTATGGTCACCAGCCTCGGGAAGTGATATGCAGAAAGTGTGGAATCAGATTTAAATAATACTCAAAACGTTTAAAAATCAAATAAAATGAAGAGTCAATCAAAAGTAGTTGAATATAATTTTGAAGCAAGTGTATTTGGCTGGGAAATAGCTCCCGGCAAAACCATCGAAGCATGGGGGATCAACAAGCAACTCCCCGGCCCTACATTAAGAGCAAATGCTGGAGATACGCTGGTTGTGCGCCTTACCAACAAACTGAGTGAAGCGACCACTATTCACTGGCATGGTACCTGTCTGCCCGCATCAATGGATGGAACGGACAGCGTTCAAAAGCCTGTTGAACCGGGCGAAGTTTTTGAATATCGTTTTGTCGTACCCGATGCTGGTACTTTCTGGTATCATGCTCATACCAACGAAACCGTTCAGATGGAACGAGGCATGTACGGAGCATTAATAGTAGATGGTGAAACAGACCCTGTAGTGGATGGTGAACAGATTTTTATGATTGATGATATGAAGCTGAATGCAAATAATGAATTTACAAAACCAGCTTGGTTTCTCCCACGCGTGGTTGAAAGGCATGATGGACGTCAGGGCAATACACTTTTACTGAACGGGAAAGAAAACCTTGTTATCAATATGCATGCCGGTCAGACAGAAAGATGGCGCTTTATCAATTCATCTAGTGCCAGATATTTTTTGTTACACCTCAGTGGCAAAGCCTTTCAAATAATCGCATCAGATGGTGGACTATTAGAACATCCCATAACCGTCACTGAAGTGTTAATAACGCCTGGAGAACGTATAGACATTGCAGCAGGTTCTTTCACAGAAGGAGAAACATTTGCCATTGAATCGTTAGCTTATAACAGAATGACCTTCTTAACAGCAAAGCGGGAGACCTTTGCCACTGTAAAAGTGGGAGAAAACAAATCATCAAAAGCATTCATACCTGAAACCTTAAGAATGATTGAACCACTGGCTCCGCAAGATGCAGGGGTAAACAGAAAAATAAAACTCTCCGTTGGTCCAAGTTTAACAGACGGAATGAGCTTTTTGGTAAACGGAATGATGCATGTAAATGACAAACCTGTTATGGTAGGAGAATTGCAGGTATGGGAAGTATCGAACACCAGCCTGATGGATCATCCTTTTCACCTGCATGGTTTTTTCTTCCAGGTCATTGAAGAGAATGGCAAAGCGCCTGCATACAAGGCATGGAAGGACACCTATAATTTAAAACCTAAGAGTACAATAAAGATTGCCTGGATGCCTGATAACCGCACCGGGACGTGGATGTATCATTGCCATATTATTGAACACCATGCAGCAGGGATGATGGCTACATTTGATGTCATTGACGGCAGTAAACAATATGAAAAAAAGCCGCCAACTCATATCCATCATCACCATTAAAAAATAATATAAAGTGCCACCTAAAAATAAAAGCAAAGACAAACAAATCAAACCCATTAAAAAATAACGGCATGAATGCAGTACTTATAGGTCTATCATCGAGCCTGATAACAATTTTGATTTTCACCTTTCTAAAGCGAGTTGACAAAAACACTGTCTACGGTTTAATCCTTATGGGTATTGGTTTCCTCTACATCGGATATACGTGGACAGAAATTAACACTGCGATGCTAAGCGGATTGCAGGCGCTCTTTTTTATGTCGTTAGCCTATTTCGGAATAAAAAAGAATTACTGGTTTTTGGTTGCAGGTTATTTCCTTCACGGAATATGGGATTTTTTATATCCCTTATTTGCAAATTCAGATTTACTTCCTCCTAATTACGACTATTTTTGTTTTACGTATGATGTAATTGTTGGCATCTATCTGTTAGTAGTTAACTTTCAAACAAAACAAACAAAGAGAAAATGAAAGCAATAGTTTATAATCAATATGGTTCTCCAGAAGTTCTCCAAATCAAAGAAGTAGCTAAGCCAACACCAAAGGACAAAGAAATTCTTTTACGAATTAAAGCAACAGCAGTTAATTCGGGTGATGTGCGATTACGAAAAGCTGCCCCGTTTGCAGTCAGGTTGTTTTTTGGACTGCTGAAACCTAAAATTAATATATTAGGTAGTGTTTTTTCGGGTGAAGTTGAAAGCGTAGGTAACCACGTTAAGCTTTTCAAAGTTGGCGACCAGGTCTTTGGTCATACTGATATGAGTTTTGGTGCTTATGCAGAATATATTTGTCTTCCAGAAGATGGATCGTTGGCATTGAAACCTGCTAGTATTGCACACAATGAAGCAGCCGTCATTCCCTTTGGAGGAGTTACAGCATTGCATTTTATCAAAAAGGCAATGATAAAGCCAAATCAAAAAGTTCTTATAGTGGGTGCTTCGGGAGCGGTTGGAAGTGCTGCAGTTCAATTAGCAAAGTTGTATGGGGCAATTGTAACCGGAGTGTGCAGCAAAGCAAATATTGATTTGGTGAAATCTATCGGTGCTGATAAAGTGATTGATTATACAAAAGAGGATTTTACTCAAAACGGTGAAATCTATGATTTGATTTTTGATGCGGTTAAAACAATATCGGTTTCCCGCTGTTTAAAGTCACTTACCAAAAATGGGGTAATGATTTTAAGTGCGGCTGGAATGTCAGAGATGCTTCAAGGCTTTTGGACTTCAATGACAAGCAGCAAGAAAGTAATGACTGGTATAATAAGCCATAATGCTAAAGATATTATTTTTCTTAAAGAACTAATTGAAACAGGTAAGCTGAAACCAGTTATTGATAAAACCTATACCTTAGAGCAGATTGCAGAAGCACATACTTATGTTGAGAAAGGACATAAAAAAGGAAATGTTGCAATTACTTTAGAATAATGGAATTGAATAAGTAAAAATCATCTTTCAGAAACTTAAAGTAAGAAATAAAAAAATTATAATTTTAAAGCCGTGCTTCGAAATATT